>BNTU01000005.1 GCA_025996835.1 Bacteroidia bacterium
TAAACTAATTGTAGAAAAGAAGGTAACTAAAAAGGTGTTTACCGGGTTATCTATACGATTAGAGATGATATTTTGACAGTTAATGTGGTTAGTGTTGACCATCGGAGTAGCGTATATGATTGATTATTTTTTTGCGAAGGTACGCAAAAACATGAAATAAAATTACTACCTTTGCCGCCGAATGAGAACATAAAAATATAGAGATATGAGCATTGACGCAACAGTGAACAAAAATTACACAGATGTAGCACATGGCTACAGCATTTCTTTTGACAATATCCGCCGTGGATGGTATCGTTTTTTAGAGCGGTGCGAGGACTATTGGGATTTATTCACAATTTGGATGCACAGAAATGCAGAGACTGTATCTTTGGAAGAATTTAATCAGTATGTTGACAATTTGATTGAAAAGGATGTACAAACTTACAATTGAAAAGACAGCTTTAAAATCTTTAAATAATATACCTGCTAATTATCTTTTGAAAATCAAAAGTGCAATTAATGGGTTAGGGTACAATCCGCGCCCGTTTGGGTGCAAAAAATTATCTGATAGTGAGAATAAATATCGCATTCGAGTTGGTGTTTATCGTGTGCTTTATACCATAAAAGATGAGATTTTAACGGTAAAAGTGGTTAAGGTTGGTCATCGAAGTAGTGTATATAAATGAATTACAAAACGACCTTAATACAGCAGACGAACAATGGCTCCTTTGAAAGTTTTTTGGACTGAAACCGCAATCAAGCAGCGTAATCACATTTTTAACTACTGGAATACCCGAAATCAGAGCACTGAATATTAAAAAAAGGTAAAACTGAAAATAGATGCCGTAATCAATGTATTTCCAAAAAGCGAGTTGCCCATTCAACAAAAAACATTACCTTTGCAGAAAAATTTAATATATTGATGATATGGAAACAGTGATGAAAGCAGCGACAGCTGATGTGAGTGGCAATGTTTTAAATAGAGTGATTGAAAATGATTTGTTGGTTAAAGAACTTTCATTGCCGAGCAGTTGGCGTGGCGCAAGGGTAGAATTGAGAATTATCCCTGCAGAAAATCATAAATCTGTAGTGGATTTAAATAATGAGCCCAATGGAGTTGTTTACGCCGGTCAACTCGCAGGGATTCTTAACAAATATGCTAATCCCTCTAAAATAGAACATGAAACGGACGGCTGGAAGAAAGGAATGGATGAAAAGTATGGTATATCTTGATGCAAATATAATTCTACGCTTGTTTCTCAATGATGATGAGGTGCAAAAAAACACTTCTATTTTGACAATAGAATCGAACGATTGTTTTGTGCTCTCTGAAGTGCTCTCTGAGGTAGTTTATGTTTTGTTGAAAACGTATGAAAGTGATAGACCTTATGTAGCAAGTTCTTTGCGCTATTTTCTTCGGATTCCAACGGTTTCAGTCGTTGATTTTGAGGTGATTGATGAAGCCCTTAAAGTTTTTGCAACTACAAAATTAGATTTTGTGGATTGTATGCTTTCCGCTTATAGCAAAATTCGTAATTTTGAGATTGCAACATACGACAAGGCATTGATTAGCCAAATGGCAAGGAAATGAAAAAAATATCTACAAAAAATGCAATTTTGAATTGGCAAACGTTTAGGCATTTATTTTTGCAAAAGGTAAGCAAAAACATGAAATAAATTACTACCTTTGCCGCCGAATGTGAACATAAAAATATAGAGAATATGAGCATTGACGCAACAGTGAACAAAAATTACACCGATGTAGCACACGGCTACAGCATTTCTTTTGACAATATCCGCCGTGGATGGTATCGTTTTTTAGAGCGGTGTGAGGACTATTGGGATTTATTCACAATTTGGCTGCACAGAAATGCAGAGACTGTATCTTTGGAAGAATTTAATCAGTATGTTGACAATTTGATTGAAAAGGATGTACAAACTTACAATTGAAAAGACAGCTTTAAAATCTTTAAATAATATACCTGCTAATTATCTTTTGAAAATCAAAAGTGCAATTAATGGGTTAGGGTACAATCCGCGCCCGTTTGGGTGCAAAAAATTATCTGATAGTGAGAATAAATATCGCATTCGAGTTGGCGTTTATCGTGTGCTTTATACCATAAAAGATGAGATTTTAACGGTAAAAGTGGTTAAGGTTGGTCATCGAAGTAGTGTATATAAATGAATTAAATAGTTTAATTTTCACATTTTTTTCGGTGCCTTTGTAGCTAATGACATTTCCCCTAAAATGAAACTGTTCGCTCATCCCCATTATACAATATCGTGTGGGAATTTTTTTCGGACAATTTGGAATCTATGCCCATGGGGTGGTTGCGCGACACGAACACTACTGTGATGATGCGTTTGCGTGTCATGCCTTGAAATTCGCCTGTGCGCTTGCCTATGGTCAATTTCATTTCGGCATGATTGTAGGTGAGAGGGATTTGTGTGAAACGCCCTTTTAGGTAGTTGTTGTTGGTGTTTTCATCTTCATAGAGCGTAAATTTGCCGTCAGCTCCGGCGTATACAAACAGGGTTAAATTTTTTTGTGCCTCCTGCGTGTTTTGGAGCGAATACCCCATGGGTACAATTGCTCCGGCGCGAGCAAACAATGGTATGTGGTCGTAAGGTGCTGTAACAGTGTCTTTTAGCCCTCCATTCACAGCTCGTCCCGAATATACATCATACCAAACGGGGGCTTTTGGGAAATACACTTCGCGCTTTGCAACCGCTTCCCGATAGACCGGACAAACCATCAATGCGGGTCCAAACATATACTGGTCATCAACGTTCAAAACCTCCGCATCGTGCGGAAAATCCATCACCGGCGGGCGCATCAGCGTGTAATCGTCAAAATAACATAGACCCGCCAAACTGTAAATGTAAGGCATCAGACGATACCGCAAATTGGCATAATAGAGCAGCGAAGAATAGGCTGCATGACCTTCGGGCGCAATATGCCATGGTTCATGAGTTGCCCTGAAAACGGGCGTAAACGCACTAAACTGCTGCCAACGGGTGTAAAGTTCGCGAAATGGCTCCAACGTACTGTCGCTTTTTTGCGTAACATCCGGCTCCAACGCCCAATAGGGTGTTCCGGCTATAGACAAACTCGCTCCTGTGGAGATACTTTTTTTCAAGTCTTCCCAACTGCTTTTTTCATCGCTCAGCCGTGTGATGACCGAATATTGCTGCAATGCGGGTGCCTCGGAGCCATCAAAAATCACGCTGCGGTGGTAATTATCGGCTTTTTCCTGACCCTTATAGATGCTTTTTGCGTAGAGCGCGTCCGTCAGGTTGTTCAGCCACCAGGCATCCACGCCTTTTGTAAAAATGTTTTTTTCGATTTCTTCCCATGAGGCTTGTGGCGGCAGAGCAATGGCAAATTGTGCCTCCATAGCGTGAATATCCTCGAGCATTTTTGTCATATCGGGAAACCGGCTATCCTCGTAAGTTGTTGTCGAAATGATGTTATCAATCGGAAATTGGTGGTCGCGAAACCTGTTTATCCCCGTCAACAACGCATTCTGAGACGTGTAGGAGTCGCTGCTTTGCCACAGCCCCATTGCCCATTGGGGGGGGATTGTGGCTTTTCCGGTTACGGTGCGATAGCCGCTCACCAACTCATCCATCGTTTCGCCATAGATAAAATAGTAGTCCAAAAGGCTGCCGGAAGCCGACTGAAAAGCGAGTTTGTTTCTGTCGGGATTGTTTTCGGTGGAATCGCGCGGATTTTCAAAAGTCGTTTCTGTGGCGTTGTCCCAAAGGATGCCGTAATGTGTGTTGCTAACGATGAATGGCAATCTGCCGTAAAACAGCTCATCGTTTGGCGATTCAAACACTTGACGCACAGTGTTTTCAAGTGTTTTTCCACCGCCGTCCGGCTCTGCCAAAATGAGGCGGCGGTCTTTGTTCTGAAAAATAATTCTGCCGCTGGCAAGTTGCACCGACACCACCAAGGCAGACGTTTTCAAAACCACATCCTCGTTGGAAGCCGAATACGACCATCCAACCTCCATCCCGTGCGTGAACGTAGCCAATGAAGTTTCATTTTGAGAAATTATTTTGCTTGGAAATGCAGTCACGCGAATCACATGGTCGTTAACAACTTGCAGATGAATAGATTTCGCCTCCTCCGAAGTCTTTTTGAGATAGATAGTAACACCGTCAGCCTCCTTCTCGACCACTGTGCATGCGACCGACAACAGGCAGAGTAGGGGATATGTGAGTTTACGCATCATTGATTTTCGCCATTTTTATAGCGGTGATTGCTGCTTCTACACCTTTGTTGCCCAATTTTCCGCCGGCGCGGTCGAGGGATTGTTGCTCGTTGTTGTCGGTCAGCAGTCCGAAAATGTAGGGGATGTTGCCCTCTGCATTGAGGGCGGCAAAGCCCTGTGTCACGCCCTGACAGACGTATTCAAAGTGGGGTGTTTCGCCCCTAATCACGCATCCCAACCCAATCACGGCATCCGGATATAATTTGGTGGCAGCGTGCTTGGCTGCAAAAATCAACTCAAAACTGCCGGGCACATGGATTACAGTAATATTTTCTGCTTTCGCACCATGCTTCAACAAGGTGTCATAAGCCCCGTCCCGAAGTTTGGAGGTGATATGCCCATTCCATTCCGACACCACAATGGCGAACTCCATACCCGAAGCATCAGGTACGGTCGCAGGGTCGTAGTTGGAAAGCGGGTGGTTTGCTGTTGCCATGTTTTTTAGTTATGAGTTATGAGTTATGAGTTATGAGTTATGAGTTATGAGTTATGAGTTATGAGTTTTTGAGTTTGTTTAATTCATAACTCATAACTCATAACTATTTTAACCGTTCTATGTACTTTTCAATTGCGTTGGCTGCTGCAAATTCGGGGTATTCGGTTTGGATTTTGGTGTAGATTTTCAGGGCTTTTTCCGTTTCATCCAAACTTGTATATACTTCGGCGGCTTTGTTCAAAAAGAGCGGACTCAATGCTTTGTTGTCCGCTTTTTTGGCTGCCTTTTCAAAGTAGGATACGCCTGTTTGAGAGTCGCCGCTTGATACATAGCAGTCGCCAATTGCTGCAATCACTTGTGCTGCAAATAGTCGGTCGCCCGGGCTGTAGCTTTTCAAATTGTCCAATGCGGCTTCATAGTCGCCCAAATGTGCCTGACAAAGACCTGCATACGCCTTTGCCAAATTGCCCGATGCGGTGCCTCCGTATTCGTCAATAATTTCCAAAAAGCCAACGTGCGAACCATCGCCGTTCAACGCCACCGCCCACTGCTGGTATTCAAACGAGCTTTGTGCAGGGAACATCACCTCTTGCGCCTCTTTTTCGCGTGGCAGCAAAATGAAATGACGGTAAGCAAAATAGCCTACAACGATTACTACGACAGCCAAAATAACTATCTCAATAGTTTTCAAATGTTTATCCAAAAACTCATCCGTTTTTGAAATGATTTCGCCTACACTTTTTTCAACTTGTGCAACGGCATCAGTGGAAGTTTTCTGTTGTGTCATTTTATATCAAAATTTTACTTGTTTTCGAGCCGCAAAGGTAAGTATTTTTTTTGAATAAAAAAAAATGACAAATTCATGGGCTAATTATTTGAATATCACAAACATTTTTTGTAATTTTGCGCCCATAAACAGATAAACAAGTAAAGTTATGGATACAAAAAGCATTAAAGGGACACAAACAGAGCAAAATCTGTTGAAGTCGTTCGCCGGTGAAAGTCAGGCTCGCACCCGCTACACTTTTTTTGCAAGTAAAGCAAAGAAAGAGGGTTATGAACAAATTGCGGGCATTTTCACCGAAACTGCCGACCAGGAAAAGGAGCACGCCGAACGCTTTTTCAAGTTTTTGGAAGGTGGCGAACTCGAAATCACAGCCACATTCCCGGCAGGAGTCATCGGCACCACCGCCGAAAACCTGTCAGCGGCAGCCAACGGCGAGTTGGAAGAGTGGGACATCCTCTACAAAGAGTTTGAACAAGTGGCACGCGAGGAAGGTTTTCCGCAAATTGCAATCGCTTTCCAAAAAATCGCAACAGTCGAACGGCAACACGAACTGCGCTACCGCAAATTGCTGAAAAACATCGAAGACGGCAAAGTATTTGCCAAAGACGAAGAAATCGAATGGCAATGCCGCAACTGTGGCTACGTCCACAAAGGCAAAGAAGCCCCCGGAGCATGCCCTGCATGCCTTCATGCACAGGCTTATTTTGAAGAAAAGAAAACAAATTATTAAACGATGGGCTTTTTTATAGGTGTATTTGTGATATTCACGGCAGTCAATGCCTACTTATTTTATCGCGGTTGGGAAGTGGCGAAAACGACTCCTCAACCGGTGAGAATAACGTATTGTGCCGTGTTTACGGTGCTTTATTTGGCATTCATCGTGGCAATGCTGGCAAGAAACGTGATGAAGATTGGCATGCAAACAGTGCTGTATGACATCGGAACGGTTTGGATGGGCTTTATGCTGTATCTGACGATGTTTTTTCTGGTTACGGATGCTATTTATTGGATTTGGCGTAAACGTCAGGGGATTGCGAGTCAAGCCCTTGTCAGAAAAATACAGGTTGTTTCGGGTTATGTGCTGGTTTCTGTGCTGCTTCTGTATGGCAATTATCAATTCAATCATCCCAAAATTGTAGAACAAAAAATCATATTGCACAATGCCACGTCCCTAAAACCGCAAACATTGAAAATTGTGGCAGTGAGCGACTTGCATCTGGGCATTCAGATTGGCAAAAAGAAATTGCAAAAATATGTGCAACTCATCAATGCGCAACAGCCGGACGTGATTGTGATTGCCGGCGACCTCATCGACAACAATGTCCTGCCGCTGAATGTGGAGCACATGGAGGAAGAACTCAACCAACTGCAAGCACCTCTGGGCGTATATTTCTGCCTCGGCAACCATGAATACCTGAGCGGGATTGACGACAGCCGAGCATTTTTGGCAAAAACCAACATGACGGTGCTTATCGACAGTGCAGCAATGATTACCGACAACATCCAAATCATCGGGCGTGATGATATTAAAAGAGGAAATGGTCGGAAGTCGCTTATGGATATTATGCATGGGATTGCGGGTCAAGCCCGCAATGACAAGAGCGATGATGTCATTGCGGGCTTGACCCGCAATCCCCTGCCCACAATCACCATCGTGCTTGACCACGAGCCGTATAATTTGGAAGAAGCGGAGGCTGCGGGGGTTGATTTGCAATTTTCGGGGCATACACATGGTGGGCAACTTTTTCCTGTCAACTTAGTGGTAAATGCCCTCTTTGAAGTGTCTCATGGCTATAAACAGAAAGGTGCGACCCATATCTATGTTACTTCCGGCTTAGGTTTGTGGGGACCGCCTTTTCGTATTGGCTCGCAGTCCGAGATTGTTGTTTTTAATTTGATAATCAACTAAATAGCATCTACAAATGAAAATTCGCTTTATCACACGCACAGCAACCCAATGGGGCGAAACAGTTTACCTGTCCGGCTCCGCACCCGAATTGGGCGAGTGGCACATCAAACGTGCCATACCCCTC
Organism: Bacteroidia bacterium; assembly: GCA_025996835.1. Lineage (GTDB taxonomy): Bacteria > Bacteroidota > Bacteroidia > Bacteroidales > Azobacteroidaceae > Azobacteroides. The sequence continues at coordinate 7,519 of BNTU01000005.1, forward strand.
TCCAACTCCGAATATCCCCAATGGGAAAGTGAAATTGATATTGCAGATATATGGCAAATCGTTGAATATAAGTATTTTATCAAAGATGCGGAGGGCAATGTTCGCTGGGAAGATGGCAACAACCGCCTCTTGAAAGTAAAAGAAGTTGGCGTTGCTATCCCGATATTCTCACTGCGCACCAAAAACAGTTTCGGTATTGGCGACTTTGGCGACCTTAAACAGCTGATTGACTGGGCAAAACTCACCGGCATGACCGTCATTCAGACCCTGCCCATCACCGACACCACCCGCACCCACACGCGGGCGGACTCCTACCCCTACAACGCGATTTCCATTTACGCCCTGCACCCGCTCTACCCCAATTTGGATGCGATGGGCAAGTTGAATAGCACCGTGCGCCGCTCCATTTACAAGGTTCAACAGGAAAAACTAAACGCTTTGCCCACTTTGGATTACGAGCAGGTAGACTATTGGAAGTGGATTTTTTTCCGAGAATTGTTTGCGCAGGAAGGCAGCAAAGTCCTTGCATCGAAGTCATTTACCCAATTTTATAATAATAATAGAGACTGGTTAGTGCCTTATGCCACCTTTTCATACGAGCGTGACCGTGGTTATTACGCAGGTAAAGAGAAAGTTACACCCAAAAAACTCAAATTATACTATTATCTCCAATATCACGCCGACAAGCAAATGCGCGAGGCAAAAGCCTACGCACACGCCAACGGAGTACTGCTGAAGGGCGACATCCCCATTGGGGTCAGTCGCGACAGCGTGGAAGTGCAAACCGAGCCACAACTGTTCAACCTCAATTTTCAAGCCGGTGCACCACCCGATTCTTTCACCGCAGAAGGACAAAATTGGGGTTTCCCGACCTACAACTGGGAGGCGATGGCGGCAAACAATTTCAGATGGTGGAAAAATCGCTTCCGCAAGATGGCTGACTATTTCGACGCCTACCGCATCGACCATATTTTGGGCTTTTTCCGAATATGGCAAATCCCGATTACCAATTACCGGTTACCGGTTACCGGTGACCAGATAGCGGTTGGGAGTGGCAAGGATGGGTATTTTTGTCCGGCTTTGCCTTATAGCCGTATCGCTATTGAGGGGTATCCGTTGGAATTGTTTATTGAAGATGTTGACCACCCCGGATTTTACCACCCGCGCATCACGGCAACCGAATTGGGCGACTTGCATTGGGACTATTTTTACAAACGGCACAATATGTTTTGGAAATATGAGGCACTCAAACGCCTTCGCCCGTTAGTCGGGTCCACCAAAATGTTGGCTTGTGGCGAAGATTTGGGGATGATTCCGGCTTGTGTGCCCGAAGTGATGGACGAACTGCGCATCCTCAGCCTCGAAATTGAGCGGATGCCCAAATCGCCCGGCAGCGAATTTACGAATTTAAACGCCCTACCATATCTGTCGGTCTGCACTACCTCCACCCACGACATGACAACTTTGCGCGGCTGGTGGCAAGAAGACCGCGAAAAAACGCAACACTATTACAATAATGTACTCAATCAACGTGGCATTGCCCCCAATGAATTGACACCCAAACTGGCAGAAATCATCCTCCACAACCACCTGCAAGCCCCATCGCGAATGACCATCATCCCCTTGCAAGACTGGCTGGCAATCGACAAAAAACTGCAAAATCCCGACATCGAAGCCGAGCGCATCAACATCCCCGCCGACCCCAACCACTACTGGCAGTATCGAATGCACCTCCCCATCGAAGATTTGCTGGCAGCAGATGCCTTGAACAAAAAAATAAGGCAACAACTAATGTCATTGCGAGCTTGACATTGCTAAATAAGTATATATATCGTATGTTTTTCTGAAAAGAAAAAAGTGCATTTAAATCCCCAACCCGTCTGTAAACGATGAAACTGCTTTTTTCTGAACGATATGCGAATGGGGTGGCACGCTGTTTGTTTGCCACACATTGCCGCCGATGACGGAGTCGTGACCGATGGTGATGCGCCCCAGAATGGTGGAATTGGAATAAATGACCACATTGTCCTCGATGATGGGATGGCGCGGCACATTGAGTGGTAAGCCGTTGGCATCGAAGATAAAACCCTTTGCACCAAGCGTTACACCTTGATAGAGCCGAACGTGGTTGCCAATCACGCAAGTTTCGCCAATGACAACACCTGTGCCGTGGTCGATGCTGAAATATTCGCCGATTTTCGCGCCCGGATGAATGTCGATGCCCGTGGCAGAATGCGCCAACTCGGTGATGATACGCGGCAAGAGCGGTATTTCCATGAGCAGCAACTCATGCGCCATGCGATAATGCACCATCGCCAAAATAGCAGGGTAGCAAAATATCACTTCACTGCAATCTATCGCCGCAGGGTCGTTGTCAAGCACCGATTTAACATCTGTCGCCAGCACTCGCTTTATTTCCGGCAATTTGCATACGAAGGCAAGTGTCAAATCAGCCGCCGTTTGAGTTGCAGTAGATTCATCTCCATTATATAAACAACTGTATATCTGAGTGTTAAGCAAGGCATAAAGGCGTTCCAAAGATTTTTCCACACCCCCATTTTTTACATCGCTGAAAAAGAGGGGAAAAAAAATGGCAATCGCCTCATTCACCAATTCTTTGATGTTGTCGATGTTGGGCAACGCATTGCTCGGGCGCGGCATAAACTCGCAATCAGGCACATTATTCCGCTCCAACTCAATAGCAATATCGTGTAAAGTAGTCATAATTATCATTTATTTATTTGTTGAACGACAAGTTTATTTCCCTGACTTCATAACTCCGGATGCCTCATCTGCATTATTGAGTCGTTTCTCGCCACTGTTGAACGTGCGACCGAAAGAGAAATCGTAAGAAAATTGCAGGATGTACATCTGCGAGGTCTCATTGATATAAGAACTCTTTTTGTAGGAGGCATAGCGCGACCAATTCTCTGAATCCTGTTTGTAATTATTGGTAAAAGGGTTAAACACTCCCACCTTGAAAGACAGGTCCTTGTATTTGTATCCTGCCATAAACATCATAACATTCTTCTCGCCACCATACATATCCTCGCCCTCAAGCCAATTCTGACCATTGTACAGACTGACTACCGCTGAGAAGCCCTTGTACGAAGCAGACACATCCACATTGTTAGGATAATCGGTATAGGAATGTGAGTAAGTATTCCCGTGACTGATAAAATGATTGGCAGTAACGGTTCCCGAAATCTGGAAGATGTCAATAATCGGACCTATACGCAGGTAGAGCTCCGCGCTCATCCATTGCCAGTCCTTTTGGTTATCAGATGTCTTGATGATGGTACTGCCTTCTTGGTATTTCTCGTTCATAATAGGATGATTGTCAAATTGGTAAGTTCCTTCAAGGCTACCGTAAAAGATGCTTTTCTTTACTTCGTATGTCAATTTCGTTTTATAGCCAAGATAAGGTTTCAGGGCAGGATTGCCCCGTTGGATTTGCCAAGCATCTATCTCTTGGTCGATGGCATTCAAGTCGGACAAGTTCGGCGGCGTATTGAGGACATCCGATTTCAGGCGAATGGATGATTCTCCGGGTAGCGCAAGTTGCAAGACCACACGCGGATTGAAGGTGTAATCTACGTGGTCTGCTTCCCCCTGCTGTCTGAACGACGAACGAGTGCCACCAATGCCAAGAGTATAATCCAATTTTTGCACTTTCCCCTTAAATTCCCCATACAAGTACGTTTCCGTCTGCCCCATCTCAGAAGTGCCGGTCAGATATGCATTATCAGACAGTGACTGCGTATGTCGCAATCCCCCGTTAATCACGTTTACCCCTAATTTCTTCTCATATATTCCCTCGCCTATCAGGGAGTACCTTTTGCCGATAACTCCATTATTCACATCTGTTAGTAGCACATCCTCACGCGTTTCTTGGTATAGGCGCTTGTAGTCGTTATAATTGTACGTCCCCACTACATTGAAAACGATGGTTTGTTCCTTTTCTAATTGGTGTTGGTAGTAAAGGTCAAGTGCCGGGCGATGGTTTTTCTCGCTAGTACGGTCGGTCATACGGAACGCATTTTCCGGCTCATCGACACGATAGATAGAGCCCCGATAGTCAAGATGGGGAGTATTACCAATAGTGTAGCGAAAGGCGGCGTTAAACATTTGCTTGTCGTTTTGGTAACTATAGGCTGTCTTCAGGTTTTGCCACAAATTCTGTAGGTGTCCCGGCTCACCGACCTCTTTGCGCTGAATGGTAGAGCCGTCTGCAAAGTGAAATGTTTCCTCATTATCGCGCCATACCTCATAAAAATCACGGTGATGGACGCTATATCCTATGGCAAACTCGGACTTCTTGTGGTTCACGCGCGCATTGATGAGGTTATTTCCCCAGCCCGTATTGACGGCATCCTGCAGGGTTACGCTGACATTTCCTCCTGTTTCCGGACGACGCACGATATAATCTAACACAACTTCCGCATTATTATAGCGAAGTCCGGGATTATCGTGAAATTCAATGCGGACAATATCTGCCGGCTGCAAAGCCACAATATCCTGAATTTCAACCTTTACACCATTAATGCGCAACTGCACTTCACCACCATTGGGAACGGCTATCGTATTTTGGAGTGCATTGACCCGCAATTTCGGCAACATCATCTGCTGCAACAAGTCCACACCGTTCGCCGACACTTCTATCTGTTTTGGTGAGGGAACAACTATCTTCCGGTCTATCCGACTACGTATTCTCGAAGCCGTAACGGTCACAGCATCCAACGTTTGTACGGCTTCTTCCAAAAGGATTTCATCTAAGGTAATATCCTTTGTAAAGCCATTCAATTCAATGGTAAGGGTTTCACTCCCAACGCTGGATATGACTAAACGATAATCCCCCTGCTCCACTTTTGTCAAACTAAAACGCCCCTCATTATCGGTAACAGTACCGCTGACAAACGCCGAATCAGCAGTCCGAAGCACCACATTAGCAAATTCCGCTGCCTGACGACTGTCCGCATTCACTACGCGACCTTTTATATCAATGGCAAACACAGGATGCATTGCTCCGAATAATAAAACAATACATGGGAGAACACTCTTTAAGATAATCTTCGTGACACGCATATAGTATCTAGTGTTGTGTTGTGTTGTGTTGTGTTCATTATGTTCATTTTTAAATTTGTTATCTGCTTTTTGATGCTGCAAAGTTACAGTATTTTTTTGAAACAGACAAATGTTCAAAAATAATTTTTCGTATGTAATTTTTTTTTCGTACCTTTGCGCCCATGAAAATTATCGCACTCATATTATCCCTGACAGTACTCACGCTGTCTGTCGCCCCGCAACTTGTGGAGCGGACGAGCGTGGATATGCACCAAACGTGCGAAAATTCCTGCGATGGCGACGGTTGTTGCGATGCTTGTTGCTCGCCGTTTCACGCCTGCGGCTCCTGCCACGGCTTTACTATTGCCGCCTCCTATTCTGTGGATAACTTCTTGCAAGACAAACATTTAAAGTTAATTCCTTACACTCATCCTCACTACTCCGCTTATGCCGGAGATATTTGGCAACCGCCAAAATTAATTACGAATTAGGGGCAGACTAAAAAGTCTGTCATTGCGGGCTTGACCCGCAATCCCTTGTTCTACATCGCTCTGTCGCTCAATATTTGGCTCCTTTGCAGGGGATTGCGGGTCAAGCCCGCAATGACAGAGCATAATAATTCGTAATTTGAAAAAAAAATGTTTGATAAAATTATAAAGTTCTCTATTGAGAACAAATTGGCTGTTGGTGTGCTGACGTTGGCGTTGGTGGTTTGGGGTGTTGTTTCGGCGGTGCGGTTGCCGATTGACACGCAGCCCGATATTACCAACAATCAGGTGCAGATTATTACCAATGCGCCCACGCTGGGCGCGCAGGAGGTGGAGCAGTTTATTACTGCGCCCATCGAGATGGCTATGGCTAATATCCCCGATGTTATTGAGAGCCGTAGCCTGAGCCGTAGCGGGATTTCCGTGATTACCATTGTGTTTAAAGATGCGACGGATATTTATTGGGCGCGGCAGCAAATCAGTCAGCAACTCAAAGAAGCCGAGAGCCTGATTCCCGAAGGGTTGGGCGAGCCGTCGCTGGCACCGATTTCTACCGGCTTGGGCGAGATTTATCATTACGTGGTTCGCCCCGCTGCCGGATATGAGGACAAATATTCCGACACCGACTTGCGCACTATTCAGGATTGGATTGTGAAGCGGCAGTTGGCGGGCACGGAGGGCATCGCCGAAGTGAGCGCGTGGGGCGGGCACGTCAAGCAGTACGAAATTGCGCTGGACAACGACCGTCTCGCCGCGATGAACGTCAGCATCGCCGAAATTTTCGATGCCCTGCGCGACAACAACGAAAACACCGGCGGCAGTTACATCGAGCAGGGCGCAAATTACTATTTCATTCGCGGCATCGGTTTGGTGAAAACGCTGGACGACATCGGGCGCATTGTCATCAAAACCGCCCACGGGATGCCGGTGCTGATTCGCGACGTGGCGACCGTGCAGTTCGGCTCAGCCATGCGCTACGGTGCCGTCACCCGCAACGGCGAGGGCGAAGTGGTGGCGGGCATCACGCTGATGCTGAAAGGCGAGAACTTCTCCAAAGTCATCGCCAACGTCAAGGAGCGCATGGTGCGCATCCAAAAAAGCCTGCCCGAAGGCGTTGTCATTGAGCCGTTTATCGACCGCACCGAATTGGTAGGACGAACTACGAGCACCATTTTCAAAAACCTCTTGGAGGGCGGTCTTATCGTCATTTTCGTGCTGGTGCTGTTGCTTGGCAACCTTCGGGCGGGGATGCTCGTGGCGAGCGTCATCCCACTATCTATGCTCTTTGCCGTGAGTATGATGAATTTGTTTGGTGTGAGCGGCAATTTGATGAGCCTTGGTGCTATTGATTTTGGGTTGATTGTGGATGGGGCGGTTATTATTGTGGAGGCGATTGTGGCGGCAAGCCCCCCCCTGCCCCCCCTCAAGGGGGGAGAAAGAAGCCCTTCCCTTGAGGGGAAGGGTTGGGATGGGGCTGTTTATTCCGCCGCCTCCAAAATCCGCACCAGCGCGGCTTTCGGCGAAATCATCATCCTGATAGTGTATTTGCCTATTCTTACGTTGGTGGGCATTGAGGGGAAAATGTTTCGCCCGATGGCGCAAACGGTGGCATTTGCCATTTTGGGGGCGTTTATTCTGTCATTGACATACGTTCCGATGATGAGCACGTTGGTGTTGAAAAAACCTAACAGGTCTTTAAGACCTGTTAGGTTTAATCTGTCCGACACGCTAATGAACTTCCTCAAAAGAAAATATGAGCCGATATTGGATTTCACGTTGCGTTGGAAAAAATCGATTATCGTTGCGATGGTTGTGCTTTTCGTGGGTGCGCTCGCGATTTTCAGCCGCTTGGGGGGCGAATTTATCCCCACGCTGGAGGAGGGCGATTTGACCGTTGAAATCAGTATGGCGCAGGGCACGTCGCTCACGCAGGTGATTGAAACGTTTGGCTTGGCGGAAAAAATCCTGAAAGAGACGTTTCCCGAAGTGAAACAGGCGGTTACACGTATCGGTAGCGCGGAAATCCCGTCCGACCCGATGCCGATAGAGCGCGGCGATATGATGCTTTCGATGCTGCCCAAGGAGCAATGGACATCTGCCGAAACCCGCGAGGAGATGGTGGAAAAGATGGAGGAAGCCCTGTCGCTCATCCCCGGCATCCACTACGAAATCAGTCAGCCGATGGAGATGCGGTTCAACGAACTGATTACCGGCATCCGTCAGGACGTGGCGATAAAGATTTACGGCGAAGATTTGGACGTGCTCGCCGCGCAGGCGCAAAAGGTGGCGAAATTCGTCCGCAGCGTGGAGGGCGTGAACGAGCCTAATATCGAAAAAGTGAGCGGACTGCCGCAAATTCAGGTGGAATACAACCGCGACCAAATTGCGCGTTACGGCTTGACTGTCAGCGAAGTAAACCGCGTCTTGCGGACGGCTTTTGCGGGCAGCACGGCGGGCGTGGTGTTTGAAGGCGACAGGCGTTTCGATATGGTCGTGCGCCTGCAAAAGGAGTTGCGCCACGACTTGGCGAGCGTCGAAAATCTGTACATAACGCTGCCGTCCGGCAATCGCGTGCCGCTCAGTCAGGTGGCGAGCATCAGTTATAAAACCGCCCCCGCCCAAATTGGGCACGAAAACGGTGCGCGCCGCATTTATGTTGGTTTCAACGTCCGTGGGCGCGATATTGAAAGCACGGTGCACGAAATAGAGCAGCTCCTCGACGAAAAATTGAAACTCCCCGCCGGCTATTTTTACACCTACGGTGGCGAGTTTCAAAACCTCAAAGAGGCAAAAGACCGCTTGGCAATAGCCGTTCCGGTGGCGTTGCTGCTGATTTTCGCGCTGCTGTTTTTCACGTTTCGCAAGATAAAATTAGCCCTGCTGATTTTCTCGGCAGTGCCCCTGTCGGCGATTGGCGGCATCGTGGCGTTGTGGCTGCGTGGGATGCCGTTCAGCATCTCGGCAGGCGTAGGCTTCATCGCCCTGTTCGGCGTGGCGGTGCTCAACGGCATCGTCCTCATCGGGCAGTTCAACCAACTGAAAGAGGAGGGCATAACCGACATCCACCAACGAGTGAAAACCGGCACCCAAATCCGCCTGCGCCCCGTCCTGATGACCGCCCTCGTAGCCTCACTGGGCTTCCTGCCGATGGCACTATCGACCAGCGCAGGCAGCGAAGTGCAAAAACCGCTCGCCTCGGTGGTGATTGGCGGGCTGATTACGGCGACGATTCTGACGCTGCTGGTGTTGCCTGCGTTGTATGTTGTGTTTGAAAAAAAGTCTGAACCGTGATTTTAATATGATTTTTTTGATTGATGTGATTAAGAAAATCATAGCAATCATTTTAATCACAATAAAATCACAGTTCAGACAGGAAAATAGCAGATTTTTGACAGTTAATCGTAAAAAACCCGATTATCTATTGAAATTTTACTAATTTTGCAGAGAATTTATTTGTATAAGTAATGGAAAGATTAAAGAAGTTAGGGATTATTCCCATCAATAAGGACATTTTATATTCGTTGTATGGCAACTTGAAGCGTCCCGATGAAAAGGTATCCGAATTAGAGCGAAAGGGGCTTGTAATCAGGGTGAAGCGCAATTTGTATGTAGTTGCGCCAAAAGTACACAATCAGACAATTTCAACGGAACTTGTGGCAAATCATTTATACCGACCGTCTTATGTTTCGCTCGAATCTGCCCTTGCGTATTACGGATTGATTCCCGAACGAGTTTACACGATGCGGTCGGTTTGTACGAAGTTGCACAAGCAATACGACACGCCTTTGGGAAATTTTGAGTATGTAAAAGTGCCTGCCCAATATTACCCGATTGGTGTCAGGCAGGAGATTATTGACAATTCTTATGCCTTTCTGATTGCCTCGCCCGAAAAGGCATTGTGCGACAAGATTGTTGCTACGCCCAATTTGCGGCTTCAATCGGTGAAGGCAATGGGCGAGTATTTGGGAGATGATTTGCGGATTGATTTTTCGGCTGTTCCGAAATTTGATTTGGATATAATTCGGCAATGTATTGAGGTCGGAAGGAAAAAGGGGGAATTGGGGTTGTTGTTGGAGTTTTTGGCAATTAAATAATTACATAAAATATGAAAAAATACATTTTAATTATAAGTTTGTTGTTTTTGCCTAAAATGATATGTGCGCAAAGAACTGACATTACAGAACAATGTCTGGATTCTATTAAAAAGATTTATTCTTGTGATAGAGCGCATCGTTTTTGGAATATTAATAATTTGATATGTGTTGAAAAAGAACACAAATATGGTGTTATTGATAAATATGGAAATATTATTGTGCCAATTCAATACGATTTTATTCATGCCGAAGAAATACCTATTCTCAGTGCAAAGATAGATGGCAAATACGGCTTTTTAGATAGTATCGGAACTATACTCATTCCATTTAGATACGAAGATGTGAAAATTTTTAGAGATAGACAAGTAACAAGTGCAAAACTAAATGGCAAATGGGGTTTAATTAATCAAAATGACAGCGTGATTTTGAATTTTGATTATGAAGATGCAACAATTTATACAGGGATAAATATTTTTCTTATGATGATAAACAACAAATGGCAATTATTCAATGAAAATGGGAAACAAATTATACAAAATAAAATTGATAAAATATCAATTAGTTTCTTAAGCCCAGGTCTTTTTATTAGAGAAAATAATAAATGGGGGAAAATAGACGAGTTTGGAAATATTATCATACCGATTAAGTATGAGTATATAAATGAAGTTACAGTTGATAGAACTGTTCAAGCCAAAAGAGATGGAAGATACTTTTTGTTGGAAAATAATGGTAGTGAAACCGAAATTGTAGGAGTAAGTCAGGGGAAATAAATTAGTTGTTAATTAGTGATAAAAACATGAACACAATTTTCAAAAATATGCTGTCGCAATATTCGCCGACAACAAAAAAGGGAAAAGATAACGCCACTCACGAAGTGATGCAATCGGTGGCAGAAGTCTTGCCCTTCAGGCAACGGTTGCGAGGATTTACAAAAACCGTATGCTGCGCTGCGCTTACATACGGTTATGAAAATCAAGCCCATTCGGGCTATGGAATGCCACAAGATGCGTTCTTTCAGACCATAAGGCAATCGACAGCGATAAGAATTGACAAATCCGCGTGGCTGAAAGCCAAGATTTTCATAACCGCAGGTCAGCGACCTGCGGCAGAAGAACCAACTAACAACCTCTGCCTGAAAGGCAGGACTAAAATACTGATGATATGAGTTACACAAGATTATTATACCATATTGTTTTTCGCACAAAATACGGAAAAAATACAATTCCGGAAGCGCACGAAAAGGAGTTGTACGCCTACATTATGGGGACTATAAACAACAAAAAATCAAAACTTTATCGCATTGGAGGTACGGAAAATCACATACATTTGCTGGTTGATATGCACTCAACTTATGCTTTGTCCGATTTTATGAAAGAATTAAAAGAATATTCGAGCAAATGGCTAAAGCAAAATCCAAATTTTCCGGATTTTGAAGGTTGGGCTGTCAGCTTTGCCGGATTTTCTTACAATCTTTATGATAAACAGACGATAATCAACTATATTCAGAAACAGAAAGAGCACCATAAAACGGTTACTTTTGAAGAAGAATATCGTCAATTTTTAATTGATAATGGAATTACAATTGATGAAAAATATTTTCTCAACGATTAAGTCCTGCCTTTCAGGCAGTAGGTTGTGTGGGCGTATCCTTGTCCGTAGGTCGCTGACCTACGGTTATGAAAATAAAGCCCTTCGGGCTAAAAGTCCACACAAATTGTCTGAAAGCCAAGATTTTGATAACCGCCGGTCAGTGCGGAATTTTAGAAATGATAAAAATAAAAAAATATGTTTGAAAAATTAGTGAAAATGAATTGCTATTCTAAGAATAGAATGCTCAGAGAGGCGGCAGGTAATTTGCTGGAAAAATGCTATTGTTGTGAAATTAAGTGCGCTGAAATGGATAAAAGCGTGTTGTTTGCGCACCATGCGCGTGGTTGTACGATTATTGCTGCAAAAATTTGTGAAAATGTTGTCATCTTTCAAAATGTAACTATTGGCACAAATATGCGATTCAACAAGGTGAGCAGCGAATGGGAAAATGTCGGGAATCCGATAATTTGTAAAAACGTAGTAATTGCTGATGGCGCAAAAATTTTGGGACCAATAATAATTGGCGAAAATTCTGTTGTAGGAGCCGGTGCGATAGTTACAAAAGATATGCCGGCTAACAGCATAGCCTACGGCGTAAATCAATTTAAGCCCAAGGATGCTCACTACGATTTAGTGTTTAACCCGAATATGCTCAACTCGGAGGCACTTATAGACGCTAATAATAAATTGGTGGAAAAATTTAAATCGTCTGAACTGTGATTTTAATATGATTAAAATGATTTATATGATAATGATGAAAAAAATAGCAGATAAGTCCCGCAGGGACAGCACTTTATTAACCGTAGGCTTCAGCCTACGGAGAGAGGATGATAGCCCACCCTCCTCTCATCCTATAGTCCCGCAGGGACGGCACCTTTTTCATCCCGTTAGGGATGAATCGCTCGGTAGAAACAGCAACCACTCCCCAATTCCTGCATTCCGTAGGAATGCAACCTGTTCAATATCGGTCGCATCCCTACGGGATGCGAGGTGGAGGCGTGAGGGGGCGTTTTCTACCGAGCGATTCATCCCTAACGGGATGAAAAAGGTGTCGTCCCTGCGGGACTTGGAGGAGGGGGGAGATTGCCATGTCCGTAGGCTAAAGCCTACGGTTAATAAAGTGTCGTCCCTGCGGGACTTTGGGAGGTGGGGGAGTGCGCCTCTCCGTAGGCTAAAGCCTACGGTTAATAAAGTGCTATCCCTGCGGGATATGATGTGGGGGATATGCCTTTTGCTACTGATGTTGCTTCCCTGCGGGAGGCTTCAGGCGCAGGAAAGTCGCAAATCGCTGGCGGAGTGCATTGAGATTGCGCTGAAGAATAATCTGCAGATGCAGGCGGCGGAGTTGGGCGTGCGGCGGGCGCGTGCCTTGCAGGGGACGGCTTTCAATCCTGACAAGACGGATGTGTCATACCGGCAAGACCCGCTTACGCCCGAATGGATTGATAAGACGGTGAGCATTTCGCAGAGTTTTGAATTTCCGACGGTGTATGCGGCGCAGGGCAAGATGTTGAGGGAAGAGACTCGATTGGCGGAGGCGGCGCGGCTTGTTTTGCAAAACGAAATCACCAAAAGCGTGTCGGCAGCCTATTTCAATCTTTGCCGCGCCCTGCAAATCGCTCAACTGTGGCAGCAGCAGGACACGCTTTACAACGGTTTTATTGAGCGTGCCACCGTTCGATTTAATGCGGGGGAAACTAATCGGTTGGAATTGATGAATGCTCAAAGTCACCATCAGGAAAACCGTTTGCAGTTAGGCAGGGCGCGTGCGGATTTGGCGAATTGCCAACTCACGCTGCAAAAATTGCTCAATGTGCCTGACTTGGTTTTGCCGCCGGATGGTGTACCGCCGAAGTTAGCCACTCTAAATCCCTCCTCAGGGGAACTGGGGGGGGCTGTTTTGGACTATTACACCCAACAGCAAACCGTCGCCCAAGCGCAAATCAGTGTGGAAAAGAATAAACTGCTGCCCGATATTTTCGGCGAATATTCGTTCAACGACACGAAATTGCCCGGCTTTCAAATCGGCGTGAGCGTGCCCCTGTTTTTCGGCTCCAATCGGGCGAAGATAAAGGCTGCCCAACTCAAAAATCAGCAAATCGGCATAGAGCGGCAGCAGACGGCGCAATCGCTGCAAAACGCCTATTCAGTGCAATACAACGAGTATTTGAAGGCTAAGGAAAGTCTGGAGTATTACGAAACGGCGGGCATTGCGCAAGCCGACGAGATTATGCAAACGGCGCAAACTGCTTATAATGTGGGCGAAATCGGCTATATGGAGTATATTCAGAACTTGCAAACGGCGATTGCCATCAAGTTGCAATATGCCGACGCGCTCAATCAGTTCAATCAGTCAATCATCGAATTAAATTATTTGAAAGGAGAAATAAAATGAAAAAGAAAATGAAAACAATCGCAAAAACAGTCGCTACGCTATTGTGCGTAGCCGTCGGCATCAATTTTGCCGCGTGCAAAGGGAGTGAAAAATCGGCAACCGAGCAGGAGGTCGAAGAAACCTCTGCCGAAATCATCAAAATAACCGCCGAGCAGATGACAGCCGTGGGCATCGAATTGGGGCAGGTTGAGTTAAAAAACCTCCACAGCATTGTCAGGGCAAACGGGCAGTTGGTGTTGCCGCCCCAAAACAAAGCCGATGTCAATTCGCTGACGTCCGGCATCATCAAGCGCATTGCCATCTCGGAGGGCGTGTCGGTGCGCAAAGGGCAAACGCTCGCCTTGCTGGAAAACCTCGAAGTGGTGAAATTGCAGGAAGAATACCTCGCCCTGACGCAGGAATTGACCTACAGCAGTCAGGAATACGACCGCCAAAAGGAACTGAACGCCCAAAATGCGGGCACAGGGAAGGTATTCCAACAGACACAAGTCAAATATGAGGCAGACAAAGCGCGGCTGAAAGGCTTGGAAACGCAACTCCGCCAACTGAACATTGACATCGCGGCGGTGTCGGCAGGCAATTTTGCAACCGCCATCCCCATCAAAGCACCCATCAGCGGCATTGTGGGCAAGATATTCGTCAAAACAGGCAGTTATGCCGATATGCAAACGGTGCTGATGGAACTCGCCGACCACTCACAGATGCACTGCGATTTGCAGGTGTTTGAACAGGATTTTCCAAAGATAAAACGGGGGCAAACGGTGAAAATTTCTATGACCAATCAGGGCAACCAAACCCTTACAGGGACGGTTAACCACACCAATCAATCGTTTGAAGACGACAGCAAATCCATCATCGTGCACGTGGCAATCGACCGCCCTGATGCAGGGGCAGCTTTGCCCCTACTGCCCGGTATGTATGTTTCCGCCCTGATTAACGTGGGCAGCCAAACGGTCAAAGCTGTCCCGACGGAAGCCATCGCCAACGCCGAAGGCAAGCAGTACATCTTTTTGCAGACCAATGACGACGGTAGAGACGCGGCGCGCCACGTCTTTACGAAAGTAGAAGTAATAACCGGCACCTCCGAATTAGGCTACGTGGAAATTCGCCCGTTGGAAACGCTGCCCGAAGTGGCTACAATCATTACCAAAGGCGCATTTTATGTGATGTCGATGGCAAGCGGCGAGGAGGAGGAGGAATAGAAATTCACCCCAAATTTTCTTTGCTGACTCCATATTTCTCGGCACATGAGGAATCGCCTTTTGGCTCCACATGCACTACGATGTCATAGACGTTTTTAATGGAACTTTTGATGCTTTGTTCCACCGTTTCAGCGATGTGGTGAGCATCGGTGAGCGAGAGTCCGCCATCGACTTCAATGTCCAGCACGATATTGTAGAGGTTGCCCACGCGACCGGAGCGGATGCGGTGCGGGTTGCTGGCATTGGGGACAATTTCCACTGCTTGGATGATTTTTTCGTAAACGGAGGTGTCGTCCACGCCATCCATCAGCACGAGGTTGGCATCCTTGAAAATACCTACCGATGTGTATATGATGTAAATACTTATCAATAAGGCAACTATCGCATCCAAAACAGGCATATCGAAAACATATATCAAGCCCAGCCCCAGCAGCACGCCGAGCGAAATAATCACATCGTTGCGCATATTCACCGCATTGGCTTTCAGGAGTGGCGAATCAATTTTTTTGCCCTGACGAAATTGGTAGAGAGCCAACAAAAGTTTGCCGCCAATGGAAATCAACGTCACCCAAACGGCAATCAGCGGCGGCATCAGTGCCTCCTGCGGCTGCAAAATATGCTTCACTGCGGTCAGAAACATCTGCCCACCGGCGAAAAAAATCACAAACGAGAGAATAGTGGAAGCCACATTTTCCGCTTTTTTCTGCCCATAAACAAACTTGGCATTCGGCGGACGATAAATAATGGGCGTGGCAATCAGCATCACCACCGATGTGACAACATCCTCAGCCGAGTCCAAACCATCGCTCAGCACCGCCAAACTGCCCGAAATCAGCCCCACCACGATTTTCAACAGCGACAAAAACGCATTGCCGAAGACACTAATCCACGACGTGCGCAACATCACTTTTTGCTTGCTATCTGTTTCTGTGCTCATCTTTTTCTCTATATGTTCTTAAAAATTTCGGTGCAAAGTTACAATTATTTCTGCTCTTCCACAAATGAAGAAAAACATAGCCGGGCAAAACACTTGTGTACTCAAAAACTTTGTTGTACTTTTGCAGCCGGAAATAAGAAAAACAAGTATTAACAATTTAAAATTAAAAATTATGACAGTTGAAAATCAAGAAAAAATCAAACAGACTGCTTATGCCGAAGCCATGCGCTACATGAGCAACGCGAAGGAAACCTTGCAAAAGGCACGCAAGGAGGACAAGTTTTATGCCGACAAAAAGTACGTGCGTACTGCCTGCGGCACGGCTTACAATGGTATGTTACTTGCTTTGGAAACCTACCTCGAACTGAAAGGGGTAGAAATTCCCAAAGGAAAGAAGCACAAATCCATTGATTTTTATGTATCCAGCGTTGCGCAGTTGGATGGGAAACTGCTCAAGGAGCTTAATTCCGCTTATCGTATCCTGCACATTGATGGTTACTACGAAGGAATTCTCAAGGCTGATGTCATAAGAAGTGGCTTTGATTCAGCCTACGACATCATCGACCGCATCAAGCCTAACCATCCGTTAGAAGTGCCGCCACCGCCCGCCAAGTCATCATTCTTAAAGATGATGTATTCAATCTTTCTTTGAATCTTGGTGTTTTCCAACTGCTGAAAGCATCCCGCACGCTGCCAAAATATCTTCACCGCGCGAAGCGCGGATGGTACTGATGATGCCTTTGCCGTTCAGGTAGTCGCGGAATGCGACCATTGCCATTGGATTGCTTGCGGGCAAATTTACGCCCGTTGCGGGGTGGTAATTGATGAGATTGACACGAGCGTAGGGGATGTTTCGCAGCAATTGTGCCAACGCAGTCGAATGTTTTGGGGTGTCGTTCAAGCCGCCAAAGCAGATGTATTCAAACGACAATCGCCGCTGGTGTGCAAAATCGTAGTGCGACACCAAATCCAACACATCCAACATCGGACAGGCTTTTTCGATGGGCATCAGCGACAGTCGTTCTGCCGGAAATGGCGAATGCAGGCTGATGGCTACATGCACTTTGCTCTCGTCCAGCAGGCGTTTCAGTCCCGGAATAATGCCTACGGAGGATACTGTGATGCGCTTCGGACTCCATGCAAAGCCTACTTCGGAGGTCAGGATGTCCAGCACATTCAGCACTTCGTCGGTATTGTCGAGCGGCTCGCCCATGCCCATAAACACCAGATTGGTCAGTTGGTCGCTTTCGGGGATGGAGAGAATTTGATTGAGAATTTCGCCCGCCGTGAGTTGTCCGTTGAAGCCCTGTTTGCCGGTGGTGCAAAACAAACAATTCATTTTGCACCCCGCCTGAGTGGATACGCATAGCGTGGCGCGGTCTTTGTCGGGGATGAAGACGGTTTCTATAGCATGTCCGCCGGTCGTTTTAAACAGGTATTTGATTGTGCCATCGGCGGATGTTTGATGTTGGGTGGGGGAAATTCGCCCTACTGTCAGGGGATTGCGGGTCAAGCCCGCAATGACAGAACGGTGTTTTTGCGAGATATTGGTCATCTCATCAATTGACGACACTTTCTTTTTATACAGCCAATCGAAAATTTGTTTGGCTGTGAACGTGGGCATTCCCAAGTCTTTGACCAAATTTTGTAGCTCGGTGAGCGTTTTTCCTAATAGTGTTTCCATTTTGCTGTTATTGTGATAATACTTTCCAATATCCTCCTTTGTCGGGTCCTATGCGCTCTAATACGCCTTTGGCTTTGAGTTTGGCGATGTTTTTTTCTATTTTTCTTGCGGAGATTCCTATTATTGCCGACAATTCCTTTGAAGAAATATTGTGATTTTTAATGATATTTTTGAGTATTAGATTTTGATTTTTGGTTGAATTTTCTCCGACCTTTTTTCTTTTTTCTCCGACCTTTTCTCCGACCCTTTTTCCTTTTTCTACGACATTTGTTATTTTTTCTCCGACCCTTTTTTCGTTTTCTACGACATTTGCCACTTTTTCTCCGACCTTTTTTTCGTTTTCTACGACATTTGTCACTTTTTCTCCGACCCTTTTTTCGTTTTCTACGACATTTGCCACTTTTTCTCCGACCCTTTTTTCGTTTTCTACGACATTTGCCACTTTTTCTCCGACCCTTTTTTCGTTTTCTACGACATTTGCCACTTTTTCTCCGACCTTTTCTACGACACTTTTTTCGTTTTCTACGACACTTTCCACTTTTTCTCCGACCTTAGTGTCTTTTTCTACGACATCTGTACTTTCTTTTGTGTCCTCCTCTTCTTCTGCCGGAGCAAAAACTGTTACTTGAAATCCTCCGGAAATGTTTTTAAACTCCGGCGCAGGAAGATTTTCTGCTTCAAAATAGTTGATGATGCGCCCTATTCCGGAGCCATATTTTTCAATCAACCCTAAATGTTTGAAAAAGTCAGCGATGAGTTTATTGCGAGGTGTTGATTTGTAATTGTTTGACAGTAAATCTTCTATCGTTATTTCATCGGGCAGTTTTCCCGGATTGTAAAATTCTATCTTGTCGTTGTAGATTTTTACCACCGAATCAGGCATTGCGCTGTAATCGCGGTGGATTATCATGTTGATAACTATCTCTCGGATTGCTTCCATCGGATATTGCCACTTCTGCGTGTTGCGCGGCTCGCCTGTGATAATAATTTCTTTGTTGATGTGTTTTTTTACAAAATCAATCACGTGGTCTATTTCCGACAATATATCCGATTGTGTCCGTGCCGTATCCTTGATTGTAATAAAATTTTGAAAACGTCCCAGTTCAATCGTCGAATCAATGCCATCGTGCTTTTTGAACATCAAATAAGCGGCAGAAGTCAGTTTGTCATCGCGAATTAAATTGTATTTCAGAAGAAATTGCAATGCTGTTTCATTGATGGTTATCCCATTCAATTTCATCATATCCATGGCTTTTTGCACTTTATGCCACGAAATATCCTCTAATGTATGCGTTGGGTCGGGGTCGGGATAAGCGTCCCAACTTGTGTTTAGCGTTTGCAAATGAAGATTTACCATTTCCGAAATCGAGAGCATGTGATTGGAGTTTTGCACTCGTTTGTAGTACTTTCCCCTGCATGCCACCGGTTTAATCGGATACTCTTGCACTTTCAACTCTACCACCGCAACACCCTCATATTCAATCACTTCAGCATCCGGAACGATTGCCGGCTGCGTTTTCATTTTTATCTCATTGAGCCACTGCTGAATACTCTCTTGCCCGATTGTAAAGCCCTTGACCGGAGCACCATCATTTGCCACACCCACCAACACACGCCCGCCCTTGCTATTGGCAAAAGCAACCAGCGTTTCAATGACATCCTCATTAAAACCCGGCTTAAATTCGATATGTTGTGATTCTGTGTACATTTTATTGCGTGTCAATCTTTTTGTTAAAACCTCATTACCTAATCCGAATGTGGTAATGAGGTTTTTATGAGAATCTAATCTATTTATTTGCTACTGAGGTTGTTTCGTTTGAGAAAATTAGGTGAAAATTAGGTTTTTCAACTACTTCAGAAAAACCGAATGCCATTATTCTCAACCACCGCATTGCCTTTCAAGAAGTCGGGCGATTGGATGATTTGATACATTTTGTAGCCGTTTTGCATTTGCACTTGTTGGAGGGCTGTGGCTTCTTCGTAGGCTTCTCCTGTGTTTTTGTTGGTCACTACCAGCACGTAGCCGCGATTTTTGCCTGCGAGCGGACCTGTGATTACATCTGCTGTTGCAGCGGGGACAACCACGTTCAGGATGGGTTCTGTGCCGATGCCGGAGATGCTGTTCGTGCCAAATGCCAATGCTTTCACTGATTGGGGAACTGCGTTGAGGGCTTCTGCATATTGTTCCAGCGTGGTGTAGCCCTTGGACTTCAGGTCGGCTACCCATTTTTCGCCTTTTTTCTGATTGAGGAGTTCGCGTTTGAGGAGGGGCGACACGGATTCCAATGAGCGGTAGCCTTCTTGCAGCGAATTTTCGACTGCTGCCACTATTAGGTAGTCGCCGTCTTGACATTCTTTGATGTCGGAAATACTGCCTTTTTCGTGGTTGAATGCCCATTGGATGGCTATGCGCGAGCCTTCGATGCCGGAGAGCGATACCTGGTCGGGCGACACTTCCACTTCTTTTTGAATCGTGTAGCCCGCTGCTTCGGCATTGGCTTTCAAGTCTTCGATGTCCCTGTTGGCGGCGATAAATCGGTTCAAGCCGTCATAGGTTTTCATCTTGGTATCCTGACTTGGAGTTACAAGTGTTTGGATATGAGCCAGTTTGTATTTTGCTACAGGCTTTGTTTTTTCGATTACCTGCACCAAGAATGAGCCTGTGGCACCTTCCACCACGAATGGCGTATTGAGTGCTGCATTGAATACTGTTTCTTTGAATTTTGCACCAAACTGTTGAGCAGCAGCTAATTCTGCTTCCGTTATCCAACCGGCATCACCATCCGTTTGTCCTCCGCTGGCAGATTTTGCCATATCGGCAAATGAGGTGCCGTCTTTTATCACTTTTATCAAACTGTCAGCCAACGTTTTGAACTTCGCTTGGTCGATCAGCATCGGCAAACCAAGCAAATTTAATTTCACCGAATCGGGTGCCGTTTTTTTGCCTTCCAACTTATATATATTATAGGTGCGGTCGGTCAAAACGGGACCTTCCACCGCGCCGATGGCATTCTTATCTACAAACGTCTTCGCCTCCATGCTCAACTTTTCATACGCCACATACGCATCCACGTAGGGGATATCCGAATTGGCGCGCACAATATGCGCCACATTGGTTGCTTCTTCCAATTTGCTTTTGGCGGCGAGCAATTTCGTTTCCACAGCCTGAATGTCTGCCGGAGTGGGGGCTACATTAACTGCAATATAATCAATGACTTGTGCTCTGCTTTGTTTGAATTGCGCCTTGCGAATTTTGTACAAATTTTCAATTTCGGCATCCGTCACCGTCACTTCATCATCGGGAATGGCGGTGTAGGATTGCGCCACGTAGTCAAAATCCGCGCTCACCTTGTTGTTTTCAAAGTTGGCTTTGGCTTCCACGGTGTTGGCAAGTGCCGCGCCCGAAACCAACGCGGTAAATTTGCGTTGCAGGCGTTCCTTTCTGATGTCTTGCTCCATTTGTAGCCACCATTGTTTGGCTTCGATAATTTGTCTTACTTGTTCTTGCTGCAAACCTTCAACGTCTTCTATTTCAATCTGTTGCAAGAAGTTGATAAGTGCATTACGGTCAAATCGCCCCGTTTCTTTGTTCTGAAAAAAGGAAATTTGCTGAATCATGGGCGACACATTTTCGCCTGAAATCAGGTCAATCATCTCGGCATCGCTCACCGTTAAGCCCAATTTTTCACATTCGGCGTTGAAAAGCAGCTCGTTAGTCAGCTCGTTCAACAGCATTTGGCGAATTTGCGCCTGCTCGTCACTCGTCAAATTGCGATTGGACTGCTGCTTGTACTGCTCCAAACGGGCATTCACACGCTGGTCGAAGTCGTTGTAATGGATTTTTTCGCCATCCACCACCAAGATATTTTCCGTACTTTGGCTGAAAATCGAAGTGCCATTTTTAATCAAATCGCCCATAACGAACGCCACAAGTGCCCCACCGATGAATACTACCAATATCCACGCCTTACCTCTAATTTTTTCTAATGTTGCCATTTTATATTTTCTTTTAATTTTGGGTGCAAAGGTAAGAAATAGTTTTGAGTTATGAGTTATGAGTTATGAAAAAAAATGAAAAATGTGTGATTTTTTTATTTTTTTGCAGTGTTCTCTATCAAATAAAGAAGACTTGCATAACTTTTTCCTGAAATATTTCTGTATTGCGTTTCGTACAATAAATGCTTGTAAAAATGGGGAGCAATGCTATCAAAAATATTTGACTCTAAAAATGAGAAGCCAACAAAAATGGCAAACGTTGAATTTATAAATAAAAGTTCTTTTGAGGCTTTTATATTGGGGAAAATCTGAATCGGGCGTATTTTAGACAACCATTTGATTATATATGCCCCTTGCTTGTGTGTATCGGCTCTTTCTGATAGCGAATACGACTGATATTTATAGATATCATCGAAATATGCCCCAATCACTATTGCCAATAAGTCCTTGTTCAAATAAACTTGAGATTTAACCTCAGATTTATCCTCAATAAAAAGGTCATACAAGTTTAACAATGTATCAAACCGCTCACGCTCTTGTGTGCTTCGTTCTTCTTTATTTTCCAATTTTTCTTTCATGTGCAAAGTAAGTTAATCAATTTCGAATACCTTTTTCTGAATTTCTTTGTAAGAGGTTGATTCAGAGATGATTTTCCCATTTGTGCGAAATACTGCTTCTGCCTGCTTCGTCCCGTGATTGCGATTTCTCCAATTTATGGCAAATTGCACCGCTTCGTTACTCATAACAGCATCATATTCGCCGATAGTGCGCCGCACATCCTTTTTTTTGAAGCGATTTACAATCCAATTTTTGTTTGACCAAAGTATGGCTATCAAAGCAAATACCGGTATAGAATATATAAATTGTTGCATCATAGTTTATAACTTTCTTTTATTTTACATTTTATAATTAATCTTTTCAAAATTGTTGCAAACAACACGGAGGATAATGACAAATAAATAAACATATTTTTGGCTTCCTCCACAGAGTAGGCTGTATCGCCGGTTATCAAATGAAGCGACCGCAAAAAAAGAAAACCAAGCCCAAGCAAAAATAAAATATATGCAAGAGCCAACCATCCCGTTATCACGCTCACTGCAATTTTGTAGTCTTGAAGCAAACTCAACAACATGGTTATACTCAAAAAGGCATAGACCCCGTTGTTCAACAAAATATCAAACAGTTTGTGAAAATTCCATAACTCAGCCGATATTTGCCCCACAATACCTGCAAAAAAAGCACAAATAAATACAATAACAAAAGGTGCAATGAGCGGCAAAATCAAATTTGCAACCAACCACCCCAACAATTCTCGTATCAATACTTTCTTTTTCATAAAATTCTTGGGTGCAAAGGTAAGAAATAGTTTTGAGTTATGAGTTATGAGTTATGAAAAAAAATGAAAAATGTGATTTTTTTTATTTTTGACATTGCTAAATACGTATTTAAAAATAATTTCATACCTTTGCAGCCGTAATTTAAATGATACAACAATGAAAAAAATTAAAAAACAAAGTTTGTTATTCGCGTTATTATTGATTTCGTGCAGCCTGTTTGCTCAGGTGCCGCAAGTCAAAAACGTCATTCTGATGATTCCTGACGGCACTTCGCTGTCAGCTGTTTCTGCCGCCCGCTGGTTGCAACGCTACAATCAGCCTGAACTTACGCATTTGAATATCGACCCCTACCTTGCGGGGACGGTGCTGACGTACAGTTCGGATGCCCCGATTGGCGATTCTGCGCCCACCACTTCCTGCTACATGACGGGCTATCCCAGCAGGGCAGGTTATGTTTCGACCTATCCGGTGGCGATGCCGGAGGCTGACATCATCCCGATGGATGCTTCCAAAGCCTATCAGCCGCTGATGACGTTGCTGGAAGCGGCGCGCATCACGCAGCACAAATCAACAGGTTTGGTCGTCACCTGTGAATTTACGCATGCCACGCCAGCGGATTGCTCGGCACACAGCTACAAGCGCGGCAATTACGACTGGATTGCTCCCCAAGTTGTCCACAACGACATTGATGTGGTGCTTGGCGGCGGCGTTTCCATTCTCAAACCGGAATTGCAGGACTATTTGAAAAAAGAAAATTACGGACTGTTTTTAAACGATTTGGAAGGCTACAACAACTATGAAGGCAACAAAATGTGGGCACTGTTTAATGAAAAGGATATACCGTATGAACTCGACCGCGACCCCTCCAAATACCCATCAATGGCAGAAATGACCGCCAAAGCCATCGAAAAATTGGCAACAAACGACAACGGTTTTTTCCTGATGGTCGAAGGCAGCAAAGTGGATTGGGCAGCGCACAACAACGACCCCATCGGCATCATAACCGAAATGTTGGCATTCGACCGTGCCTGCGGCGTGGCGTTGGACTGGGCAAAGCGGGACGGCAACACGCTGGTGGTGATTGTTCCCGACCACGGCAACAGCGGCTTCAGCATCGGCGCATCGCACTGCAGAGGCTATTCTACCATGTCGAAAAGCGATTTATTCGGTCCGGTAGCCCGCTTCAAAGTCACCTACGAAGGTTTGACGGCACGTTTGAAAGCAACAGAACCCGACAAAATCAAGGATGTGGTGCAAGAATTAACCGGCTTTGAACTCGCCGACACAGAACTCAGCACAATAAAAGAAGCCCGCGACAACGACAAAAATTTATTCGGCGAACTGCGCAAAATTTTCAACAGCAAACTCTGCTTCGGCTTCACAACCGGCGGACACACCGGAGAGGAGGTCTTCCTGGGCATCTACGACCCACGCGGTCCCGGCATCGAATTGCGCGGGCACCACACCAATGTAGAACTCAACCACTACATGCGCGAAGCCATGGGACTCTACGACTTGGAAACGCTTACAGCAGAGCACTTTGCAAAGCACACCGAAGTATTTGCCGGACTAATTTGCACCATCACAGGCGATGAAAAAACAAAATTACTAACCGTCAAAAACAAAAAAAACAAGGTAGAAATCCAACAAGGCAGCAACCTAATCAAGCACAACGGCAAGGAAATAAAACTCTCCAGCGTAGTAGTATATGTGGATGTAAACAACACTTTTTATCTGCCGCAAAGCCTGAAAAATTTGCTGAAATAAAAGTTTGCACCCGAAAAAAAACTCATAATTCATAACTCATAACTCATAACTCAAAAAAAATGGTTTACAGATTTATTTTAGTTTCAGACGAGGTCGATGATTTTCGGCGCGACATTACGATTGACTCGGATGCCACGTTTTTGGCTTTGCACACGGCTATTTTGGAGGCTGTGAAATACGATGAAAGCCAAATCACCTCCTTTTTTATTTGCAATGACGACTGGGAAAAGTTGGGCGAAATCACACTTATTGACATGGACACGGATGCCTCAGAAGACAGTTACGTCATGGAAAGCACCCAATTGAGCGAACTTTTGGACGAGAAAGGGCAAAAACTGCTCTACGTCTTTGAACCGCTCACCGACCGCTGCTTTTTCATGGAATTGAAAGAAATCATCCCCGGCAAAAGTCAGGACAAGCCCCAAGTGACGAAGTCCGAAGGCAAACCGCCCGCACAAAACTCCGGTGCAGAAACGCTGGATTTGGCAAAAATCGCCGCCTCACCCATGTCAGCAGCAGATGATTTGCTTGATGACGATTTAGACCTCGATGACGAAGAAGGCTACAACGAGGACGAATTGGCAGATTTCAATGAAGATAATCTGTTTTAAGATTCTCACATCCTCACCGTCACCGCATTTTTATGTGCCATGAGCTGTTCGTTTTCCGCGAGCAGTTCTATGGTGTTGCCTAATTCGCGGATGCCTTCTTGCGAAATTTCTTGGAAGGTGATTTTTTTGAGGAAACTGTCGAGGTTTACACCGCTGTAAGCACGTGCGTGACCATTCGTCGGTAGCGTGTGGTTGGTGCCGGAGGCATAATCGCCGGCACTTTCGGGCGTGTAGTGCCCCATGAACACCGACCCGGCGTTGGTGATGCGCTCGGCAATAGTCTTGTAATTGGCTGTTTCCAAAATCAGATGTTCGGGTGCGTAGAGATTGGTCAGTTCAACAATCTCGTCTGCGGTTGACAAGATTATTATTCGACTGTTTTTCAGCGACTTGCGTGCCAACTCTTCACGCGGCACTTTAACTATTTGTTTCTCAATTTCTGATTCTACGGCTTTTGCCAACTTTTCGGATGTAGTAACCAGCAGCACCTGACTGTCGGCTCCATGCTCGGCTTGTGACAATAAATCTGCCGCCACAAAAGTAGGATTTGCCGAATCATCTGCCACCACTTCCACCTCAGACGGTCCGGCAGGCATGTCTATCGCCACATCGGACAGGCTGACCAACTGTTTGGCTGCCGTCACATACTGATTGCCCGGTCCGAAAATCTTATAGACTTTGGGAACGGATTCTGTGCCATACGCCATCGCCGCAATCGCCTGACTGCCACCAATTTTGAAAATACGACTGACGCGCGCCAACTCAGCGGCGAAAAGAATGGCGGGGTGAATATTCCCATCCGCATCGGGCGGCGTGCAAAGGATAATCTCCTTGCAACCGGCAATCGCGGCAGGAATGCCCAACATCAGCACGGTCGTAAACAGCGGTGCAGTGCCTCCGGGCACGTACAACCCCACTTTTTCAATGGGCACCGCCTTTTGCCAACAAACCACCCCCTCTGTCGTTTCCACACAGGGTAAAGTGTCTTGCCGCTGTGCGCCATGGAATTTTAGAATGTTGCTTGCCGCAATCAAAAGTGCGCGTCTAAGGTCATCGGGCACCTGTTTTGCACCTTGTGCCCGTTCCTTTGCCGACACTTCCAAGTCTGTCAAAGCAACTTTGTCGAATTGTAACTCATAGGCCTTAACCGCCTTATCGCCAAGCGATTTCACGGCATCCAGCACGGTTTGAACTGTGCCGAAAAGGGCAGTCTGATTTTGCGTGGGTCGAGCAATTAACTCGTTCCACTGCACTCTGGGAGGATAAAGATATGTCTGCATACGTCTGTAAGTTTTCTATTAAACAACTTTATTAAACTTCACCTTAGTAGTAAAGTTGTGCAAAGGTACGCATTTTTTTTTGAATTGGCAAGTTGGGCTTTCAGCCCGTAGAGGAACTTCCAACCAATCTTCCGAACACGACTGGGGCAAAGGTGGTAATGAGTTATGAGTTATGAGTTATGAGTTAATTCTTTTTGCAGCATTTTGTAAATCTCCTGCCAATCTTTTTTGGGGGACCTTGGCTACAATGTCAAAAATTTTGCCAATTTCTCAATTCCTTGCTTGTGTTTTACAGGATTATCGGATTTTAGTTTGCTTATATTCAACTGCTTCCATTGCACGGATGGAAATTGTAAGAACTCCTGATATTCGGTGTGTTTAGCCAATGGCAAGCGTTTCCACTATGGGACGGTCGCTGCCTAAAAGAGAGTAGAAAAAACCTTTTTTTACCTCTTCAAAATCGGTTATCTTGTCGAACATCAGTTTTATATCAAATAAATCCCGTGGGTGTTGCCTGTCGAGTGCTGCCGATATTTTTCCCGTGATTTTATCGGGATATAAGTTACATCAATATCAACGGAATAGCGAGGCAAATCAAGCACATAAAGATTTATAGCCGTGCCTCCGTGTACTGCAAAATCATCAATTCCTGATAAGGTTGGAATGATTTTCAGCAATAATTCAACTTGTTGTTTATATAATTTATTCATATTCAACTAAATCTCTTGGCAATGTTATTTGATATTTTGCATTATAAACGCCTTTTTCCACGATTGCTCTTTTTCCTGTTCCCAAACTTATCCGTGATAAATCCAAATCATTTAACCAAGCGTGTCCGGCTTTTTCAGCCATATAAAGAAACAATCTTTTTACTTTGACTGACTTACATTCTTCCAACAAGGCTTGCAATAGTTCAGGTCGCAAACCGTTCAACATTTCCATAACATAATATAAATCAGTTAAAATGTAATGTTTTGGTGCAAGGTCTAAGCATTCCAAAAATGCTTTCTCGGGGGAGGAAACAGAAACTTCAAAACCATTTTCGGTTATAGTAGCTATTCCTGTTTCGCTTGTGTCATGACATCTCTTTAGAATATTGACACCCCAATCATATTTTAAGAACCATTGCGGAAACCATTCATTGCGAGGACAATAAACCACAATCGTTTGTCTGCCGAGTGGTACATAATGGGCAAAGCCCCGCATTTCCAATGCTGACAAAGCCCCAACATGCAGTTTTTTATGCAGTTGGCTGTTAAAGCAAGCCAAAGCGCTGAACAAAGTTGGCTTATCGCCGGTACGGTACATAACACCCGGTGCTATGGCTGTAAACCATTGTGCATCGCGATAATGTTGCTGCAAAGTATAGGATATGCCATTCTCGTTTAGCCACGATGCAAAACATAGCGCACCTGACGGCAAATTTTGCAGAAAATAGTTTATTTTTGTTCGTCCTTTTACATTCATGGTGCAAATATACTAAAAAAAATAAACCACAACGAAAAAGATTCATTATTTGTCGGCAATTTAACTTTATTTAACTACCCCCCCCCTAAATTTAACTCTATTTAACACAATAATGTGCAAAAACTTTAATGTTGTTTAAAAATAATGCTTACCTTTGCGCCCGAATTTGCGCTAAGTTTAAATGAACAAGCAAATTGTTGACCGGATATTGGCTCGAACGACTGGGCTAAGACGGGAGTGATTAACATTTTAGTTTATAGGAGATTATGATGACATGACAGCGGTAATACGCACATTTTAAGATTGGAAAAAGCGTTTAGCTTATTATTTGGGCTTTCTGAAATCTCGACAATTTCAAGGTTCCCACAAAATAAAAGTGATAACGTTCGCGCCGCTCGGCGAGGGCATTACTCCGTTTAGTTTGGGAAATTTAGGTGGCCGCGAACCTCAGAAAGCAGATAGGAAATTTAAGAGTTTTGTCTGCGTTTTTTTTATGTGTGTATGGTGATTGAGAAAGACAAATAGGTTGACCAACAACTGACATAAAATTGGGGCAAGCCCTACAAAGCCTCACAGAGTAGGATTTTAGTTTAATAATTTAATTGTCCGCCTAAGGAGCGGACGTAAACAAACGTTTCAAAATGAAAAAAATTAGTTTATTTTTGGCAGCGGCACTACTGGGTAGTGCATCTGCAAGTGCACAACTCTTTGTTGGTGGTTCTTTGGGTTTTCAATCGAATGACGCAGGGTCTTCTTATACCCTTGCACCTACGATTGGCTACGCCAAAGGTGAAAAGTTAGAATTTGGGCTTCACCTTGGTTATGGGTCTGCGCCGGACCTCTATGGCACCGGAGAATCGGAGACCATAAGTGAGTTGAGGGCGGGTCTTTTTGGCCGTTATCAAGTGTTTAGTGTAGACAAATTGAGCCTTTGGGGACAAGCCAGTCTTGATTTGAGGGTAGAAGACCCTTATATAGAGACCGGTCTGTATATTATTCCTGTGGTGAAATATGCTTTGACTGACAACTTTTATTTGAAATCCGAGGTAAACCTTTTCCACCTTAATTTCGTATCAACAGCGGTTGATGGAGGTGACAGCGGCACCGATATTCGAATCGGTGTAGGAGGTACAGAGACAAACGGTGAGTCTCCAATCTCTATCGGTTTTGAATACAAATTCTGATAGTTGAAAGCAGAACAACTCTGTGGGAATGTATCAAAGAAGACTTCTTTGGTACATTCTTTTACATTGGCTGAAATCCTGATTCAGACAGCCAGCTCTGTCATCTCATATTTGTCTTTCCCAATGAATATCACCGACAGGTAGCGTACATCTGTGCGGCCGGCGAACTGATGCGACCGGCGGTATTTCTCTAATTGCTCGCGGGCTTTGTCGCGTTTTTCTTGCAAGAGTGCTTCATTTGCCTCATCTTCCTTTTTGACGTATTTTAGTTCCCACACCCATTCGTAGGGAATGTCGGGAAACAGGTGGCTGCGTTGGAGCCATATATCCGCATATCCTGTTGAAACTTCCAGCTCGGTGATGGGTAAATACAATTTGCTTTGCAACAAACCACCCTGCAGGATGATTTTGATATACTTTTCACTAAAACGTTTCAAATCACGATTCGACAGGCAACTGAAAATGTTCCGGCTCACATAATCAATAAACGGCGTTGCATTTCCGCGAAAA
The DNA here is from genome assembly GCA_025996835.1 of Bacteroidia bacterium. Taxonomy (GTDB): domain Bacteria; phylum Bacteroidota; class Bacteroidia; order Bacteroidales; family Azobacteroidaceae; genus Azobacteroides. Next base: position 37,125 of record BNTU01000005.1, read on the forward strand.
GCCAAATCCCTGATTGCCGCTTTCAATTCCGAAAAATCTATTAACACATCCTCGTTTCTGTCCTGTATCAAGCGCAAGATGTATTCCCAATACACAGTCCGTATCGAGTAGTTGGGTATTTTCAGCAGCAACGAACCCTCTTTTTCTCCTTCGATAGTGAGCAAACCCATATAAAACAGCAGCGAAATAAATGACCTGCTTTCGTGCAGTTCATCGATTGAGAATTTGGGTATTATATCCGAAAGGACACTATTGTCTTGAGCTATCGTCATCAATGTAGTACCGTTCTGCTCGTTCATAACCAATCGGCGCAATCGCCCGTAGTCCGTTTTCAGGTTCTCATCAATGATATTTTCGGGCACTTTCCCGCTTCTTAATATTTGATTAAAAAAATAGAGCATCATCGAAGGATTATATACCCGATGTTCTCCGTCTTTGTGGAACAGATACCCGTTGTAGAACAACTCCATATCCACATTAATCAGCGCGGGGTCAACACCCGTTTCAATCATCAGTGCCTTCACCTCATCCTCCGTAAACCCAAGCATTTCGTTATATAAAGGGTCGAGCGACAGGCTGTTGGCTATATTGAAACCGCTGGTCATGTCGTCCAGCATGATGGGCGTGATGCCGGTAATCATGATGCCGTTAATGACCGTTTCAGTACCTTCTTTCAATGTTTCGTAAAAATCGCGCACTATGCCGTTGGCTCTCACCATTTTACGATAAACATCATCGCCCACAGTTGTTCCCAAAGCCATCAGGTCGTTGGCAAAATGGTCGTATTCGTCAATGATAACATAGATTTTGCGTTTGGCGGATAATGCGGCATTAAAAGCAACCCACATCTTGCCTGTCAGGGATAGTAGCTCCCCACATTCCTTCATGTATGTTGCTGCATCAGGAATATAGTTGGCATGTTCGTTTAAAAAAGTAAACACTGATTGCCGTATTTTGTCTAAAAACGAAATCTGAAAATCATTTTCGTTGTTCGTGTTCAACCCCGAAAAATTAAATTTTAGCACCAAATAGCTATTTTTCATCGGCGTAGGATGCTTCCCGATGTACAAATCGCCGAACAATTGCTCAAATTTGTCTGCTTCGGCGATGTCGTAATAGTGCGACAGCATCGAAAAAAACAGACTCTTGCCAAACTTGCGCGGACGAATGAAAAACAGGTTTCTGTTAGGCTCATTTTCCAACAACTCAATGAACCGCGTCTTATCCACATACGCATAGCCCCCTGTCCTGACATTCTCAAAATCTGAATTGCCATAAGGCAACCGCTTGCATTTCTTCGCTTCCATATTTTTTTTTGTATTTTGTGGGTACAAAGATAGGCAATTTTATTTTTATAATTGTCTGAATCCAGGATTTTGTGGCTTAAAAAATAATCCTTACCTTTGCGCACGAATTAGGATTGGAAAAAGCGTTTAGCTTATTGTTTGGGCTTTCTGAAATCTCGACAATTTCAAAGGTTCCCGAAAAATAAAAGTGATAACGTTCGCGCCGCTCGGCGAGGGCATTACTCCGTTTATTTGGGAATTTAGGTAGTCGAGAACCTCAGAAAGCAGATAGGAAATTAAGAGTTTTGTCTGCGCTTTTTTTATGTGTGTAGACCCTACTCTATAATGAAAAACCTGTTAGGTCTTCGAAGACCTAACAGGTTTAAATTCATCCTGTCAATCCTAAAATCCTAAAAATCCTGATTCAGACAAATAATCTTTTAGCCACTTTATGGAATCATTTTTTCTATCGGCAACACCAAGATGCCTTCGGCTCCGGCGGCTTTCAACTTGCTGACCACCTCCCAAAAGCGTTTCTCGTCAATCACCGAATGCACCGAACTCCATCCGGTTTGTGCCAGCGGCAGGACGGTGGGGCTGCGCATTCCGGGCAAGATGGCAATGATTTCCGACAATTTGTCGTTGGGGGCGTTCAGGAGCAGGTATTTTTTGTTGGTAGAGTTTTGAATGGTTTCCAGCCGGAAGATTAGCTCGTCCAAAATGGCTTGTTTTTCTTTGCTCAGTGCCGTGTTTTTAATCAGCACGGCTTCCGACTGCATCACCACTTCCACCTCTCGTAAGTGGTTGGTAATCAGCGTGTTACCTGAACTCACGATGTCAAAAATGGCATCCGCCAAGCCGATGCTTGGTGCAATTTCCACCGAGCCGCTGATGACGTGAATATTCGCTTTGATGGCGTTTTTTCTCAAAAATTCGGACAGAATTTCGGGGTAGGAAGTTGCGATTTTTTTGCCTGCGAACCAACTCAGCCCTTGATATTCAGCCTCTTTGGGTACAGCCAGCGACAACCGGCAGTTGCTAAAGCCCAATCGCTTAGCGAGTTCTGCATTTTTTTGTTTTTCCACAAACTCGTTTTCGCCCACAATACCCACGTCGGCAGTGCCATCGGCAACCGCCTGCGGAATATCATCGTCGCGCAAAAACAGCAATTCCAGCGGAAATGTTTGCGAAGCAACCAGCAAATTACGCTTGCCGATGGACAGTTTAATGCCCGCCTCAGTCAGCAGGCGCACCGTGTCTTCATTGAGACGCCCTTTTGTTTGTACAGCTATTCTTAACATATTCAGTTACCAGTTATCAGTTATCAGTTATCAGTTATCAGTTCAATTATCAGTTATTTTAGTGTTGGGTTTGTTCACCGTCAGGTACTCCGGTAATTGGTAATTGGTAACCGGTAATTGCGCCACTGCTGAAAGGCTTTCGTCTTTCATGTCCAATTCAATTTTGTGTTTGTCGAAAAATTTGTATTCCAACACGCCCAAACTTTGGTCGGGGACGACTTTGAAACGGGTGCCAAATTTTATCTGCCACTTCCTTTTCTTGGTGAAAAAGCCTTGGTTGAGGTATGCCGCCACAAACGGGTGCACGTGCAACTTAAAGTTTTTCACTTTCAGTTGTTTCACTAAATCGCCCACTTTTGCCTCCAAAACGTCTTCAAACAGTATTGACGGTTTGATTTGACCGGTGCCGAAACATACGGGGCACATCTCCGTGTTGGCAAAATCCAAAATCGGACGCACCCGCTGGCGAGTAATCATCATCACTCCAAACTTGTTGAGTGGCAAGATGTTATGCTTTGCGCGGTCGTTATCCATCAGAGTGCGCATCGTTTCCAACAATGTCTGACGATTTTCCTGCTCGTGCATGTCGATGAAATCCACCGCGATGATGCCGCCCATATCCCGCATACGCAGTTGGCGCGCAATTTCCAACGCAGCAGCCTGATTCACTTCCACCGCCGTATTCTCCTGTCCTACAGTTCCTTTGCGGTTGCCGCTGTTCACATCAATGACGTGCATCGCCTCCGTGTGCTCCACAATCAGATAGGCACCCTTTTTGAGCGTGACCGTTCGCCCGAATCCCGACCTGAGCTGTCGCGTGACGTTGAAATGGTCTAACATGGGCATATTACCTCGGTAATGTTCCACTATGGGGACACGGTCGGGCGCAATCAGGCTCACATAATCGCGAATTTCTTCGTAAATCTCTTTGTCATTGATATAGATATGCTCGAAAGAGGGGCTGAAAATATCGCGCAACAGAGCCACTGTGCGCCCGGTTTCCTCACAAATCAGTGCGGGTCCCTTCAACTTTTGCACCTTCGCCATGCTGTCGTTCCAGCGTTTGACCAGCCCACGAAGCTCTGTGTCGAGTTCTGCCACGCGCTTCCCTTCAGCCGATGTGCGCACGATGACCGAGAAATTTTTCGGTTTGATGCTTTGTATCAACTGTTTCAAGCGCACCCGTTCTTCGGACGAACCAATTTTGGACGAAACATTCACTTTATCGCCGAACGGCATCGCCACCAGGTAGCGACCGGCATACGAAATTTCGCAGGACACGCGCGGTCCCTTCGTCGAGATAGGCTCTTTTACAATTTGCACCAGCACATCATCGAATTGCTTCAACACATCCGTCAGACTGCCTTCTTTGGTCACTTCCGGCTCCGTCATAAACTTGCCGAGTGGTGGAAATCGTTTTTTCTCGACAGCCACCGCTTTCACAAACTTATCTAAACGGTTGAAATTTGTCCCTAAATCCGCATAATGCAGAAACGCCTCTTTCGGATGCCCCACATCAATAAATGCAGCGTTCAGTCCCGGCATCAACTTACGAATTTTCCCGAGATAAATATCGCCTACCGCGAATGAAATGTTACGTGCTTCTTTCTGAAATTCAACCAAACGTTCGTCTTCGAGCATCGCTATAGACACCTCAGTCGGTTGAACGTCGATTACTAATTCACTAATCACATGTTCAATTTTTATGTTATACCAACATAATAGGCGCACCTGAGTGCGCCTATTACTTTATTTCTTCTTCTTATGACGATTTTTCCTCAGTCTTTTTTTACGCTTGTGCGTGGACATTTTATGTCTCTTTCTTTTTTTACCACTTGGCATAGTTTAATTTTTTAGTTGATAAATTACTTTTTGCCTTTTTTGTCCAACTTGGCTTTCATGTTGTCCGTGAAATACGCAGACGGCTTGAAAGTCGGCACGTGGCGTTCCGGCACCATGATAGTTGTGTTGTTTTTGATGTGGCGTGCTGCCTTAGCGGCTCTCTTTTTCACCACAAACGAACCAAAACCACGCAAGAACACGTTGTCGCCGTTGTTCATCGCCAGCATCACCTGGTTCATAAAACCCTCGACCGATGCTAATACCGTAGCTCGGTCAATCCCAGTCTCTTTCGCAATTGCATTTACAATATTTGCTTTTGTCATAACATTAATTATTTAAATTATTATATTTTAATTGTTTATCTCTTTAAATCGGGCGCAAAGGTAAGAAGAATTTTTGAAACAAAAAGCATAAATCGCATTTTTTTTTATTTTTTTTTTCATTTATCTTACTGAAACACTTTACAATACATTTTTAGCCATATTTTTGAATTTTTTTATCTGTCTGTTTTTCTTATATTTAAGCCAAAAGACCCGGTTTTTTGTGATAAATATGCGCGTTAATTTTTAATCGTTACCGCAATATCCACCGCCGTTTTCAACGCCCCAAGTTTATTATTCACCTCCTGCAATTCCGATTCATCGTTGGAGCGCGCCGTGATGCCCGCGCCTGCCTGATAGTAGAGCACGTTGTTTTTGCTGATGAAGGAGCGGATGGTGATGGCTTGGTTGAGGTCGCCGTTTAAGCCGATGTAGCCGATGCAGCCGCCGTAGGCACCGCGGTTGTGCGGTTCGATGTCGCGGATGAGTTCCATTGCCCGCATTTTTGGTGCGCCGGAGAGCGTTCCGGCGGGGAAAGTGTCGGCATAAATTTGGATGGTGTTTGTGCCGGCTTTCACTTCGCCCACCACGCGCGACACGAGGTGGATGACGTGCGAATAGAATTGCACCTCCTTGTAGAAATCGACATGCACGTTTTCGGTGTTTTTGCTCAAATCGTTGCGTGCCAAATCTACCAACATCACATGCTCGGCGTTTTCTTTCGGGTCTTCCAAGAGTGCTTGCGCCAGTTGTTTGTCTTTTTCGTCATCGCCCGTGCGACGGAAAGTGCCTGCGATGGGGTCGATGTATGCCTGCCCTTTGGAAATGCCGCAATGCGTTTCGGGGCTTGAGCCGAAGATGCGGAACGACCCGAAATCGAAGTAAAACAGGTAGGGCGATGGGTTGATGGAACGCAATGCGCGATACACCTTGAAATCGTCGCCCGCGAAAGGCTGCGAGAAACAGCGCGAGAGCACAATTTGAAACACATCGCCGCGTTTGCAATGCTTCACGCCCTGTCGCACCATCTCCTTATACTGCTCGTCGGTGACGGTGGATGTTTCTTCGCCCGCCCGCCCAAAATTGTAGGAGGCATAGTTGCGGTTGTTCAGCAACGCCAGCACATCGTCCATTTGGCTCTTTTCATCGCCGATTTTGTTCTCAATGACCGTCAATTCATTGCGAAAATGATTGACCACGATGGTGTAGCGATACAGGATATAAATCATATCGGGGATATTGCTCGCGCCAAAATCCGCCGTATCGGGGTCAATCGTATCAAAATATTTCACGGCATTGTAAGACGTATAGCCGAAAAAACCGTTGTACGAATTGTCATTGTGGGCTTGCCCCGCAATCCCCTCAACGTCAAACGAATGCACAAATTGGTGCAATTCATCGACAATTGCATCCGCGGGCACCGTCTTCTCAACCACCTGCCCATCAGGATATTGCAACCTCACGGCACCATTTTTAACCTCAAACCGTGCCATCGGATTAAGCCCGATGAACGACACCGAATTTTCATTGCCGTGATAATCCGAAGATTCCAGCAACACCGACTCCGGAAACACATCACGCACCTTCAAATAGATGCTCACCGGCGTTTGCAAATCCGCCAAAATTGTCTTGCTCTCTGTTTTTAATGTTGTTTTCATAAAATTATTTTTGCTTGAAACTGTCTCAAAAGTCTGTCATTGCGGGCTTGACCCGCAATCCCTTGTTCTATATTGCTTGATAGTTCAACATTGGGTTCCTTTTCAGGGGATTGCGGGTCAAGCCCGCAATGACGGGTTACGGATACGGGCATCAACAAGCAACTGCATGTCATGCCGCTAAAATTTGCCGCGCTTCGTCAATTGCCTCATGACAAGAACGGCGACATTCTTCGAGTGTCATCCAATTGCGAGTGGCAATAGCCTCTTCTATTCGCCCCTCGTTCCATAATTGAAGAAAGATTTTATCATCTAAATCTTCTTCATACAACGTTTGAGTATTCATAACTTTTAAATTTAAATTAAAAATTTCACTTATTTACGCGACAAAGATACAACAAATTTTCTGTTTTTCATTCAAAATAATTCAAAATCCGATACCCTCCCGCTCTCAAATATGCCTCCTTCTTCATCTCTTTCACATCGCCGGTCATCATATCTTCAATCAGCGTATCCAATGTGTATTGCGGCTCCCATGACAGCTTTGTGCGGGCTTTTGTGGCATCGCCAATCAGCAGTTCTACTTCGGTGGGGCGGAAATATTTGGGGTCCACTTTCACTACTTCTTCGCCAACTCGTTTTTGGATGGCTGCCAGATATTCTGCGCCTATTTTCGTTGTGAATATTGCCGTGTCGATGCTTGTGATTTTACCCACTTCGTTGGCACCTTCGCCATGGAAAGTGATTGTCACGCCAATTTCTTTGAATGCTTTGGCGATAAAATCGCGGATTGTTGTTGTCACGCCCGTTGCAATCACATAATCGTCCGGCTTTTCCTGTTGGAGAATCAGATACATGGCTTTGATGTAGTCTTTGGCATGCCCCCAGTCGCGTTTGCTGGAGAGATTGCCCATATAAACCTCTTTCTGAATGCCCAGTGCGATGCGCGACAGGGCGCGGGTTACTTTACGGGTTACAAAAGTTTCGCCACGCAAGGGTGATTCATGGTTAAACAAAATGCCGTTGCAGGCAAACATATCGTAAGCCTCGCGGTAGTTGACCGTAATCCAGTAGGCATACATTTTTGCCACGGCATACGGACTTCGGGGGTAAAACGGGGTCGTTTCCCGCTGCGGGATTTCCTGCACCAAGCCATACAATTCAGATGTAGAAGCCTGATAGACACGGGTTTTCTTCGTCAAATTCAGCAGACGCACGGCTTCCAAGATGCGCAAAGTGCCCAAACCGTCCACATTGGCGGTGTATTCGGGGGTGTCGAAACTCACTTTCACGTGACTTTGTGCCGCCAGATTGTAAATCTCGTCCGGCTGAATTTCGCCGATGATGCGGGTGATATTCATCGAATCGGTCATGTCGCCGTAGTGCAGGATGAGGTCGCGGTCGCTCAACTGCGGGTCTTGATACAGATGGTCGATGCGGTCGGTGTTGAACATCGAAGCCCGCCGCTTGATGCCATGCACCGCATAGCCTTTCTTAATTAAAAACTCCGCCAAATAGGCTCCGTCCTGACCGGTGATACCGGTGATTAATGCTACTTTTTTCATATTTTAATTTTTTATTGAGGGGGCAAAGGTACAAAAAAAAATGTCTGAATCAGGATTTTCCGGATTAAAGGATTGAAAGGCGAAACCACAGTAGTTATCAAAAAAATACTGTAACTTTGTGGCAACAATTTTTTTTTGCAGAAAAATTGCATCTATCGCCTGAAAAGAATTACGGCAAAACTGCATTTATAACTAAAAAATGATTATTTTTGCAGCCGCGAAGTTAAATATAACAATGGAAAAGTACAATACAATCCGGTATTGGGTGGAAGATTTGCCTAAAATGGGTAAAATCACGTTCACGCAAGAGGAAATTGAAGAACAATTTCCGACTATGCCTGTGCAACACATTCGGAACACGCTACAGCGACTTACGAAAAAAAAGACACTGCAATCCACCGGACGTGGCTTTTTCGTGGTTGTCCCTGCGGAATATGGATTGAAAGGTATTGTTCCGCCAATCGAATACATCGACCGAATGATGCAAAGCATTAATAGAGAGTATTATGTTGGACTATTAAGTGCCGCCGCATTGCACGGTGCCGCCCATCAGCAACCGCAGGAATTTACGTTAATCGTGGATACAAACAATTTACGTGACAAACTAAAACGAGGCGTAAAAATAAATTTTGTGGCAAAAAAAAATATTCCTCATGCTTATATAAAGCCGATAATGACTAAAAGCGGTTATGTAAAGGTTTCAAACCCTGAATTGACAGCAATGGATTTACTTTTGTATGTAAGGGAAATCGGCGGCATTAACCGAGCGGCTACGGTGTTGAACGAATTAGCGGAAGTGATGAATTTTAGTCATGTCGGGCAAGATTTTTTCAGATATTTCAATGCAGCAGTTGTGCAGCGGTTGGGATATATATTGGATGATGTTCTCGAACAAACAAAATTGGCAGATACGTTGTATCAAAAAGCAATAGGTGCCAATGTGAAATTTAGAAAATATCCATTGAAAGTAGTACTCAAAGGGGCAAAACTATCCGATTATCCGGTAAATGACAAGTGGAAAATTATTATTAACGAACAAATAGAAATAGACGAATGATACAAGAAAGAGCAATAACAGAATGGACAAATACTGTTCCGTGGATAGATATGCAGCAGGTAGAGCAAGATTTAATCATTTGCCGAGCCTTAGTTGCGATATACAGTGATGAATATCTCTCGTCTCGCTTGGCGTTTCGGGGAGGAACTGCTCTGCATAAACTGTATATGTCGCCTCAGCCTCGATATTCAGAAGATATTGATTTAGTGCAAATTACATCAGAGCCAATCGGAACCATATTAGATAGATTGCGCGAGGTACTTGCTTTTTTGGGAAAACCGGTTGTAAAACCAAAACGGAACAACAATACTATGGTTTTCCGTATGCAGTCCACCATGCCTCCCATTGTCCCTCTTAAATTGAAAGTGGAAATCAATTGCAAAGAACATTTCAATGTGCTGGGACTGTCTGAAGTGAATTTTGAAGTTCGTAATCAATGGTTTACAGGCAGTTGTAGAATAATCACCTACCGGTTAGAGGAGCTAATCGGCACCAAATTACGGGCACTTTATCAACGCAAAAAGGGGCGTGATTTATTTGATTTGTATCATGTTTTAAAGAATGCTGATGTAACTCCGGACAAAATCATCCAGTGTTATCATCAGTACATGGCATTTTCAGATGGAAACTCACCATCAAAAGCAGTGTACATTGCCAATATGAACGAAAAAATGAAAGAAGATATATTTTTGAATGACACTCAAAATCTCCTATCACCCAACATAACTTTCAATCCACAAGAGGCATACGAATTTGTAAAAGCCAAGTTGCTAGATAAGTTATAAATTCGTCATTTATGAGCAATGAAAAGCACAACGCACAAAAGAATTTAACCTCATTTTGACCCGCACATATTTTTCCAACAAGCGCGGTTTTCGCTGCTTGATCCGCAATCCCCCGATTTATACAAATTTTGCGCCTTGATGTCGTTGGCTAATTTCAATGACAACTTTTTTGCCCCTATTTCACATAAATGGTCGGCATCACAGTAATCAGTAGAAACAAAAGTGCTATCTTCCATTAAATTCATGTAAGTGCAATTTGGATGATTATCTGCCATTTCATTCGCTGTTTTTATCATTGCGTTTAATTGTTCTTTGTTTACATGCTCACGATATGTTTTGTAATGCGGTGTAGTCAGCAGAAGAACTTCTGCATTGTGTCTTTGGCAAATATGAATGATTGAATCTAAAAATGCCACATTATCCGCACAAAGTTTTTGATTTTCAGGTGAATATATGTCTTTTGTATGTCTTAAAGCCGCGTTTTTTCCGAGTGTTTCCAAATCCGGAGCGTTTGGAATACGATACCCTGTTCCCCAGCCCAATTTTGTCTGTTGTATATTTGTCCCTTTGAAGTAAGATAGTATCCGTGAAATATTTTCAAAATTACTACACAATACTTCAAAATGCGATTTTATGGGGTCATTTTCATTTTTTATTCCATAGTAAAGGATGTAATTTTTGATACGCCTTGCTTCTCTATCTTTAGCAAGTTGGTGCCATAGCGAAAAATAGGAAAATGGAATAATCACCATTTTTAAATTCACTAATTTTTCATCGTATTTTTTAAGAATCGCATAATCATAATTTAACGGCTGCGCTGCATGCGCTACATTGAATGCATTGTCGGAGAAATAAATAGGGTCAATGTTAAAAAAGGCATGAGAACTACCCAAAACCAATGTTTCTATTTCATTAGCATGGGTATCCAAATAATCCTTTTTGTAAGAATAATCATTGGGGATATGCCGCAACACCATTTCCAGTGAACCGGCAAACATCAAACTGACAAGCAGAAATAAAAATATATTGATAATAAACTTTTTCATAAACTTTTAAAATTGAAAATAAATAAATTCTTGTTCTTCGCCACCGGAGGAACAAATAAGATAAATTATTGCACAATAAATTGCCCACCGGAAGTATTTTTTCTTTGCAAAATTCAATTTCTCAATCGCATATTGATTTTCGCGTCCAAACCATTCCACCAACATAAAAGCGCAAATTAAAAATACCGGTTTTCCTGATCCCAAACCCGTAGGCATTGAAAAGATAGACGAAGAAAATATCCCCGAAATATATCCCCAAGCATGCGCCATATTCTCAGCCCGAAACAATATCCACCCAAACACCACCAATCCAAACGTAAGCACCATTTGACAAATCTCTTTTAGACTTGGCAAAACCTTCCCTTCGGCAACTGTATCAGTATATTTCCGATTTTTGCCCAACAAAATAACCGGCAAAAACAGGATTGCGTGATACGCACCCCAACAAACAAATGTCCAATTGGCACCATGCCAAAAGCCACTTACAAGGAAGATAATGAATGTGTTGCGCACCACTTGCCATTTTGTGCCACGACTGCCGCCCAGCGGGATGTACAAATAATCGCGAAACCAAGTATTGAGCGAGATATGCCATCGCCGCCAAAACTCGGCTATGTCGCGCGAAAAATAGGGAAATCTGAAGTTTTGCAAAAACTTGAATCCCAACAGTTTACCTATTCCTAATGCCATATCCGAATAGCCCGAAAAATCGCCGTAAATCTGAAACGTGAAGAAAATTGCGCCCAAAAGCAACGTACTGCCTGAATAAATGCCTGAATTATTGAAAATTTCATTGGCAATCGTGGCGCAATTGTCGGCGATGACCACCTTTTTGAACAGCCCCCACAGAATTTGCCGCATCCCATCGACCGCCAAGGCATAATCAAACGTTCGGCGTTTGTAAATCTGCGGCAGCAAATTGGTTGCCCGCTCAATTGGTCCCGCCATTGCCAGCGGGAAGATGCTCACAAAGAGGAAAAATGACACCACATCGCGTGTTGGCTCAAATTTTTTCCGATAAACATCAATCGTATAGCTCAATGTGTGAAAAGTGTAAAAACTGATGCCGACCGGCAAAATCAAGTGTAAAGTATTGGCTTGCAGATGAATACCAAGCATACTGAACGCATCCACAAAAGAGGTCACGAAGAAATCATAGTACTTGAACACGCCCAGCACCCCAAACGAAACCAGACAACAGACCGTCAAAATCAGCCGCCGTCGCTTTTGTGCATTGCCGGAGTCTTCATTGACTCTCATCATTAACACGCCTGCCAAATAGTTGGTGATAGAACAGAGCAACACCAGCGACAGGTAACGCCAATCCCACCAGCCGTAGAAGAAATAGCTGGCAGCAAGCAAAAACACATTCTGCGTCTTGACGTTTTTGGAGATTGCCCAGTACAGTAGAAATACGATGGGCAGGAATATTCCGAAAGCAATTGAGTTGAATAGCATATTATTTGTCTGTTTTTAAATGACACACCGATAAAGCCACACCAAGGCATGACCCTGATATGGCTGATGTTATTTTGTTAATAAATAGCTTTAACGAACGCTCGTAACTACTTGATAATAAGCAAGTTACGGGGTGGGTGGGGGGGGGGGGTAACTTGCTCATTATCAATGAGTTATGATAACGAAAAATCGTCCCATAGAGCGAAAGCCCTACCGACAGAAGAATCGCGAATATCAATGAAACAAGTTGCATTTTCTCTTTTTTTTAATTTCGGGTGCAAAGGTAAAACTTTTTTTTCAATTATGAAAATGCACAAAACAAGCACTGAAAGAAATTTAACTTTGTTTTAAGCAATAATTCACACAATTGCCCTCTCGCGATACCACCGATATAACATCTCCACGCCCTGCTTGATGCCAATCTGATGCTTCCAGCCCAACTCATGCAACTTCGTTACATCCGTCAGTTTTCGCATTGTGCCGTCGGGCTTGTTGGTGTTGAACACAAATTTGCCTTGATAGCCAACTGTTTGCGCGATAATGTTGGCTAATTCGGCAATCGAAATTTCTTCGCCGGTACCTATATTAATGTGTGTGTTGCGAATTTCTTTGCTTGCCGGTTTCAAATCCTTGAAATCTACTTTTTCCATTACAAAGACACTTGCATCCGCCATTTCTTCGCTCCATAGAAACTCGCGCATCGGCTTTCCGCTGCCCCAAATCTCAACGCCGGTTTTCAAAATGCCGTATTTTTGTAACTTGCCCTCAATAGCCTCTTGGCTGTCTTTTCCCGAAACGCCCTCTATCGGCAGCGCGTTCAAATCGTTGCGTATAGCCTCCCAATCGTCCGTCATCAGGCTTTTGGCGAGGTAAACTTTGCGCAACAGGGCGGGCAACACATGCGATTTTTCCAAATCAAAATTGTCGTTGGGACCATACAAATTGGTCGGCATCACGGCAATATAATTGGTGCTGTATTGCAGATTGTAACTCTCACATATCTTGATGCCGGCGATTTTTGCCATAGCATAAGGCTCGTTGGTATATTCGAGCGGGGAAGTGAGCAAACAATTTTCGGGCATCGGCTGCGGCGCGTCGCCCGGATAGATGCACGTAGAGCCCAGAAACAGCAATTTTTTCACGCCATTCAAATACGAGGCATGAATGACATTGTTCTGTATCTGCAAATTGTCGTAAATAAACTGCCCGCGATAGGTGCTGTTGGCAATAATCCCCCCCACATGGGCAGCCGCCAAAAAGACATAAGCGGGCTTCTCCGCCTCAAAAAAATCAAAAACAGCCTGCTGTTTAATCAAATCCAACTCCTGATGCGTGCGCACAACAAAATTAGAAAACCCACGTGCCTGCAAGTTCTTCAAAATAGCAGAGCCAACAAGCCCCCGATGCCCTGCAACATAAATTTTAGCATTTTTATCCATAATTCTCTATTTATTTTTTCGGTCATTGCGAGTTTGACCCGCAAATCCCTTGTGTTAATTGTTTTTTTACTCTCTCATAAACTTGCTCAAATCGGTCAAATGCAGCAACCCATTCCGGAAGTTCATCATTCATCCAAGTAATCACCGCAAGCATCTCTTCATGAATTTGCTTGGTTTGTTCTAAATTCCAACTGATTGGCTCGTGATGAAATATCCGGTTGCGAAAGGCTCTAAAACGATTTAAGGCTGGCGCAACTTTCTTTCGCTGCCTTTCAGATTTTGGCATATTAGGAAAAGCTCGCCGTAAATCTTTCCATAAAATAAGCTCGTATTCGGCATTAAACAAGCTAACCCAAAATCCCAATGTCAATTCTGCAGTAATTTTAGACGGCGATAAATGCTCGTTTCGTCCCGTTATTTGCTTACTTGCCTGAGTAATGTATCTATTTAAGTTTGTTAATCCCGGCGTTGTTGCAATTTGTAAATACCAATCATCTTTACCAAACAATTTGATTAATTCCCGATTGACACTATTGCGTAGAACAACCTCAAAGACGGTGAGGCATGGATAAAACGATTCTGCCAACTCAATATTGCATTGGTAGTGCAGTATTGCTTTGTTAGTATTCTCATATCTGATAAAATATTTCTCCATACGTTTCTCAGAGAAAATTTTTTCAAAAAATTTTTTATCCATAATTCTTGTCTTATAATTTATTTTTCGTACCTTTGCGCCCGGCAGTCCCGAGCCTCCCTCTCTCGAACTTATGTGTCGATGATGGAGTCGGGTTTTTTTATTTTGTATTTGCCATATACGTCTCCATATCTTTATCCCCACGCCCCGACAAACATAGCACAATTACATCATCCGTCTTAAACTTCTTCTGCTGAAAAACCGCCAACGCATGTGCTGACTCCAAAGCTGGGATAATCCCCTCTAAGCGAGTGAGTTCCATCGCTGCCGACAGTGCTTCATCGTCCGTGATTGCCAGCACTTCCGAACGCCCCATTTTTGACATATTGGCGTGCATGGGACCGATTCCGGGGTAGTCCAAGCCTGCTGAAATGGAGTATGGCTCTTGCACCTGTCCGTCTGCATCCTGCATCAGGAGGGTTTTGGCACCATGCAGGATGCCGACCGTGCCGAGGTGGATGGTTGCCGCCGATTCGCCCGTGTCGATGCCTTTGCCTGCTGCTTCTGCCAAGATAATTTTGGTGCGCGGCTCATCCAAATATTCGTAAATGGTGCCTGCTGCATTGCTGCCGCCGCCCACGCAGGCTACGAGATAATCGGGATAGTCGCGACCCTCTTTTTCCTTCGTTTGCCACTTAATCTCTTTGCTGATAACGGATTGCAGCCGTGCTACCAAATCAGGATAGGGATGCGGACCCACTGTTGAGCCAATCACATAAAACGTGTCGGCAGGGTGGCAACACCAATCTCTAATTGCCTCATTACAAGCATCTTTCAAGGTCATATTGCCACTTGTGACGGGCACGACCTTTGCGCCGAGCATCTCCATTTTGCGGACGTTCAAATTTTGCCGTTCCACATCCGTTTTGCCCATATACACAATGCATTCCATGCCCATCAGCGCGCAAACCGTTGCTGTGGCTACGCCATGCTGACCGGCACCTGTTTCGGCGATGATGCGCGTTTTGCCCATCCGCCTCGCCAACAAAATTTGCCCGATGGCGTTGTTGATTTTGTGCGCCCCCGTGTGGTTGAGGTCTTCCCGTTTGAGATAAATCTTGCAACCATACCGCTCTGAGAGGCGTTTGGCGAGGTAGAGGGGGGAAGGGCGACCCACATAATTCGCCAGCAAATCCTGAAATTCTGTTTGAAAATCGGGGTCGGCAAGGATTTTTTTGTATTCATTTTTCAACGTTTCCACATTGGCATACAATATTTCCGGCACGTATGCTCCGCCAAAATCGCCGTAAAAACCGGCTTCATTAACATCAAAACTCATAATTTTTATTTTTTAATAAGCCGAAGCACCACCGCCGTGCGCACCGGCAAATATAATTTCAGCCATTCCTTCTTCTCCCCTGCATAGAGCGGGTCGAAAGCGGTGTGGTATGCAATATCGGCATTTATCCGTCCGAAGCCGCCGAACGCGGGGTCGTCGCTGTTCAACACCATCTTGTACTGCCCCGGAGGCACTAAAAAGCCGTAATCGGTAAACGATTTTTCCGGATTGAAATTGAAAGCGAAGACGTAATCGCCCCGTCGGAATGCCAAAATCTGGTCGCCGTCGTTGTCCCACACTTTTTGAATTTCCAGCGACTGAAAGCCCTTGATGCCGTTGAGCAGATTCACCATCGCGCTGTCGAAATCGCCCAGGTAGTGGTATTTCAGGTCGGGATTGTCCACCAGATGCCACTGTCGGCGGGCGTATTTATATGACCAGCCATTGTCCTGACGCGGGAAATCTATCCATTCGGGGTGTCCAAATTCGTTGCCCATAAAGTTGAGATAGCCGCCGTTGATGCTTGAGGCGGTTACCAAGCGAATCATTTTGTGGAGTGCGATGCCGCGGTCAACCATCAAATTGTTGTCGTTCACGTGCATGTGCCAATACATTTCCGCGTCGATGAGGCGGAAAATGATGGTTTTGTCGCCCACCAATGCCTGGTCGTGGCTTTCGGCATAACTGATTGTCTTCTCGTCTGCCCGCCGGTTGGTCGTTTCCCACCAGATGCCCGACGGGTGCCAATCCTGGTCTTTTTTCTCCTTGATAATTTTTATCCAGTAGTCGGGGATGTTCATCGCCATGCGGTAATCGAAGCCGTAGCCGCCCTGAGCGACCGCCACAGCCAATCCGGGCATCCCGCTCACCTCCTCCGCGATGGTCAGCGCGCGCGGATTGACCTCGTGAATCAATTTATTCGCCAGCGTGAGGTAGCAAATCGCCTCGCCGTCCTGATTGGCGTTGAAATAGTCGCCGTAATCGGAAAAAGCCTCGCCCAGACCGTGACTTTTGTAGAGCATACTCGTTACACCATCGAAGCGGAAGCCGTCGAAACGGTATTCTTCCAGCCAAAATTTGCAGTTGGAGAGCAAAAAATGAATCACCTCGTTGCGCCGATAGTTGAAGCAGAGCGAGTCCCAAGCGGGGTGTTCGCGCCGCGCATCGCTGTGAAAATATTGGTCGTAGGAGCCGTCAAACCGCCCCAAACCTTCGATTTCATTTTTCACCGCGTGCGAATGCACCAAGTCCATAATCACGGCGATGCCCATCGCGTGAGCCGTGTCGATGAGTTCTTTCAACTCCTCCGGCGTGCCAAACCGCGACGATGCCGCAAAAAAACTCGACACGTGGTAGCCAAACGAGCCATAATAGGGGTGTTCCTGAATCGCCATAATCTGAATGGCATTGTAGCCGTCCTTTTGGATGCGCGGCAGGATGTTTTGCGTAAATTCGCGATACGTGCCCACGCGCTCGTCATTGGTCGCCATCCCGATGTGGCATTCGTAAATCAGCAGCGGCGCGGTGTTCGGCGCAAAATTTTGCACCTTATATATATAGGTTGTTTCGGGATTCCAAACTTGCGCGCTGAAAATATGAGAAGTGTTGTCCTGCACCACGCGCTGTGCCCACGCGGGGATGCGCTCGCCGGAGCCACCGTCCCAGTGCATCCGCAATTTATACAGTTCGCCGTGGTGCAATTTGTCGTGAGGCAGAGAAATTTCCCACGCACCATTGCCAATCGGATGCAACTGATAATCAGGCTGTTCCGTCCATCCGTTGAAATCGCCAACGAGATAAATCGCCGTCGCTCGCGGTGCCCATTCGCGAAACACCCAGCCCGCGTCGGTCGTGTGCAAACCGAAATACAGATACCCGTCGGCAAAATCGCTCAGCGGCACTTTGCCGTCCTGCGTCAACTCCCGTTCGCGCTGCAAAAAATAGGCATAACGCCCCTCAATCGCTGCCGTGTAAGGCTCCAGCCAAGGGTCGCCCTTGATTAGCCCCAATTTGCTTGTCGTGTCTTTTTTCGTAGCCATAATGCGGCAAAGTTACGATTTTATTTTGAAATCGGAGCAACGATTTAAATCTTTTTTTTCAGGTGCTACTTTTCGCAAACGGTGTTTTGTCCCGCAGATAAAGTCATTTGACTTTATCTGCGGGACTGAGGGCTGTGTCGCCCACTTATACCGTAGGTTGCGCTTCGCTTCACCTGCGGTTATGCATAATTTAGCCCCATGCGGGGCAAAAAGAAAGCCTTTGGCTTACTTGATAATGGAAACTAAAATAACAGATGAAAAAAAAGACATAGACTTAGGAGTATAAAGGCTAAATAATCAATATGTTTTCGTACCTTTGCACGGAAAAAAACATCACAGAAATAATGATAGATACAGAAAAAATAAAGTCTCTAATAGCCCAAGGCGAAGGTCTGAATATTGAATTCAAAAAATCTTATGCCGATTTATCTCGCGATGTATATGAAACAATTTGCGCATTTCTGAACAGAAAAGGCGGGTACATATTACTTGGCGTAAACGACAACGGCATTATTGAGGGGGTTAAAGAAGATTCTATACCAAAACAATTAAAAACTTTAGCCAATGAAACAAATAATCCGCAAATTATTTTCTCGCCGGTGCGCCTCGAAACAGATGTTGTGAAGATAGATGAAAAGCAAATTATTTGTATTTATGTACCGGAAAGTTCACAAGCCCATTCACACAAAGGAATATATTACGACCGAAATCACGAAGGCGATTATAAATTGGTAAATCATTTTATGATTTCCAATCTGTTTTTGCGCAAATACGGTGGGCATACCGAGGATAGGGTGTTTCCTCACTTACGCATTGATGATTTTGAGGACAATGAATTTGATTATGTACGGAAGTTGGTTGCGGTCGTAAAGCCGGGACATCCTTGGATAAAAATGAGTAATGACGAAATTTTGCGGTCGGCAAAAATGTATCAACGGGATGAACAAACCGGCAAAGAGGGCTATACTTTGGCGGCAGCGTTGGTCTTTGGGAAACCAATGGCACTGGCGATGACCTGCCCCAATTACAAAACCGATGCTTTATGCCGAAAAGACGATGTGGATAGGTATGACGACCGGGACGTTGTGGACTGTAATCTGATACAGGCGTATGAACGTTTGATGGCATTTATTCGCAAACATACTCCCGACCGATTTTTTTTGGAAGGCGACCGGCGAAAAAGTATTCGCGATATTATTTTTCGGGAAGCAGTGGTTAATTTGCTGATACACAGAGAATTTACATATCCTTATCCCGCAACATTGACCATTTATAAGGAAACAGTTGTCACGGAAAATTGGAATATACCCTATATGATGGGAGAAATTACTCCAAATAATCTAAGACCACACCCCAAAAATCCAAATATTGCAGCCTTTTTCAGGCAATTGGAGTGGATGGATGATTTAGGGTCGGGAGTAAGAAAAATGTTTCATTATGTTCCATTGTATGTAAAAGATAAAACCGCCTTGCCGATTATGGAAGAAGGCGATGTGTTCAAACTAACTGTCCGTTATGAAAAGAAAGGGGCTTATCCCTCCCGTGATTTAGGGGAAATTAGTGCCACAATTAAACATGCCGATGAAGTATTGGAATTGATTCAAAAAAATCCAAAAATCACAATCCCAGAAATGGCTCAAAACCTCTCTCTGAATACACGGACAATAGACAGGGTAATAGGCAAATTGGTCGAAGAAAAGATTATAGAGAGAGAGGGCTCTCGAAAAGAGGGTAAATGGATGATACTTTAAATGATACCTTAAATGATACTTTAAATGTCGTGATAAATGTCGTGATAAATGTCGTGATAAATGTCGTGATAAATGTCGTGATAAATGTCATGATAAATGGCATGATAAACAGGGCAAGAGATTGCGGGTCAAGCCCACAGACACCCTTAACCCTCCTCTTAACTCTTAACTCTCAACAATCATTCCCACCTGCCGCCGTTCACTTCCAACCGTAACAATCAAAACATAAACGCCCTTGCTCAAATGTGGCAGATTGTAACTGAGATGATAAGAGTCCGAGCCTGTTTCGTTGCGCCGGTCAACACACATGCCGGATGCCACTTCATAGAGCAAAATCTGTGCATCGCCTGCTTCCGTCAATTCCAAATCTACGGTAAATACCCCATTGGTTGGATTCGGGAATTGACTTAGCGACTTGATGGCAAACGATTGATTGATGCCGAGCGACACCACGTAACTGTCGAAATTGCTAAACTGCATCTCAAACGGCACCTGCAACTGCTTATTAGTGGGGTTGCCCTGCGCATCCACCGGAATAATCTTGTCGGAAGTGACCACCCATGTCATTTTTGCATCAAACTCCTCAATGCCTTCGCAGTTGAAACTTACTGAGGTGCCTTCGCGGACTACGAGCGTGGATTGTTTGCCGATGTTGCGGCGGACGGGGGTGATGAGGGATAGTTTGCCGTTGGTGCCCAAACCATTATTGCCCTCAATGACGGCTTCTCCTTCAAAGGCAATCGGGTCGCCGGTGTCCTTAAATCGGAATGCACAGGTGGCGGATATAACCATTTTTTCGGTTTTCTCGTCTTGTGCTATTTTTCTGATAATCAATTCGTAAGGACTATCCGATGACGGTTTTACACCCACCGGCAACGTCACTTTGCCATCCGTAAACAAATCTGATATGGACGAAATATAGTTCCCAGCCTTGCGCACGGCATCGCTCACCGCAATAGCATCATCAATCCGTTGCCGGTCTTCCGCCGAAGTGCCAAGCATCCTGTCCAAATCAACATCCTGCCCCTGAATAGGAACAAGCCCAAGGCACAACACAACCAAAAGAGAATAAATCTTTTTCATAACCTATCTGTTTTTATTTTGTAATCGGAATGCGCCGTAAACCAACCACGCACATCCTGCAACGTCTTCTCGTAATCATCAGTTTCCAAACCAAAGCGCGGGTCAACCACAATAGGGAACCCCTCAACCGCCGGAGCCAACAACTCAATAATCCGATAGGCACAGTTGATTTTCTCGGAATAATTAGGATTGGGCGATTGGCACAACTTTTCGTCGCTATGCAGCAACTTCACACAGTATTCTATAGCCACCTTTTGACGGGTATAAATCAAGTCGGGCAACAGATAATCTACGGCATAACTATTCACAGGGGCCTTCTTTATCTTGCTTACGCAATAGTCTAACGGTTCTTTTTCGCCCATTCGCGCCAATGCTAACGCGATGTTCCACTTTTGCCGGACGGGTAAATTTGGATTCGCGTAGTGCTGCAACAATTCCGTTTTGCCAACACCGATGTAACCCGCCAGCAGAGCAATGTTAGCATAATGCGGATAATTTGGGTTCTTTAGCAATTTGGCTATGCTGTCCCGCGCAGCGGCATCGAAATCCACTATGGCAAATGCTTTTAACTCGTTAGCGCGCTGCCCGATGGTGCCGTTGTCGGCATCTGACAAGCCTTGCACTAAGCTTAAGACCTCCTTTTGCTTGGTTTGAGCGTGAATGTTTGCGCTCCCTGCAAACAATATTAACACTGCGATGTACATTTTTGTTTTCATATTTTACATATAAGTTTAATTTTATTATTAAATAATATAAATTCAATTAGAGCGAAACCAATAAAAAGTTTCTAATATCCCTGCTACAATTGGAAATAAAACAATAAACAGATTAAAATTCAATCCCCAAAAAGAAATGATAGAATCTCTTGTTTTCAAATAGTTTACAATTGTTTTACTTAAAACCGAAGAAACAATAAGAGCGATTAATACGGGTATCACATTTTTCATATTATGATAAAGTCCAGAAACTAACAAAAGTGCCTGTATAATAATCATCAATATCAAATAACCTCTATTCGTTGACTTATTATTGCCTAAACTGGAAATAACAAAAATTATCGCTGAAAATGCTATGATTATAGGAATCATACAAATAAAAAACAATCCACCCAAATCATGAGCATTACATGCTGCATATATAGACAAAGGAACAAGCAACAAATAGATTAAGCAAAACCAATTTAAATATGTATTACAGTCTTTCATTATTTTATGGATTTAATTTTATTATTTAAAAACATCTGATAAATCAATTGGGGTCTATTCGCATCAAAACCATGCGAGTTTTTGAATTCCAAAGTCCAAAAATCCGTATATTCTTCACCAGTCAGAATTTCAACATTTTCCGTAATGCCATTTGAGTTGTAATAATCCTGTCCTGCCATTCCACCTGCAACGCCATCCTTTTCATTCCATAAATGTAAATGCTGTTTTAACTTTGTATTTTTCGGATTTTCAAGATTTGTAAATTCATAATTTGAAGATTGTGGTACATATCGTATAAATTTCCAATTTTGCAAATCCTCTTTTGAAGTAACCAAAGCTGTTGATGCATTGTACGCTGGAGTTGCAATACTTATTAAATACACTGTTTTCCCTTTTGCTACTAATTGATTGACCGCTTGCAGAGATACATTACCTCCATGACTATGTCCAATCAATACGATTTCATTGATGCCTTGTGATTTTTCAAGAACATAATTTACCAATTTTTGAGCGGCTTTATTTCTGTTAGGTAATCCTACAGCATAAGTGGCTTGTTGTGTTAGACTATTGTATTCTTTCCAACTAAATTTATCATCGAATTTATCGGTACCAGCTATGCACAATAACACTTTTTCCGTTAATGGATGCTCCAACCACCGTTCAGGGTCAGAATCAGTTCCATGTACAAAAAATGCTTTTCTTGTAGTAGATACCAGTGGAGTGGGTACATCATCTTTTGCACCGATAAATTCTTTGAATTTCGGAATATCTTCTTCTTGTTTGAAAGCAAAAACAAGCACTGCGTCCAAATCTTTGAGATAGGATATTTGACAACTGCTTCCTTTATCTATTTTCGGCAAAAAGAAATATTTATCCGGCGCGTTTCTCTGCTTTCTGCCGGCATCAAAGAATACGTGAAGTGTAACCTCTCCAAAGGATTTAGACAGGGACATATCATAGAAAATATGGTCTTCCGTTTCTTCGATGTCTTCTTTTTTCTCTAACTTATTTTTATCCTCTGTTGTCAAAGCCGATGTTTTGGAAAAGGACAAATCTTTATTTTGAAGCACCTCTTTCAAGGAAAACATAAAACGTGTAATTTGAGAACGTTGGTCTTCGCTTTTTCGCTCTGCCTCCGCTTCATCTTGCAAAAACTTCAAAAACATACTCTGCGGCTTATTAACCAACTTCCATTGATGCTTCCAAAGTTTGTCGCCACCTTTGTAGTCAAGCAAATTATCGGTGCTACTTTGCGCAGCAATGAATTTTTCACTGCTGAACGTGTGCGCCAAGTTAAATGCACCATGCGCCAACTCATGCGCCACAGTCACGGCATTAGTATTGTCGTAGATAAAGCCGCTTTGGTACTGCATCGGCATATAACCCTTCGTGTTGCCGTCTTTGCCTTGCACATTGTTCACAAAGAACAGATACAAAGCATCTTGTTCCATGTTGCCAAACGCTTTTATCACAGCCTTTTGGTCGGCATTATAGACAGAGATTATACTGCTGCCGCCGTGTGTCATCTTGCCGTTGGCGAATGTTACGGTTACCGCTTTTGCATTCGCTACCGTCCACGTAATCACCGCAGGCGCATAAATTCGGTTCAGTTCTTGTTGCAATGTCGTTGCATTTGGCAGGTTGGCACCGTTTACGCTCACCAAATACACCTTTTTCTTTTGCGTGTCAAAACTCAACAAGTTGAGTTTGCCAACTACGGTTTCTGTGCTATCTTGCTTGCTGTAAGCATACAAGGCTTGTTCATCGCCATCGTAGGAGCCGCGCACCGTCAATGTTTTGCCGCTTTCTGTTACAGGTACGCCCATCTCGGTGCGGAACGAAATGTCTTTTGCATTGCCAACATTGGCTTGCACTTTGTCCGTTTTAAAACTTTCTACACTCTTGAACGGTGGACGGTAACCCGCTTTCAGTTCAGGGTATTCGTTCTGTATCGCACTTTTGTTTTCTGCATAACTGTCAAAGCCGTATTTTTGTTCGGACGAAGCTGCGAAAGTAACCGTTGGATTAGCCTTTGCCTCTTTTGCTTCGTTGTTTTTGTCCACCATGCGCGAATTGCCGCCGGTGGCTGCAAACTCTTCTTTGCCCATCATTTGCCCGCCGGATGTAACAACGTATTCTTCTCCATCAGAGCCTGTTACGAGTGTAGCATCCATGTTGTCGGCAGATTGTGCTACCGTTTCCGTCAAAGTGCCATCGGCATTTTCGGTTACAACCACTAATTTGTTGTCTTCGTTGATGTAAGCCCCTTTCAATGGTGCATTTACCTTTACCGAGTCCTTGATGGTGGTGTTGGTCGTCAGCGTGGCAACGGCATCCGCCGCCGCATTTGCCAAATTATCTACAGCATCCGCCGCTTTTGCAATCTCGGCTTTTGTAGCCTCCAAATTTAGCAAAAATGTGGGGTCGTTGATGCTCTCAAAGCCCATGTGGGTAATCTGATTATCGGTATTAACCGACAAATGCCAAAAATTGCACGGAATTTGTACGCGATAGTATTCCCACAAAAACCAAAATACACCCTTGTAAACGCCGTCAGACTCTTGTGTAACGGATTCTATAACGAAGCGCGACTTGCCCGATGCCTTATGAATGGTGTCGCCGGGCTGCAAATCGCGGCGTAAATTTAAGTTGGTGATTTTTGGTGCGGGCGTATTAGGTACCTCGCAAGCACAATCGGGACAATAGTCTGTTATCGGCGTTGGCAGTGGCACCGTCACCGACTGCCACTCTGAAAAAGGACTTGGATTTTGAGAATTGCCATTACAAATAGCCTGCACCCGCATCCGGTAGGTCGCTCCTTCTGCTAATTTGGCGGTCGTAACAGTGTTGTTATACTCGTCTTTATAGAGTTTTGAATAGTTGGTACCCGGCTGGTCTATTTCCACATTGAACGAAGTGTGATTGACTGCCTGTCGCCAGCTGAGCGTTGCCCGGTCGCCTTTTCGCTCAATCGTAGCATTGCTCACAGGGTCACACTTGCATTGATAAGTAAACGTCCAAATGGGGCTATGCCCGCCCTGGGCAAACGGAATATTGCCAAACACATCGGATGCAGTCACCCGCCACGCATACGTCATGCCCGGCTCAAAGAAATGCTCCGCCGGATTGATAATCAGCGTGTTATGCGACTGAGTAGTAGTATAAAACGTTGGCATAGAGGCTGCTACCACATAAGGGCTGATGCCCGGAACGCGCAAAGCCCACATCTCAAACTGGTATTGCAACATCACGCCGGGTGCTCCTACCTTGGGCGGAATCCACGAAAAAGTGAGCGGCATACCGAGAATTTGCCCCATCTCGGCATTCTCCACAGGCGTTCTCAGTTCGGGCGGCTTGCCGAGCGCAATCCACGCAGAGGCTGTTCCCTGATTGGAAACAGTCCGTCCGGTGTTAAAGTCCCGCACCTCCACCGTGAAGCGGTAGCGTCCTTCGGGCAATTGCCCCGTGCGTTGATAGGCTTCTTTAGTGTAGCCCTTAAAATTCAGCTTGTTGATGTTAAAATATTCGGCGAGGTCGCTACCAAAAAGATGCTCCGGCACTCCGTAGTTCAGATAAAGCACCCGATTGATACTTCCCAAATTGGTTTCAATGGTCACCCCGGTGTTGGTTTCCATTTTGATATACAACCGCACAGCCAAATTGTTGATATTAACCGCCGTAGGCATAATCGTAATCCACAACGGCGGCAATCCCCCCGAAGCCGCATAATCCGACAAAGAGAGCGAATAAGGCGGCGAGAGCCGCACATCAACCTGAATGGCGGGCGCGACAGCAGCAAAGCTGCTCAACGGTGAAGACGCGATGAGAAGTGTAATTAGCAGTCGATGTAGTTTTCCGGCTCTCATATATAATTTATTACGCTGCAAAATTATAAAAGAAGTTCCAAATGAACCAACATTTTTGTAAGTTTTTTTCAACAAGTATTCACCAAGTTATTCACCACTTTTCAGCCCACCGCTGCCACAGTTATAAACTTTATTTCAATGATAATTAAGCACTTATGTAAAACAGGTGCTGGGTGCACGACAAATTTCCCTTTCGGAATTGTACACGGGAATATATAGCTTTTGTAGCCCGTAGGGCTTTCATATCAATAGAAAAATAGCCTGAGAAAGTAAAAAAGGGAAATTTGTCGTGCACCCTATAGCACCTGAAAAAGGGATTTAATCAGAAAAAAGCACTAACTTTGCAGTCTGAAAAAAAAGCAGAAAAATGGATAAAGTAGCAGGTTTTGATTTGAACATTTCAAATTGGCAGCAATTGTTGGACACGTTTTTGAGGGAAACCTTGCATTTAGGTTTCAAAATTGTTGTTTGTATAGTTATCTATATTGTTGGGCGCAAGTTGATTAAATGGCTTGATGCGATGATAAAACGGCTGATGACAGCCCGACGATTTGACCAATCCGTTTCTTCTTTTTTGCGCAGTTTGGTCAATGTGTTGCTGACGGTTGCCATGCTGATGGCGATAATCAATTTTTTAGGCATCAGCACCACCTCATTTGTGGCTTTGCTGGCATCGTTTGGCGTGGCGGCTGGTATG
>BNTU01000006.1 GCA_025996835.1 Bacteroidia bacterium
TACAAAGTATCGCATGAAGTCTTCCTTTGGATGCACAAAGGTAAGTATATTTTATTAGAAATTGAACAATTGTTGATAAGTTGTTGATAAAAAAGTGGCTGAAAATTTGGATTGTAACACAGTATCTCAGTAGCAAGATGTTACACACCATCCCTCAACCTCATTACCGGGCTAATGGACAAAATTCAGGCTGGAAGTGGTGATAACTAATTGAAATACATATATTTGCAAGCATTTAAAGTTATGAGTAAAAAATTTGCATTTATTGCTGGTCTAAAACGACCAAGAAAAATGGCTGAAAATTTGACTTGAAAAACAAACTCAGAAACCACAATGGCTTTCTAAAGAACGTAAAATGAAGTATATAGATGGGTTTTTCAAGGTATAAAAGGCTTCTAAAAAGTCGAAGGAATTATCTATTGTGATAATCCCTTCTCTGACTTTTTCGTCAGCCTGTCAAACTATCCCTGACAAGTTGCTCTCCAGCAGAGCTTGTTTCCGTTTCATTTGACCATGCAAAGGTATGAATAGTTGGTCAGTATTTATTCATCCTCAAAAATATTTAGCCTGAATTTTGTCCACTTGAAACAAACGGCTCTTTTTTAGCATGAATTTTGTCCATTATACCTCATTACATTTTTTTGCTGTATAAAAATGCGGTAATGAGGTTGAGGGATGGGAGGCATTCTGTGCTTTCTACTGCGGTTGTTTTGTTAAGAAAATTAGGTGAAAATGAGGTTTAAGAACCATCCTGTGGCAAGTTTTCTTTTATCCACACCAAACGTTATAGAGCCATTTTTAATGCGTTGACCCTGCAAAAATCAAGGTATTAATTTATTCCCAAAATATTAGCAAGCACCGACACCATAATTTCATTGTACTCAGGATGGATATACCGGAAGACTTTTACCGGAGCATCCGAATCTGTTAATACTCCTTTCAAAACCGGACTGTTATGACCTTTTGCAAATCCGAATTGTTCGGACGTTGACTGTTCTGCTGCGGTGGATGTGAGGAGCACGTTTTTGTATTCATATACAGCCACTTCCTTGTCTGCGATGCCCAATGTTTTTGCTTTTTCGGGTGGGCAGGCAATATAGCGGTTGTTGTGGGCATAAATTTTCCATCCGGCGGCGTGCACAAAAGTACCGGTACTCCACATATTGCGAGGCGTCGCCGGAAGACTTTCGGGCGAACGATTCAGGTATTGAAGCGGCTCTTCCTGTGATTTGCTTAATGCGTAAGTGAAGAAATTTTTCACTTTATTGGAAGTGTTTTTCAGTAATTCCGCCTGATTGGGAACGACAAAGTATGTGTTGAATGCCTGCGTGCTTTTTTCTGCCACTTCTTGTGGCGTGGCTGTGCGCTCTTCTTTGGAAAAACAGGGCGACCAGTAAATGGGAAGTCCGCTATTCATCAAACAGACGTAAGCCTGCGGGTCTGCAAACACATTCCATTCCACTTGGATGCCATCGGGACCATTGCCTGCATTGACATACACGGAAGCCACTTTTTCCTTCAATAATTCCGGCTCACGATTGTAGGCGGCGGCAAAATCCCGACAACTGCCGACCAAAAACAGCGTTACTTTTTCATCGGATTCGCGCAAGGTTTTCAACACCAACTCAATCCCTTTCTGATATTCTTGCGGCTGATTTTCCCCTTTATCGTCCGGCGAAGCCAAAGCGTCGCGCAACCCTACGGCGTAAGGCGGAAGCGGTTTATTGGCGATAGCCGCCATTTGGCGAAGCGGAGCAAGTCCATATTCGTCCGGATTTCGTCCCGGAATGGAGAGGTCAAAGATGTGCGCTTTCACATCAAACGCACCCAGCGCATTGAGCATCGCCAAATCATAATGGTCGTCCGGGTCGCCGTGCGGATGATAGAGGTCGGACGAATAGATGAGAGGGATGCGTTTCGTTTCTTGCTTTTCTGCACACGAGCAGGCAAAGCATACTACGAGAAGAAAACTTATACATTTGTTTTTCATAATACTAATTATTTATTGGGATTTATTTTGTTAGCAGATATTCCGGGCGCGGAAGGGGTCAAGCTAAAAGGTTCCCCTTGCAGCGGTTTTGACCGGTTATTGTAGGAATCAATCGCCGTTACTTGCGCTACCAAGGTCTTCCCTGTTGGTAAACCGGAAATGGTGGTGGTCAAAGTAGGGGGCATCTCGCTGTTGAGATAGAATTGTGAGAACTTCCTAAAAGAGGATACCACGCTGTTGCCGTCCAATATTTCTATTAGATAATGGTGCACTACATCGTTATCCTTGGCTTGCGGGAAAGTTACCGTACAAGATTCATCTCCGGCGGTTGTGGCAAGCGTTGCATCGGCATCGAAAGTTGGTGCCGGAAGTCCGTTGCGGTCTTTGTAGGTAAAGCGGCTTCCATCGTGCGGGGCTTCCACTGTCCATCGCGGCAGTATCTCTTCATTGCGGCGGGTATCTCGGCGTTCCATCTCTACATTGCCGTTGCTTAATACCGAAACGATAATACCTTCCAACACTTTATCATTATTTTCGGGATATATACCAACGTCGGGCGTGCCCTCTTCAATTGAAGCATAGTAGGTGCCGCCGTCATTGACAGCGGTGAATTTACCTTGATGAATAGAGCGCGGTTCGCCAATGGCACAATGCGAATGACCGGAAAAAACAATGGCTTGCGGATACTTGTTCAGTGCGGGCAGGAAAACAGGCGTGCCCCAACCCTCGGTGGCAGAAGAGCCATGGCAGGTGTTCTGCGGAGGAATGTGTACAAACACAAATATGGGCTTGTCGGGGTACTTCTGCGCGGCAGATGCAAGGTGGGTGGACAAAAAAGTCTGCGTTTCCGCATCGAAATCATTTTCTTCCGTACCAGCCATACTAAGCGTGATGAACGGGTAGTCTTTGATTTCGATGTATTGATTCATCGGTTGTTGCAGTTTAGACAAATAGTTGTCCTTGCCGTCCGCCGAGATGTTATCGTGGTTGCCCATCATATAATATACGGGTAAGTCCGCCGGTACGTTGGCGGGGTTGTTGAATACCGCGAGCAACTCGTCGTACTGTGCCGCAGTGCTGCCATCGGTAAGGTCGCCGACAACAAAAACAGCATCCAACGAACCATTGCTCAGCAGGTTCTGTAGGGCTTTTCCCACCCTTTCCGTTGATGCACCTCCACCGAAATGGATATCCGACATAACCGCAAAACGAGGCAGGTGTTGCGGTTTCGTTGCGTTCTTGCAACCGCTGATACTCCCGATTGTCAGGGCGACAATCGCTACTGATGCTAAAAAAGTTTTTTTATTATTCATATTCATTCGTATGTTATTTCACTGTCTGAAACGGCGATGCCGGCAACCCCGCTCCATTATACAAATTGCACACCGGATTATCAGCCCAAGCATAGCGCACGGCTACGGGGGACTTCACTTCGGGCGAAGACACCACCACCTCGTTGCCTGCTATCACGGCATCCGCCCAATAATATTTGTGGTCGGGTCCCGCAATCGCGAAGCCGGTAAGTTTGGCATTGCCTTTGCTTTTCAAGCCCTGATGGGTGTGGTTAAACTTTACCCGAATCGTGTTTCCTTCGATGCTGTGCGACTGATAAATCGGACCGGAGAAGACGACATTTTGCTTGTAGGTGTTGGCACGAGCGGCAAGTGCCAGACGCAAGCCCACGTCTTGCTTATTACTGGGGTGAATATCTTTTGCTTCACCGATGTCTATTGCCACCGCCATTCCGGTATTATCCAAAGCCAGGGTATGCAATTGTGCGTCACGCAATTCCGCCCATGCTGATTTTACCGGCTGAGGCTGTTCGTCCATATAGTTCGCCAACTGTACGAAATAGAAAGGAATATTCTTGCCGAAGGTCTTGCGCCAATCCTGAATCATCAGCGGAAAGAGCGTTCGATATTGTTCGGCACGTCCCACATTCGCCTCGCCCTGATACCAGATTGCCCCCTGAATCGCATACGGAGCAATGGGATGAATCATCGCATTGTGCAACACGGTAGGACGATTAGCGTTGTCAACGGGCGAAACAGGTGCTTTTGCCAATTGCCCCTTATCAGCAATTGTTTTGTACTTCCATTCATTTGCCAAAGAAAGAGATGACTGCTTTTTAGAGGCAAGTGCCAACGACAAAAACGAAGGGTCGCTATGAAAGCCGCCCTCTCCGCCATAGTCAAGCACGTGAACAGCGATAACCGCTTTGCCTGCTTTTACCAACCCGGCAGGTATCCTGTAACTGCGGTCGCTGTTGTAACCAAGCGTTTCACCTACTTTCCGACCATTGAACCAGGTTATTTCGTTATCGTCAATCATACCCAGATTTAATTGCAAGTCTTTACCGGCCCAAGCCGCCGGAATATCCACCGTCTTGCGGAACAAGACAAGCCCGTCGAACCCGTCCAAGCCTTTCGTTTCCCAAATGCCGGGAAGGCGCATCGTTTGCCAGTCGGTATCGTTGAACGCCGGACTTTCCCAATTCTTGTTGCTGCCCAAAGTTGCGCTAAGAACAGTTTCGTTCCACGCCTCCATTTGCTGTGCATAGCGTTTTTGCGCCTCCTCGTCCGAATATGCGGCTACCTCTTTTACCTTTGCGCTGAAATCAGGCATAAAGTCTAAGGACTCTCCGCTTGTCCACGCTTCCGCAGTGGTGCCGCCCCACGCTGCGTTTATCAAACCAATGGGGACTTTCAAGTGCTCGTACAGGTTGCGACCAAAGAAATAAGCCACCGCCGAAAACTCAGGGATGGTAGCCGGAGAGCAGACTTGCCAGCCTTGGTCGGTGCCCTTCAAATCGTCCAACGGTTGACTGCTTGCCACCTTATCAACCTGTAACAGCCGTATCTGCGGATAATCGGCATATGCCACTTCTTGCTCATGATTAATCACCTTAGTCCAACCCCAACCTGCCAGCGGCATATCCATATTCGACTGTCCGGAGCATATCCACACTTCGCCGATGAGTATATTCTTGAGCGTGAGGGCTTTCCCGTCGGAAATCGTAATCGTGTAAGGCGTGTTGCTTCCTGCGGGCGTTTGCACATTCACTCGCCATTTGCCGGCTTGGTCGGCGCGCACCTTCCGGGTCTGCTTGTCCCAAGAGGTAGTAATTGTTACCTCTTGATTCGGCGTAGCCTTGCCCCAAATGGGAACCTGACTTTGCTGCTGCAAAACAAGATTGTCGGTAAATACTTTCGGCATCGTAACGCGCGCCGCCAAAGGGCTTATGCCCGCCAACAGGCACAAAGCAACAAAAAGAATTTTAGCATTAGCTGCTTTCGTCGTCATTTATTTTTCGCTTATAAAAATTAGTCCATCTAAGGGCGTTTCCCGCATCGTCCTGCTCAAAATGCCTGCTTCCAAACTGTTTGCCGGAGCGGCGGCAATATAACGCAGCTTAAAGTCGTGAAAACCCGCTTCCAACGGCACGGAGCCATTGATGCGTTTCACGGAGTGCGAGCCGTCGTTGTCCACTACTAACTTGCCGTCGATAAACAACTTGCTGCCATCGTCGGAGTTTGTGAAGAAATAATACACTGCCTTTTCCGGCACCTTGATACAGGCGCGGTATTCGTAAGCGAAATCCCTTTTATCCGTATCATCAATGCCGATGCGTTTCGTTGTGCCACGTTCGAGCGGGGTGGCTTTATCCAACTCATCCACACTCTCAAATTTTCCTTCGTAATAGGTGTAATTAGCCCCCTGTATGGTCGGATTTACGGCGGCGGCGGGTAAGAAATTTAGCCCTGTTTCGTCCACCGGACTGATGCCTGACGGATAGAAATAGAGGTATTCGGTGCCTTCTTTGGTGCGTATCCACGTGTCGAACGTCCGCTGATTTTCACGAAGTTCGATGATGCGGCTGCCTATCTTGTAATAGTTGGTGTTGCGCCCGTAAGCCAAGGCGATGCCGTATTCCAAGCCGATGAAATCGTTGGTGTGGTCGTGCCCGCAGAAAGTGCCCATCACATCGCCCATCTCAACCATAGCGGCAAACATACCCGTGTTAAGCAGTCCCGGACAGGTCGGCTCGCCGTAATCGCCCACCGTGGTGGGTGCTTTTCGAGCAAGCACATTGTCGTATTCCAGCAACGGGATGTGGAAAAATGCCAATGCCGGCAGTGGATTGTTGTCGTTGGCAGCCGTAAAACGCTTGCTTTGTTCGCGATACCACTCTATTTGGTCGTAATGAAACCAGTCGTAATAACTGTAACTTTCATAGGCTGAATAGTCGTTAGAATCCATACAATAGAGCACCGCAGCCGGTTTGTCGGAGGTAGACGACCGAACGGGCAAGGCATAAGTGCCCACGCCGTAAAGGTCTTTGGGACCCTTCTCGCCCACAAAATAGGGCGATGCCTCCAGTAGGTCGAATATCTCCTCGCGGGTGAGTTTAAACTCGGCATCATGATTGCCGTTGACCACCGCGAAAGGCATTTTTTCATCTTCAAGGATGCTGATAAACTTCAGCCAAGCCTCTTTCGTTTCCGGATCGGTGATATTGTCGCCGGTAAAAACAGCCACGTCGGGCTTTTCCGTTTGCAGGACATAGCGGAGAGTTTCCTCAATCCGTCCGTTGTTTTCACCGTTTCGCCAGTGCATATCGGCGAATTGCGCAATCTTGAACGTCCCGTTTTCGTGGAATTTCAACTGCGGCTTCTCTGATGCAGCCGTCTTTGTCGGGTGCTGACAGGCTGTGAAGCCTGAAACGATGACAAGAAGCAGGGCAATAGCCCCACTTCTTGCTGTGAATTTACTTGCTTTGAATCTTCTTTTCAGAAATTTCATTGATAGGCCGGATTTTGAATTAACACTCCACCCGTCTTGTCAATTTGGTTCTGTGGAATGGGGAAGAAATAATGCTTCGGTACTTGAAACGTACGTGCTGTCCCGTTATAGTCGCCACTCAAAAGAGTAGCAATATTGACTCCACCAAAATGATTGCATCTGTCCCAGCGGCGCAAATCGAAAAAGCGACGATTTTCGCCTGCCAATTCCAAACGCCGTTCCAAAACAAGGTCGGCGGCGGTATAGCCTGTTCGGGTGGTAGCACCTACCCTGCTCCTGACCGCATTTATTTCAGCATCTCCCGCTCCTGTCCCATTTTTACGGATTTTCGCTTCCGCTACCAACAAATAAACATCAGATGAACGCATTATGGCAAAGACCGCAGATAGTTCGTGTCTAAAATCACCACCATCCGTAAGGACGTATTGAGCATTTTTTCTAAAGGCATAGCCTGTCGGAGACCTATCCACTGTATAGGTTTTGCTACCGCCATTATAAGTTCTCACCTCGTCCCCGTCACGCAAGATAGTTTTCTGCAAACGCGGGTCGGTTCCAAATGCAGCAACGAGATCCGGGGTAGGCCAATACCAACACCAACCATCCCAACCATCTAATTCCCAAAAGTATCCTTTTTCCAAGTTATTATTATACTCCATCCCATTATCGCCATTCAGTTGAAAAAGCACTTCCGTATTTATTGCACCATTTCTCAACGTGAAGCAATCGCTGAAATCAGCCACCATGGCATAATCGGGATTTCCGATGATATGACTCCCAGCCTCAATGGCTTTGTCGAGATACGCATCTTTCCCGTCGTAGCACGACCAGTGCATATACAACTGTACGAGGTGGCTCCAAGCCGAGCCTTTATGCACCCGCCCACCTTCGGCAGCAGGCGTAGTGGCAGGAAGCAATGCAGCCGCTTGGAGCAAATCATATTCTATTTGTCCCAAAACCTCATCTATCGTGTTTTTGGGCTTATTGTAGTTGTTATTCTTCACATCCACGTCGGTAATGACCGGTATTTCACCGTGTATTAAGTAGAGCCACCAATGAGTAAAGGCGCGGAGAAAGTATGCCTCACCCACGCAACGGTTTTGAATCGCTTCCGAAATTTGGTCCCGTGACATATTCGGCACATTCATAATTACTAAATTGGCTCTCGAAATGACTTCATATTTCACCGGCCACTGACGGTCAGCCAAAAGAGCATCACCCGGCGTAATGGTAAAATAAAGTACTGGAGGGTCCCAAGCATGATGATCGCTGATAGCTAAAATATCATCCCCACATCCCTCGTATTTCGTATCATCATTACCGGCAAAATTCTCATCCAATACTTTGCCATATATGCCTTGTACAGCGTTTATGGCATCCTGCTCCGTTGTGAAATAATTTTCTTCGGTATAAAACCCCCTCGGATTGGGCTCTAAAAAGTCACTGCATCCTGCCTGTGAAAGGGCGATGCTCAATGTCAAACATATCATTATATTCTTTTTCATATCTATAATTTTTTTAAGTTTTACAATCAAAAATCAACTGTTATTCCACCTGTAAATACTCGCGTGATAGGGTAGTTGCCGACATCAACACCGCGTCCCTGGTCACTGAATCCCAGTTCAGGTGAGAAACCGGAATAATTGGTGAGCACAAGCAAATTCTGTCCGGTCACATAGACACGCAAACTCCCCACGCCTATCTTATTCATAATATTTTTCGGCAGGGTATAACCCAGTGTCAAGTTTCGCAACATCAAATAATTGCCATTCTCAACAAACAAATCTGAAATGCGGTAGTTATCATTCGCATTGGCACCGCCGGCCATCAACATTCGCGGCAACGTATTGCTCGTTCCTTCACCATGCCAGCGCCCCATTTGGTCGGCATACATATTGTAAGCGAAGTTACTGCTCAAACCGTCCATTCGGGTAGCGTTGTATATTTCAAAGCCCAGATTGGCAGTAACGTTGAAAGAAAAATCAATACCCTTATACCCAAGGTTGCCATTAAAACCGATAATAGCATCCGGATTGGGGTTGCCCAAATTGGTACGGTCTTTGTCATCATCCACTTTTCCATCGTCGTTAATATCTACAAAACGCACATCGCCCGGTTGAATGCTCGCCCGCTTGTCTGCCGATTCATTTCTTAGATAAGGGTCTGTGTCTATTTCCGACCGATTTTGATAAATACCATTTGTTTTATGCCCATAAAACGAACCCATCGGGTCGCCGGCAAACGTTCTGGCAATCACCAGCTCCGCATTGCCATACTTGTCGCCGGCGATATAGCGCGTTTTATCAAATTCGCCTCCATACAATTTGGTTACCTTATTTCTAATAAAGGTAAGGTTAAGATTTGCCGCGTAGGTAAAATCCCCTGCGACTCTGTCAGCGTACGAAAATTCAAGCTCTACACCGTGATTGTTTACTTCCCCGAGATTGCTTTTAGGAATCTCCAATGTTCCCATCGTTCCAACTTCCACAGTGGCAAGCAACATCCCTTCCGTGTTTTTGTCGAAATAAGTGATGGTAGCGTTCAACCTGTTTTTAAGAAAACCGGCTTCCAACGCTAAATTAGTCATATTGGTACGCTCCCAGGTGAGTGCATGATTTCCCAAATGGTTCAATGAAGAGCCTGAAGTTTGGTTGCCACCAAAGTTGTAGTCGAAGTATGAACCTGCGCCTTTTTTTATCGTACTTAAATACTCGAAGTCACCAATGGCTTGGTTGCCAAGACTTCCCCAGCCGCCGGTCAGTTTCAGGTTGCTCAAAAAATCCACATCCTGCATAAAGGATTCTTCCGTAACCCGCCATCCGGCAGAGAAAGCAGGAAAGAAACCCCAGCGATTGCCTTTGGGAAACTTGGATGAGCCATCCGCCCGGCCTGTCAACGTGAGCAGATATTTATTGTCGAAAGAATAAAACGCACGCCCAAACCATGAAGATAAACTCCATTCATTGTTAAACTCTCCACCGGCTCCAGTCACAGTCTGCCCATTACTCAATGTGAGTTGGTCGAACGATTCATCGGCATACCCCGCGCGTCCGGCACTAAAGTTCTCGCCCCAGCCCCCTTTTTCAGCCGTATAACCACCCGATAGATTAACAGTATGTTGTCCAAATTCTTTGAACCAAGTGGCGTAGGTCTCAGCGAGTACGCCATAGCCATCTTCGTATCTTCGGCTTAAACTAACCCCATTGTCTGCCCTCGGAAAAGGCTGATTACCGGCTATAGCCGGATAGAATTCTCTTTTTTTCGTTATACTCGCACTGGCTCTATAATTACCCTTTATAAATAATCCCTGAGCAAGTTCTATGTCAAGTGTCACAATTCCACTCAAACCATGATTGAGCTCACTTTTATCCTGACCATTTTGAACATACAGAATCGGATTATTGATATCACCGAGATACGCACGACTGCCGCCATTATCATACACACCCGCAACAATGCCTTCTTCATTTATTTGGGGTATGGCAGGGCTATAGCGCAAAACATCCCTTATACTCCCTTGCTGGACTACTCCTTTGCCTAAAGCATACTGAAAATTCTGCCCAATCTTGACACGTTTGTGTATGTAATGGTCGGATTTTAGAAGGATATTATAATGCTCAGAAAGCGTAGGGCTAATCATTCCTGTCTCTTTGTGATAGCCGAAACTGGTGTAGAATGTACTCTTTTCGCTTCCCCCTTTGATGGACAAATCTACGTTATAGATTGTGCCGGTGTCAAAATAAGCATCCTGCCAATCGGTGCGCTGCGTGGCCCAATTGGGGTCGTTCCAAAAATCCCTGTAATCATCATTCGTACTATTATTAATGGTGTATGCCTCTTTTCTGAGCGTCGCCACTTCGGGAGCGGTCAATAAATCAATCCTTTTCGCCAAATTAGTAACGCCGGTGTACGCATTTACACTGACATTCACCTTCTCGCCATTCCGTCCCTTTTTGGTGGTAACAAGTACTACACCGTTGGCAGCACGGGTACCGTAAATCGCGGAAGCCGAAGCATCTTTCAGTATTTCAACGCTTTCCACATCATTCATATTTGAGAGCGGACTTCCGACCACTCCGTCAACGACCCACAAAGGGTCGGGACTGTTGAAGGTGCCGGTTCCTCTAATACGCAGGGCAGGTCCGGTTCCCGGAGCACCGCCACCGGTCACAAAGTCCACACCGGACACTTTCCCAACCATGGCACCGCCAACACCTCCTACCGCTACGTTCTTTATTTCCTCGCCTTTCACGTGCGAAATGGAGCCGGTCAGGTCTCTTTTGCGCTGAACGCCATAGCCCACCACCACTACTTCGTCAAGGGTGCTGGTGCCTTCCACCAAAGTTACATTAATACTCGTTCTGCCATCGACAGACACGTCTTGGGTTGTGTAACCCAAATACGCCACTGTGATAGTGGCGTTTGGCGATACTCGGAGAGAGTATTTTCCGTCCATGTCGGTTGCTACACCGTTGCCCGGATTGCCTTTTTCTACTACACTGGCTCCAATGACCGGACCGTCCGCATCGGATACCACGCCTGTGACGGCGATTTTACCATCCTGTGGAGATTCGGCATGCATACTTTGCCCCCCCCCCCCCAAAGAGAATGCTACTTAATAACAAAGTTTTCACAAAGTTTGCAAATCTCTTGTTTTTACTTTTTTTCTTCATAAAATTTAATATTTAATATTTAACACATTTTCTTTCTTATGAATTGCCACCATGACAAATCGACGGCAAAGATAGAGAATGTTTTTTAAACAACAATAGGTTTTCTTAACTTTAACATAAATTGTTTAAATTTCGTTGATTTTCACATTTTTTTTCTGTCATTGCGGGCTTGCCCGCAATGACAAATTCTTTTCCCCCCGTTGCCGCACAACCTCATACGCCAGCACCGCTGTTGCTGCCGACACATTCAGCGAGGCGATGGTGCCTGCTATTGGGATGCGCACCATTTCGTCGCAGATGCGGAGGTTGTCGGTGGCGATGCCCACGTCTTCGCCGCCCATGATGAGGGCGATTGGGACGGTGTAGTCGCCTTCCGGATAGTCTGCGGAGGCTTTCTCGGTGGCTGCGATGACTTTCACGCCGCTGTTTTTCAAAAACCGGATTGCCTCCGTGATGCTTTCTTCCTTGCAAACCGGCAACGTGAGCAATGCGCCTGCGGAGGTTTTCACCGCATCGGCATTGACGGACACGCTGTTGCGCGCGGGAATCACGATGGCATCCACTCCGGCACACTCGCAGGTGCGGGCGATGGCTCCGAAATTGCGCACATCGGTCACGCCATCCAGCAGCACAATGAACGGGTCTTTGCCGTTTTCAAACAAAAATGGGATTATATCTTCCAATTTTTGATAGGTTACCGCTGAAATAAAGGCAATTACACCCTGATGATTTTTGCGTGTCAGCCGGTCTAATTTTTCCTGCGGCACGCGCTGGATGGGGATATTGGTGTCGCGGACGATATTAAACAACTCACGTGCCAGGTCGTTTTGCAAATCCCTGCGCATCAATATCTTATCCACCTCTTTGCACGCTTGCACGGCTTCGATGACGGCGCGCGTGCCGAATATCATCTCGTTTTCTTTCACGGGCGCACAGGTACAATTTTTTTGTAGCCATACACCGCCAAATCGCCCAATTCTTCTTCGATGCGAAGCAATTGGTTGTATTTTGCCATGCGGTCGGAGCGGCTCAGCGAACCGGTCTTGATTTGTCCCGAGTTGGTGGCTACGGCGATGTCGGCGATGGTGGCATCTTCCGTTTCGCCGGAGCGATGCGATGTCACGCTGGTGTAGCCTGCGCGGTGAGCCATTTCGATGGCATCCAAAGTCTCGCTCAACGAACCGATTTGGTTCACTTTGATGAGGATGGAGTTGGCACAGCCCAATTCGATACCTTTTTTCAGGTATTCTACGTTGGTCACAAACAGGTCGTCGCCCACCAATTGCACTTTGCTGCCCAATTTGTCGGTCAGGAGTTTCCAGCCGTCCCAGTCGTTTTCGCTCATGCCGTCTTCGATGGAGTCGATGGGGTATTTAGCCACCAAATCAGCCAAATAATCTACCTGTTCTTTGGAACTGCGTTTGGCACCGCTCGTGCCTTCAAATTTGGAATAGTTATATACACCCTTGTCGAAAAATTCGGAAGATGCACAGTCTAAGCCTATTGTGATGTCTTTTCCTGCTGTATAACCGGCGTTTTTGATGGCTGTGAGGATGGCTTCCAATGCTTCGGTGGTGCCGCCGGCAAAGTTGGGGGCGAAGCCGCCTTCGTCGCCTACTGCGGTGCTTAATCCTTTGTCGTGCAACACTTTCTTCAATGCGTGGAACACTTCCGCACCGTAGCGCAAGCCTTCTTTGAACGATGGTGCGCCCACCGGACGAATCATAAATTCCTGAAATGCAATCGGGGCATCCGAATGTGAACCGCCATTGATGATGTTCATCATCGGCACGGGCAATGTGTAGGTGTTTGTGCCGCCGATGTAGCGGTACAAAGGCACATCCAAATAGTTAGCAGCCGCTTTTGCAACCGCCAACGAAACGCCCAAAATAGCGTTGGCACCCAATTTAGACTTCGTTTTTGTGCCGTCCAAGGCGAGCATTTTTTTGTCGATGGCGCGTTGTTCCAACGTGCTGATGCCCAGCAATGCGGGAGCAATTACTTTGTTGATGTTGTCCACTGCCTTCTGGACGCCTTTGCCCAAGTAGCGTTTTTTGTCATCATCGCGCAATTCCAACGCTTCGTTTTCGCCCGTAGAGGCACCGCTCGGCACCGATGCGCGACCAATAACACCGGATGCCAAAGTTACATCCACTTCAATCGTTGGATTACCACGAGAATCCAAGATTTCACGACCTAAAATTTTTACAATTTCCATTTGTTTATTTTTTTTATTATTTATGGCTGTCGTTGCGGATTTTGACCCGCAATCCTTTGCCTGTTGTTACTTTTTCTAAGCGGCTGCAAAAGTAATAAATAATTATGAATTATGAGGTATAAAATGATGATTTTTTTTCCTAATAGCTTTCACGTTTTTGAGGTGAACCCCGATTTAAGATGTCAGCAGTTGTTCTCGCATTTTTACCAAAACAGCATTTACTTCTGCTTCATTTGGCTGCTCCGGCAAATCGCATCGGGCGTAGAGTTTTTTGATTTTTTCTATTTTCTTTGTTGCTTTTTTTACGAGGTCGTCGTAGAGAAATTCGCCGGCTCTGATGGATAGCAGAAAATCTCTGTCCGGGCGGAAGACGTTTACTTGCTTTTCGAGGGCTATTTCTTCTGCCATGTTGAGCAGGCGGAAGGTGTGCATCATGTTTTTGGCATCGTAATTTTTGCCGTGTTGCAGGGTGTTTTGATAGCGGGTTTCATTCCGTTTTTCCACCCAATCCCAGTATTCGGCATACTCCCTGCAATAGGTGGAGTATCCCTCTTTGTTGAAACTCATGAGGGCTTTGGGTTCCAATTTTTCGGGAATTGAACTCAATACGATGTCGTTGGCATCATCACCGGAGCAAATGCCCCACAACTTTTCCGGCGTTTGGCTTTGATGAAACACCGCGTACATATCTCTGGAATGGGGAATATTGATGAGTCCGCAATCTGCCTGAACATACGCATTTTGCTGAAGCCAAATTTGCAGCGGAACGGTTGAATAGCCTTCGATGATGTGACAAAAATCCAAAACGCTCTTGCGCTTTTCGTCTATCGGGTTGAATATCTTTTTGTTAAGCCCCTTTGCTTTCTTTATTTGCGACTGCGCATAACCGGCAAAAGTGCTCAGGCACAACTTCGACAAAAACATTTCCGGACGAATCAAATCCATCACCGGATGCCGGTACAGCACCTTATCGGGAGGCGTGTTCAGCAGTTCCAAAATGTTGGGATTGTTGCGGAGAAGCAGTTCCACAAAGCGTTTCAGTTCGTAATAAGTGATGTCATTGCTCGGATTATCCACCTGCTCAACCAACCGTAGCCCATAAAACGTCTTTTTATCAAGGGCAAAAACGCCCCGAATGTCCGTGTCCGACTGCGGCGTATCCAAACCGTAGGCTTTGCTGCCGCTGATACATTGCAGCAGCAATGCCTGTTGATTGTTATGTATCTGTTCAAAAGTCATCTTCATTTTTCACTTTTGCATAAAATAGGCGCGCTGTTCGGGCGGGAAATGTTCGATGGCGTAGCGTAGGGCTGTGCGTGGCATGGTTTTGTGGTGCTTTTCCAGAAATGCTACCAATGTTTCGCGGTCTTTTTTGCCTACTTCGCGGAGCATCCAGCCTACGGCTTTGTGCATCAAATCGTGCTTGTGGTGGAGGAGTTTTTCTGCAAGTGCCAATGTGTCGTCAAATTGCCCGTGCTTGATGAACATCCATGTGGATACGATGGCGATGCGCTGCTCCCACAGATTGTCGCTCTCTGCCAAGCGGTAGAGAGCACTCCTGTCCGGTTTGTCCAACAAATACAGCCCCACGACATCGCGACAGGTGACATCCACCAAATCCCAATTGTTAGCTTTGCGCGCATTCTGCAAATAGAAGTCGAAGATGGCTTTTTGCTCATCGGCAGGGGCTTTTTTGAATTGCTTGTCGAGCAGTAGCAGGGCAGCCAACCGCACTTCGTGGTATTCCGAGTCAAGTAAAATCCGGATTTCGCTCAACGGCAATTTGGGGCAGCGTTTCACCACATCCCTCACCAGCGGCACGTTGATGCCCAGCAGGATGTCCCCCTCGCCATATTGCCCTTTGCCGGTTTTGAAAAAGCGACTGAGAAATTGGGCTTTTGCGGGGTTTGCGATTGAGAGGAGTTCTTGGAGGATGAAGTTTGCGTTCATAAATTTATGCTCCAATGGTTTAACAATATAATTAGATATGTGTAAATTTTTCATCTTTGCCATTGTTTTATTGCTGCTCTATATTTTATGAAATTCTTCACAAAGAAACTTAGACAGTTGCTCTTTTGTTGGAAGTTCAAGTATATATTTAGAGATAAAAATATCTTGGTCACTATCTGCGGTCGCATACTCTACTAACGCATCATTTTTGTTTGTAACCAACAAAATGCCAACCGGAGGATTATCGTCCGGACGCATGACCTCTTTGCGGTAATAATTGATGTAAGTTTTGAGTTGCCCGATATGCTCGTACTCAAATTTGCCGATTTTTAACTCTATCAGCACATGGCATTTCAAAATTCGATGATAGAAAACTAAATCGCAAAAATAGTATTCATCGCCAATAATGATTCGCTTTTGTCGGGCTTCAAAGCAAAAACCATCACCCAACTCCATCAAAAATTCTCCCAAATGCTCAATCAATGCCTGCTCCAAGTCTGATTCATAAACAACATCTTTTGACTTTAGCCCAAGAAAATCAAATATTGCAGGCATTTTTATAGTATCAAGCATATTGGCAGGTTCGGTTTGCTCTTGCGTTAATTGACTCAGCAGTTCCGGCTTCTTGCTCATAGCACTGC
The DNA here is from genome assembly GCA_025996835.1 of Bacteroidia bacterium. Classification (GTDB taxonomy): domain Bacteria; phylum Bacteroidota; class Bacteroidia; order Bacteroidales; family Azobacteroidaceae; genus Azobacteroides. The sequence continues at coordinate 16,273 of BNTU01000006.1, forward strand.
GTTCAAAATATAGACTGTCAATCTGTCGTTTCAATTCTCGTACGCTCCATGTACCCTTAATACACTCTATTTCATAAAACAACCGCTTAATAGGATCGTCTATGGGAAGAAGCAGTGTTATATGTGTATAAGATAATTTATGCAACAATTTTTCAGCAGGAAGTAATGAAATATCTTGCTCTTTGAATTTGGCAATCGGTGATTGCCAAATTGTAACATTCTCATTACCAATACTTTTTAATTGGGCAATCACCGGTTGCCCAATTGAAATATTTTTTTGAAAAAATACCGGTAAATAGTCCATCACTTGAGGATAGAGCATGTAAAATTGTCGGTACAATCTCAGATTTCTATACGATAGCCCCTCTTCATTAAGTCCGTTGGAAAGATTTTGTAGCAACTTTGCGCCATACTGCGCCCTATCCTCGCCTTTTTGCTCAAATTCCACAATATAAAACCCAATCAACCAATTTCTTACGGTGAGATGTATGTTAATAGCAGTAATCGCACTTCGCCGAAAAGAAGTAGATAATTGTTGTATGCCTTGTTGTAAATCGTTAAATTTCATGCTATTTCAAATTGTTTTAATAAAGAATTTATCATTTTATCAAATTTTCAATGTCGATACCAACATTTTGCTTGATAATTTCCTTTTTCATAACCTTTTAATTTTTATTTAAAAAGCCGCATTTTTCGGCGTGCGCGGGAACGGGATGACGTCGCGAATATTGGTCATGCCAGTCACAAACAGCACCAAGCGTTCAAAGCCCAAGCCAAAACCGGCGTGCGGAGCCGTTCCAAATTTGCGCGTGTCGAGATACCACCAAATGCTTTCGGTGGACATTTTCAGTTCGTTCACGCGCTGTATCAACTTGTCGTAGTCGGCTTCGCGTTCGGAGCCGCCGATGATTTCGCCGATTTTTGGGAAAAGTACGTCCATGCCGCGCACGGTTTTGCCGTCGTCGTTTTGCTTCATGTAGAACGACTTGATTTCTTTCGGATAATCCGTCAGAATGACCGGACGTTTGAAATGTTCTTCCACCAAATAACGCTCGTGTTCCGACTGCAAATCGGCTCCCCAATAGACGGGGAACTCGAATTTTCTGCCGCTTTTTTCCAATATCTCTACGCCTTCGGTATAGGTCAGCCGTTTGAAATCGTTGTTGATGACGAAATTCAGGCGCGCCGTCAGCTCGTTGTCGTACATCTTATCCAAAAAGGCGATGTCGTCTGCACAACGCTCCATGGCATATTTGATGATGTATTTTAGAAAATCTTCTGCCAAATCCATATTGTCGGTGATGTCGTTGAACGCCACTTCCGGCTCAATCATCCAAAACTCAGCCAGGTGGCGCGGGGTATTGGAATTTTCGGCGCGAAACGTAGGACCAAACGTGTAGATGCCGCCGAGTGCCATCGCGCCGAGTTCGCCCTCCAACTGTCCGGAAACCGTCAGATTGGTGGCGTTGCCGAAGAAATCCTGCGAATAATCCACCTTGCCATCCGGCGTGCGCGGCGGATTTGCCACGTCCAAAGTGGTTACCTGAAACATGGAACCTGCACCCTCAGCATCGGAACCGGTAATCAGCGGCGTGTGGAAATAGTAAAATCCCTGCGTATCGAAATAGTCGTGAATCGCTTTTGCCAAGTGGTGACGGATGCGCAAAATTGCCCCAAATGTGTTGGTGCGCGGACGCAAATAGGCAATCTCGCGCAAAAATTCGAGCGTGTGCCCTTTCTTTTGCAGCGGATAAGTTACAGGGTCGGCAGTGCCGTAAATATCAATCGCAGTTGCTTGAATTTCGGCCGATTGCCCCTGCCCTTGCGACTCCACCAGCAAGCCGGTTGCGCAGATGCACGAGCCGGTAGTAATCGGCTTGAGAAACTCTTCCCCCAACTTTTCAATATCAACCACAATCTGAATATTGTTAATCGTAGAACCATCATTCAGGGCGATGAAAGCCACATTTTTATTGCCGCGGCGAGTACGCACCCACCCCTTCACACACACTTCCCGATTCAGTTCGGGCGATGTCAGCAAATCTGCTATTTTTGTCCGTTTCATAAATTATGCCATTTTTTTCGAGCCGCAAAGTTAGCACTATTTTTTGGAATTTGTCGCTCTTGACGACAAGGAATTAAAAAAAAAGTGTATCTTTGCAGCCTCATAGAATAAAAAAAATTAGAAATTATGGCAAAAATATTGAGAGAAGAGGCTTTGCGCTACCATTCGGAGGGCAAGCCGGGCAAAATTGAAATGGTTCCTACTAAACCATACAGTACGCAACACGACTTGGCATTGGCGTATTCGCCGGGCGTTGCCGAACCATGCTTGGAGATTGAAAAAAACTTGGAAACGGCTTACGACTATACCGGCAAAGGCAATTTGGTGGGCGTGATTTCTAACGGAACGGCTGTTTTGGGCTTGGGCGACATCGGCGCACTCGCCGGAAAACCTGTGATGGAAGGTAAAGGACTGCTGTTCAAGGTGTTTGCAGGCATCAACGTATTCGACATCGAAGTGGATGAGAAAGACCCCGAAAAATTCATTCAGGCAGTCAAAGCCATCGCCCCAACCTTCGGAGGCATCAACTTGGAGGACATCAAGGCACCCGAATGTTTTGAAATCGAAAACCGCCTGAAAGCCGAATTAGACATCCCCATCATGCACGACGACCAGCACGGCACCGCAATTATTTCCGCCGCCGGACTGCTCAACGCATTGGAATTGACCGGCAAAAAAATCGGCGATGTCCAAATTGTCGTCAACGGTGCAGGAGCCGCCGCCAGCAGTTGCACACGGTTGTACCTCGCGCTGGGGGCAAAAAAAGAAAACATCATCATGTGCGACAGCAAAGGCGTGATTCGCACCGACCGCCCCAATTTAATCCCGGAAAAGGCAGCGTTTGCCACCTCACGTCCTATCAAAACCTTGGAAGAAGCGATTGTGGGAACGGATGTCTTTCTGGGATTGTCGGTTGCCGACATCCTCACGCCGGAAATGATAAACACGATGGTGCCCGACCCCATCGTGTTTGCGTTGGCAAATCCCAATCCGGAAATTGCCTACGAAAAAGCCATTGCATCGCGTAAGGACTTGATTTTTGCCACCGGTCGCTCCGACCATCCGAACCAGATAAACAATGTGTTGGGATTTCCGTACATCTTTCGCGGTGCCTTGGACACCCGCGCCAAAGCCATCAACGAGGCGATGAAACTGGCAGCCGTGAAAGCCATCGCCGGTGTAGCGAAACTGCCTGTACCTGAGGCGGTTAAAGCAGCCTACGGACTTTCAAAATTGGAGTTCGGACGCGACTACATCATCCCGAAGCCAATGGACACGCGCCTGCTGACAAGCGTTTCGACAGCCGTTGCCAAAGCCGCCATCGAATCCGGCGTTGCTCGCAAAAAAATCACAGACTGGAAAGCCTACGAAGCCTATTTGCAGAATTTGATAAAATAATTGTATCTTTGCAGCGATTTATTCACATAAAAAAGTAAAAATATGTTACAAAATTCGGAATTAACGGCGAATGCTCGCCAATCATTAGAGGGAAAATGGAGCACGGCAACGATTGGGTCGGTGATTTTTTTGGCTGTGTTCATGGTATTTGGAGTATCAGGGTCATTCAGCACTGCGTATTGGGGACCATTTAACACGTTCTATTGGAGTACGTCCTTTGTTTCGCTTGTCGTTGCTGCGCCAATGTCATTTGGTTTCATTAAATTTATTATTTCGTTGAAACGCGACGCGGACACGGATGTTGCGACTGTTTTTTCCGGATTTAAGCAATTCCCGCGAGTGTTTGCAGCCTATTTTTTGCAGATGGTTTTAATCTTTTTATGGTCGCTCTTGCTGATTGTTCCGGGAATAATCAAGTCGTTCTCCTATTCTCAAACCTTTTTCATCTTGGCGGACGATGACAAAATTTCGCCTTACGATGCCATTTTGAGAAGCAAAGAGTTGATGTATGGCTACAAATGGAAATATTTTTGTCTGACGTGCCGTTTCATCGGTTGGGCAATTTTGTGCTGTTTCACTTTCGGCATCGGCGTCATTTGGCTATTGCCTTATATGCAAATGAGTTGTCTGAATTTTTATGAAGAAGTGAAGGCGGCGCACAACAATCCTGTGATATGTTGAAAAAATGGTCAAAATATGTGTTAGTGGGGGCATTCTCCTTCATTTTTATCTTCGCTACGGCGGGGCATAATTATGTTGCGTATTGCTGCGACCGTTGCGAAGCAGCGGCACAGCACCACACCGCCGACAATCCATACGACGACGCCTGCCAAATCATCCATCTGCAAACAGATGATTTTTCGCTTGCCGATAGCGATGTGCTGCTTAAGGCACCGGTGCGCGATGCGATTTTTGCTACTGTTATTCTTCCTTTATACACGACAATTGCTTCATTCACAGAGAGTTTTGCTTGGCGAAATCCTGTTTTTTCTTGTGGGCGAGCCATTCTTGTGTCCAATTGTGTTTTGCGGATTTGATTTTTGCACGCAGATGACGCAGATTAAGCGCAGATTTACGCAGATTATCTGCGTAAATCTATTAAATCTGCGTCATCTGCGTGCAACTTGAACTGAACAGAATCAAATTTAAAAACATAAAATAAAATGAACAAATATATATTCTTATTGTTTTCAATAAGCACACTATCAATACAAGCGCAACAGGCTGAAAATGACTCTGTTGCAGAGCCGCAGGAGCGGCAATTAGAGGAATTTCACGTTGTGCACCGCGCTCCGGGGCTGATTAAGATGCGTAGCTCGATTTTTGACACGCAGAAACTTACCAAGCAGGAGTTGCAGAAGGCGGCTTGCTGCAATCTCTCCGAAAGTTTTGAGACTAACCCTTCGGTGGATGTGTCTTACAGCGATGCGGCTACCGGTGCCAAGCAGATTAAGTTGCTGGGGCTGTCGGGGGCTTATGTGCAGATGCTGGCGGAGAATGTCCCCACGTTGCGGGGAATTGCCGCGCCGTTTGGGTTGGGCTACACGCCGGGACCGTGGATGGAGAGCATTCAGGTGTCCAAAGGCACGTCGTCGGTGCTCAACGGCTACGAGGCACTGACGGGGCAAATCAATGTGGTGCATCTGCAACCCAATGCGGAGGAGCCGCTGGGCTTAAACGTCTATGCCAGCGATATGCGCCGCATGGAAGCCAATGCCAACGCCTCCGTGACGCTCAACGACAATCTCTCGACCATCCTCTTGGCGCATGTCGATAACGATACGCGCGAGTGGGACAGGAACGGCGACGGCTTTCTCGACCAGCCTAAAGCAAAGCAGTACAATGTGTTAAACAAATGGGACTACCGCAACGGCAAGTTTATGTCGTACAGTTTGCTACGCTACCTGCACGAAGACCGCGAGGGCGGGCAAATCCGCGAAGTGCCTGACCCCTACAAAATCGGCATCGCGACCAACCGCTACGAGTTTTATACCCGCAACGGCATCATTCTCGACAGCGAAAAAGAGCGCAGTATCGGTTTGGCTATCAGCGGCTCATATCACGAGCAAGATGCACGCTATGGTTTGAAAATATACGATGCCGAGCAGTCTAATTTGTATGCCAATTTGACTTTTGCTACCGGTTTTAATGACGGTAATAAACTGTCGGTGGGCGCGAGTTTCAACAGGGACAATATTAATGAATACAGCCCCCTACATCTCTCTCAAGGGGGTGTTTTCATCGAAAATGTGCCCGGCATTTTTGCCGAATACTCCTTGAAATTGCACGACAAAATCATTGTTTTGCTGGGTCTGCGCGATGATTACAGTTCGCGGTACGGTAATTTTCTCACGCCGCGTTTGCATACGAAGTTTGATTTTTCCAAGTCGTTTTATGTTCGCGCTTCGGTGGGCAAGGGCTATCGGTCGCCTAATGCTTTGGCGGAAAACAGCTATATTTTGGCGAGCAATCGGACACTGACCATCAATGACAATTTGAAACAGGAGGAGGCGTGGAACTACGGCGTGAATGCAACTGCGCATATTCCGCTGTTTGACAAGGAATTAACATTAAATGGCGAATTTTACCGCACCGATTTCAGCAATCAGGTCGTTACGGATTTGGACAGCGACCCGCACAAGGCAACCATCGCCAATTTGGACGGAAAATCCTACGCCAACAGCATCCAATTGGAGGCATCCTACGAACTTTTGCGGGGCTGGACACTCACCGCAGCCCACCGCATCACCGATGCCAAAACAAGCATCGGCGGCAAATTGCGCGAAAAACCGCTGACAAGTCGCTACAAATCGCTGCTGACAACTTCGTATCGAACGCGACTGAAAAAATGGCAATTCGACTTCACCACCCAACTCAACGGCGGTGGTCGCCTGCCCGACCCTGACGAGGACAATCCGTTGTGGGACAAGGAGTTTGAAGCCTATCCGATTTTGAATGCACAGGTAACAAAATTTTTCAGAGGCTGGTCAATCTATCTCGGCGCAGAAAATTTGACAAATTTCAAGCAACAAAATCCGATTATAGCGGCAAGCAACCCCACCGGCACCAATTTTGATGCCTCAATGGTGTGGGGACCGATTGACGGACGGCGCATTTATGTGGGTGCAAGGTGGAATTTGCAGAAATTTTGAGAATTTTTTCTACATTTGCAACCAAATGATATAGTCGTTACGTCTAATGGATAACTAACAATTAGTATTCATTTTTAAAAATTATGTATTATGCATTATGACATTGAAGGAATTTTAGCAGTTATCGGGATATTTTTTCTCCCGACTGCATTAGTCATCGTGATTGTTGCTTTGAAGTACAACAAAGAAAACAATCAGAACCAGTTACAGGCAGATTTGTATGCCAAAGCGTTGGCAGCAGGGCTACCGATACCGGACAATCTTTTTCCGGAGAAGAAAAAGAAGTACAATCCGCTGAACATCGGCATCATTTGTATGGGTGCAGGTGTAGCCATCTCACTGTTCTTTCTGTTAGTGTTGATGACGGCAACGGCAATCGGCGATGATGCTGCTGATGGTATTATCGTAGGAAAATTAGGCGCAGCCTTGGGCGTAGTTCCATTTTTCATCGGCTTAGCGTATTTGCTGATTCATTTCCTTGCGAAGAAGCAGCAGAAACTCGAAGAAAATGCTAAATGAGGCGGTATTAGTTTCGCGAGCAGCCTTCTTGGGCGACAAGAATGCTTACAGCCAATTGGTTGTGGCATATCTGTCGCCCATCCGGCGGTTCTTTTTCAACCTGACCAATGGCGATGAGGAACGCAGCAAGGATTTGGCGCAGGAAACTTTTATCAAGGCTTGGCTCAATATCTCATCGTTTCAGGCGGCGGCGAAATTTTCGACTTGGCTCTATCGCATTGCCTACAATTTGTTTTACGATGAAATTCGGGCAAAAAAACCGACTGTCGGCATCGAGCAGGCACCGGAAATTGGTTACGACCATTCAACCGATACGCATTTGAATATGGATTTTGCGCAGGCTTTGTCCACACTCAAAAAAGAGGAGCGAACGGCAATGTTGCTGTTTTATATGGAAGACCAACCGATAAACAAGATTTCCGGCATTATGAACTGCCCGGCGGGAACGGTCAAATCGCATCTGCATCGGGGAAAAGAAAAATTAGCAAACTATTTAAAAAATTCAGGATATGACAAGTGATAAAGATTTAAAACAACTGTTTGAGGCGCACCGCACCGAGTGGTCGGACAACGGATTTTCCGAAGAGATTAAACATCGTCTGCCGGAACGTCCTTCGTATTTGCCGCCGGTTTTGATGCTCGTCAGCATCATCGCCGGACTGACATTGACAATTTCCGTGGTCGGAGCTACGACTATTTTCGCGAATATTGTCAATTTTGTGTCGGCTGTCAGCCTTTTGCAATTGCCTTCTGCGAGTGCCACCGTCACTTATGTGGGCATATTTGCGACATTTTGTTTGATTGGATTTGCCGTGAGTGCGACGGATTTGGAATGAAATTGAGAATTAAAAATTGAGAATTAAAAATTAAAAATTAAAAATTAAAAATTATTTTTTTATGAACAAGTTAGTGATTATTTGCGCACTGTTGCTGGGAGTGACAGGCGTGGTGTTGGCACAAAAGAGTAGTGCCAAAAGTGCGGACACGGTTACGGTGTTTGCGGTGGAAACGATGCACGGCGACCATTGCCGAAAGCGCATCGAGGGCAACATTGCGTTCGAAAAGGGGGTGAAAGACCTGAAGGTGGATTTGGAAAAACAAACGGTGACGGTTACTTACAACCCCCGCAAAAATTCCGACGAAAAACTGATTGCCGCCTTTGAAAAATTGGGGTACAGCGCAAAAATTGTTAGGGCAACCGCAGCAAATTTATGATGACAGGGAAGGTTGCCCTGGCCGGTTTATTCATGCGCTTGGAAATCTCAGATTTTTCATGTAATTTTGCACCCCAATACGAAAAAAAATGGCTGACGAAACATTTGTTGACATACAGGGGGCGCGTGTTCACAATTTGAAGAATGTGGATGTGAAGATTCCTCGCGATAAATTGACTGTAATCACGGGGTTGAGTGGCAGCGGCAAGTCGTCGCTGGCTTTCGACACGATTTTTGCGGAGGGGCAGCGGCGGTATATTGAGACGTTTTCGTCCTACGCGCGCTCGTTTTTGGGCGGTTTGGAACGCCCCGATGTAGACCAAATCACGGGTCTAAGCCCTGTGATTTCGATTGAGCAGAAGACCACTAACCGCAGTCCGCGCTCCACAGTGGGCACTACAACGGAGATTTACGACTTTCTGCGGCTGCTTTTTGCCCGCGCCGGCGAACCGCATTCCTACATGAGCGGCGAAAAAATGGTGCGCTACACTGAAGAGCAGATTCTCGAACTCATCATGCAGAAATACGCCGGGCAAAAAATCTATATGCTGACCCCGGTGGTGCAAAATCGCAAGGGGCATTACAAGGAATTGTTTGATGCGCTGCGCAAAAAGGGCTTTATAAATGTGCGTGTCGATGGTGAACTGATGGAAATTCGCCCGATGCTGAAACTCGACCGCTACAAAAATCACTCGGTGGAGGTGGTTGTGGACAAGTTGCAAGTAACTGAAGAGCAGGCAGAACGTGTGAAGGCAAGTTTGGCAACCACGATGAAACTCGGCGAGGGTTTGATGATGGTGTTGGAGCAGGAAAAGGGCGATGTGCGCTATTTCAGCAAGCATTTGATGTGTCCTACAACGGGCATTTCGTACAGCGAGCCGGCACCGCACAATTTTTCGTTCAACTCGCCGCAGGGGGCGTGCCCGCGTTGCAAAGGCATCGGCACGGTCAATAATATTGACATGGAAAAGGTGGTGCCCAACCCCAAACTGACCGTGCATGAGGGGGGCATCGCGCCGCTGGGAAAGTATCGCAACGCGCTGATTTTCTGGCAAGTAGAGGCAATCCTCGAAAAATACGATGCTACGCTCAACACGCTTATGAAAAACGTGCCCGAAGAGGCATTGGACGAAATAATGAATGGCACTGAAGAGCGTCTGAAAATCAAAAACGAGGCATTCGCCCACGCAGGCTATTCGCTTAGTTTTGAGGGAGTTAACAAATATATCAGCATACAGCATGAGGCGGATTCGGGCATGGCGCAAAGATGGGCAGACCAATACATCAGCACATCCGAATGCCCCGAATGCCACGGTCAGCGGCTCAACAGGGAGGCTCTGCACTATTATATCGACGGAAAAAATATCGCCGAACTCGCCGCGATGGATATTGTGGAACTCTCATCGTGGTTGGACGGCTTGGAAACGCGCCTCAACAAGCAACAAAAACAAATTGCGACTGAAATTTTGAAGGAAATTCGCACGCGCATCCGCTTTTTGCTGGATGTGGGGCTGGATTATTTGTCGCTCAGCAGGGGTTCTACCTCGCTTTCGGGTGGCGAAAGTCAGCGTATTCGGTTGGCTACGCAGATTGGCTCGCAACTTGTGAATGTGCTTTATATCCTTGATGAGCCGAGCATTGGCTTGCACCAGCGCGACAATGAGCGGCTGATTACGTCCCTCAAACAGTTGCGCGACACCGGTAATTCGGTGATTGTGGTGGAGCACGACAAGGAAATGATGCTCGAAGCCGATTATGTGGTCGATTTGGGTCCGCGCGCCGGTCGCTTGGGCGGCGAAATCGTCTTTGCAGGTACGCCTGCCGAGATGTTGAACGCCAAAACGCTGACGGCGGATTACATCACCGGCGCGCAATCCATTCCCGTGCCCGAAAAACGGCGCAAAGGCAACGGCAAAAAAATCGTTATTAAGGGCGCAACCGGCAATAATCTGAAAAATGTGACACTCCGGCTACCGCTGGGGATGTTTGTGTGCGTCACCGGCGTGTCGGGAAGTGGCAAATCCACGCTCATCAACGAGACTTTGCAGCCGCTGCTCAGCCAGAAATTCTACAAGTCCATTCAAGACCCGTTGCCCTACAAGTCGGCGGAGGGGCTGGACACTATTGATAAGGTCGTTTCCGTTGACCAGTCGCCCATCGGTCGCACGCCGCGCTCCAATCCTGCCACTTACACGGGGCTGTTTTCGGATATTCGCACGCTTTTTGTGGAACTTCCCGAATCGAAAATGCGGGGCTACAAGCCCGGACGCTTCTCTTTCAACGTCAAGGGCGGTCGCTGCGAGGTGTGTAGCGGCAATGGCTACAAGTCCATCGAGATGAATTTCCTGCCCGACGTGATGGTGCCTTGCGAGGAATGTCACGGCAAACGCTACAACCGCGAAACGCTCGAAGTGCGCTACCGCGGCAAATCCATCGCCGATGTGCTCGATATGACGTTCAATCAAGCCACCGAATTTTTCGAGAACATTCCACATATCTACCACAAAGTCAAGGTGTTACAAGACGTGGGGCTGGGCTATATCAAACTTGGGCAATCGTCCACCACCCTCTCCGGCGGCGAAAGTCAGCGCGTGAAACTCGCCACCGAACTGTCCAAAAAAGACACCGGCAACACCCTCTACCTCTTGGACGAACCCACCACCGGACTGCATTTCGAGGACATCAAAGTGCTCCTTGACGTAGTTAATCGTTTGGTGGACAAAGGCAACACAATGGTCATCATCGAACACAACCTCGATGTTATCAAAGCCGCCGACTACGTCATCGACATGGGTCCCGAAGGCGGCAAAGGCGGGGGCAAAATCCTTTTTGAGGGCACTCCCGAAGAATTAGCGAAGTCCGGCGTGGGGCACACGGCGCGGTTTTTGCAAGGTTTATAAATTAGTACTACCTTTGTGGAAAATATTAGATTATGGATTCAACACGATTGCAAAAAATAGAACGGTTGATACAGAAGGATTTAAGCACGATTTTTCTGGTTCAAACCAAGTTGATGCCCGGTGTCATGGTGTCTGTGACGCGGGTACACATCAGTCCCGATTTGAGCGTGGCAAAGGCTTATCTCAGTTTTTTCCCTTCGGAAAAGGCTATGGAACTGCTGACCAACATCCAAGAGAGTAAAAAAAGCATCCGCTTTGAACTCGGGCAGCGGGCGGGCAAACAGCTGCGAGTCATTCCCGAACTGATTTTTTATCTGGACGACTCGCTCGACTATTTGGAAAAAATCGACCAATTGCTTCAAAAGTGAACGTGTCATTTTACATAGCGAAGCGTTACCTTTTCTCCAAGAAATCGCACAACGCCATCAACATCATCTCCACGGTGGCTGTCTGTGGTGTTGCAACTGCCACATTAGCAACGGTTTGCGCCCTTTCGGTGCTCAATGGTTTTCAAACATTTATTGCGGGGACGTTCAGCCGGTTTGACCCTGAATTGAAAATTACACCCGTGCAGGGCAAGGTGTTTGACCCAACGACCGATAAATTCCTCGAAATCAGCCAATTCCCGGAAATTGAGGTGCTTTCGGAGATATTGGAAGACCAGGTGATGGTGGCAAATCGTGGGCGTCAAGTGCCTGTGATGATGTGTGGCGTGTCCGACAACTTCAGCGAACTGACTCAGATTGGCAGTGTGATGGTGGACGGCGAATTTCAGTTGAGCAACAGTATCAACAATTTGGCGGCTATTGGCGTAGGTGTCGCCGCCAACCTCGGAATTTATTACGGATTTGTCTATCCCATAGATATTTATGTGCCCAAGCGCAGGGGGCAAATCAATATGGCAAACCCGCTTGCCTCCTGCAACACTGCCTACACCTATATCAGTGGACTGTTTCAGGTTGGGCAGCAGGTGTATGATGAGCATTACCTGATTGCCCCTATTTCGCTGGCACGCAGCCTGTTAGACTACGACAAGGAGGTGAGCGCGCTGGCAATAAAACTCAAATCCAATGCGAATCCGGCAGATGTGCAGAAAAAAATCCGGCACACCATCGGGACGGATTATCGCGTACGTGACCGCTACGAGCAGCAGGAAGCCGCTTTTAAGATGATGAATATTGAAAAATGGGCGATTTTTTTCATCCTGACGTTCATCCTGCTGATTGCCTTGTTCAACATCATCGGCTCACTGTCGCTGCTCATGGTGGACAAGCGCGACGACACCGCCACACTCCGCAAAATGGGTGCCACCGACCAACTCATCTCGCGTATTTTTCTCTTGGAAGGCTGGATGATTTCCGCGTTTGGCGCACTCTCCGGCATCATTTTGGGTGTGCTGATTTGCTTGGGGCAGCAGCACTTCGGGTGGATTAAATTCGGAGCAGCCGGAGCTTTTGCGATGGATGCCTACCCCGTTCGCGTGCAGTTTCCGGACTTGCTCTACGTCCTGCTGACGGCTCTCGTTATCGGCTTTTTCACAGTGAGTTACACGGTGAAATATCTGAAAAAATAACAAATAATTTCAGTTTCACTCATAATATAGGGGTCGCATAAAACTCATACTTCATATCCGGTTTGTAAAAGAGATTATGCGGAATCACAATTTGTAGTTTCTCTATATCTTGCTCATAACTTTCTTCAAATACACTGCAGATATCTGTTAAATCAGCAACATATTTGGAAACAAAAAGCCCATCCGTGCCTAATCGCCTGATAAAACGGTATTCTATAGGTTCGGATTGCCCTTTTACAAAAAACCGAATGTATATATATCCCGGCTTATAGAGGATATTTATTAACTTACCAAAGAAATTTTGCCGGATATCTATATTGCAATAGATATGTTGCCCCGGCAGTTGTGGAACATCAACCACCGTTCCGACAGGGCAAACTCCCTGATTGACAGGGGTATAATGGCGTGTGATTTTTTCCAAACGATGTTGCAAAATCAAATAATCATCCACAGTTTGAACATCGTAATTTTCCAATAAAGTTCGGAATACCATTGGCTCATCAAATAGAGGATAGCGACCGGGAATTGATTTATAGGAGTAAATGATATTATCCGGTGCTTTGCTATCCTTAAAATGTTGTGCATTGATACTGTCTAACATCGGCGTGTAGGCAGAATAGGATTGAATCACGGGGCGTGGTGTCCAATTCAAGTCATAAGCCCATAACAAGGCAATATCCCAAGGGATGATATCAATCGTTTTGTCTTTTGCATTATCCAAAAATGCGGGAGGTAAAGAATCATACTCTGCTCGAATTAATTGCTTATTGCGTCTTGCCTGTGTATCATCCACCATCAAAAGACTTCCCAATGTGTGGTCTATCTCATACTGAGAATTTTCTGCTCTAATAACAACCATTATTATGGCTATCACAAATAAAGAAAATAACTTTACGGTTTTTCTGTAATGCAAAACCTGCACATTAATGAAAAACAGGATGAAAACAAGAATAATTGGAATTACTTCGGTATAAAACAATACACTACGAGGTGTTCCCCCCACAAATGAGTCTTTAAATGCCATAAATGCAATGGGAAATATAATAATAAAAAGAAAGGTTTGGTAAAAATCTTTCTTTACAAAGAAAAACATGAGTGCTAAACATACGATAAAAGCCATTATAGGAAATGCAAATATGCCACAAACAAAGGCCAAACTAAAAAAAAGTGTTGGATATTGCATCGCTTCAGTATAACCGAAAGAAACCTCAAATCCGTATGCGTAATAGTCAGAAAGTGCCGAGAGAGGCTGTCCACAACACAGCCAAAAGATAATATTAAAAAATATGAATACCGTCACAATATAGGCTATAAGCACAGCCTTTTTCCGGTAAACCAGTCCAATAATGGCGACACATAGCAAAGTAAACGCAACAATTGTGTAACTAAACTTTATCAGACATACAATATCAAGAATAACAGCAATCGCAAGTATATTGAGTAGCAGTCGCTTCCGATTTGCCTTGTTCAATTCAATATCAAAAATCACTCGTATAAATAAAATGCAGGTCAATACCAGCAGGTAATTCGGCAATCCTAATGGGAAAAATGCCAATAAGGATAAACCTAACACAATCAAGACCTGTTCTATGGTTGAAAAATTCTTCCACGATTTTGTATATACCAAGTTAACAAATTGACATACAAACATCAGAATGACAATCAATTGTATGAAAGAATAAAAAAGATATTCAAATAGCAATGACACATGTGAATTTTGCCCCAGATTTATTGGACCATAAAATAAAAAGCCTAAAGGTCCATACGTAAATGCAATATCGCTGCCAAATGACAACCCTTTCAAGTCAGCCCATTGCAATCCTAATTGCCAAGATGGGTCTAAATTCCATGTTGGCTGTAGAATTAATGGAATGTGTAATAAGAAAACAAAAACGGTTAGAATAATGGTAACCCATTTTTTGTTTAATATGAATTTTTTGCCATCATAACTTGCTGATAATGATCGAGTTGGGGGGGGGGGGGGGTATAACCTGTTGATAACTTTGTTGATAACATTGTTCATAACTTTTTCTTAAAAATCGGACGCAAAGGTACGCATTATTTTTTAATTACCAATTTTTTAACCCACATCTTCTCTCACCCAGCGGCTTAAAGTGCGCTCTGCGCGGCTAAACTCCGCGCCGATTTTCACCACTTTCTGCTTTCCGGCACTGTATGGGATGAGGTAGCCTTTGTCGTCTATTTGCGCAAGTGCTTCTTCGGCTGTGGCATTTTCGGAGAGTTTAAATTCAAAAACATAGATGGTGTCTTTCAACCAAACCACTAAATCGGCGCGTCCAACAGCACTTTTGACTTCCGTTTTCACAAAATGCCCCATCACTTTGAATAGCAAATAAAAAGTTTTTTGAAAATCTTTTTCCGTTTTGTTGTTCAAATCATAAGCGATGTCGGCAAAAAAGGCACGAATACGGGTCATAAAGCCATCCACATCGGCTGCCTCGAGTTCTCTTACAAATTTCGAGATACTAAACTCGGATTTGAACAGTGCATGTGGCGAATATTGGCGTTGCAATTCTCTTAAAAAGCCATATTTCACTTCCTCGTTTGGAAAGCCCAAGCGATATTCATTGAATTGCTCCTCGAAGGCTTTGATAGTGAGATACCCCGTTTGATAGAGCAATGGAAGCGGATTTTCATCTCCGACATGATAATCGGCAATAGTTGGAGCCTCAATCATCGCATCGTTTTCAAGACTGGGAATATCAAAATCGGCATCTTTGAGCATTTTAGCAAGGAAAGTGGGCGTGCCGGTCGAAAACCAATAATAACGCAAAGCACCACTTGCAAATGTATTCAGCAGGCTGAAAGGGTTATATATTCCCTCCGTATTTTCACAAAAATGGTAACCATCGTACAGTTTTTTGAGTTCTGCAAGCATTTCATCATAACCCATTTTTTGTTTTTCGGCTAATGTTCGTATTTCCGGCTCAAAATTAGCGAGCAGTTCTGTTTCTGAAATGCCACAAACACCTGCATATCGCTCATCCATACTAATATCCTGCAACTGGTTCAATTGACTGAAAATGCTTACTTTAGAAAACTTGGTAATTCCGGTGAGCATCAGAAACCGCAAATAGGGGTCGGCGGTTTTGAGCACGCCGTAGAAACCGCTCAATGCGTCTCTGATTTTTTCGTGCAGTTCGGGATTGCCTATAGTACCGGTGAGCGGCTTGTCGTACTCATCAATAAGCACCACTACCCGTTTTTTTTTCTTTTCATACGCACGGCATATCAAACCGGACAAGCGCGTTGAAAATGTTTTATCTGCTTTGTCTTCTCCCCACAAAGCTTCCAATTTGCGCAAGTTTGCGTCCAGTGCTGACTCAAGGTCTGAAAATTGGTTATAATTTTCAACATTCAAGTCGATATGAAACACCGGATATTCCACCCAGTCTTTCTCCAAATCGGCAATGGCAAGCCCCTCAAACAGTTCTTTTTTGCCCTGAAAATAGGCTTTCAGAGTGGAAAGAAAAAGGCTTTTCCCAAACCTGCGCGGGCGACCCAAAAAGTAGGGACACCCTTCGTTGGCAAGCCTATGAATGTAGGCTGTTTTGTCGACATACAAATAACCGTTTGTTCTGAGTTTCTCAAAATCCTGAATGCCAATCGGCAATTTTCTACTGAAATCCATATCTTTCATTTTTTAATAGTGAACCGCAAAGATACGAAATAATTATGAAATTGGCATTACAACCTGAAACTTAACGTGGTGTTTCGGTATCGCAGAAAAATATTTTTGAAAATGTTGTGTTATTAAAAGTAATGTTGTACCTTTGCAGTCCGTTTTCGAGCGGAATTAAAATTTTATAACAAATTCTGTAAAATGGCAATATTTGATTTCGTCAAGGCTATGAATACAATAGCCGTAGTAGAAAAAAGTTCCCAAAAAGGGGACTACAACTATTTGAAGCAGGAGTTGGGACACGACGCATTTAAACAAATGGCAGTTCTCGGTCTTATTCGAGGTGGTTTTTATATCCTGAATGGTGAAATAGTAGATACTTATGCCGTAACTCGAAATTACAAACAATGGCACCGTATTATTGGGCTTAGGGCGATGATGAGCAAAATTTTTCCTGCCTTATCGCTTTAATTTTTTCACAAAACCTTGAACTCTAAAAATGGCACAAGTAGAAACGGAAACACTATATTGGGTATTATGGATACCAACTTACACCCACAAGAATTTCGAGCAACACATTGTAAATAAAAGCGTTGAAACAGATATTTCTGACAACAAAAATTACCCGCAACCTCTGAAAGTTGAACTGATTGGTAAAGACATAGAATTGACTTTGTCGGAAATTACAACAAACAAATCTTATTTTAAAAAAGTAACAACAACTATTGCAGAACATAAATTAAAACTGAAATATGTTGATAATTCTTGCAATGGTTTGTTTGTTTACGAATGTTTGCGCGAAACAGACAATAAGATTACGCTGGATTTATCCCAAAAGCCCCGCCATTCAATAGTTCATGCCATAAAAGAACTTTATCATCGCCACATTTCTCACGGTCATCCCACAAGAGAAAACAAGGATTATTATTTCAAAGTATTTGTGTCGGAAGTATGCCCGGATATTAAAAGCAAAAATAATGATGCTATCAAATTTTATCTGACAGAATTTGAATCAAAATATAAAACCACAGCCGAACATTTTGAAGAATGGTTGCATTCGTATAAAAATAATGGCTCAAATCATGTTTGGCATAAGTTAGCTAAATGGGTATATGATTATTATTCAAAGAGTGAAATTTATGAGGAAAGCAAAAATACCATTATTGAAACTCTATACACAAGTACGCTATGTCAATCAAAATATTTAGATTCTCGAAATAATGACATAAGAAGAATGCTCTTGAATATTGACAATTTGAAGACATTTTTCTATTTCACAAGAGATTATCATAGATACTTGGTGGACGATTCGTCAAATAGAAGGTCTTTAAAATGGACAAGAAATGGCGTTTATATCAGCATAGTTTTGGGAATCTTTGGGCTATTTTATACTTATTATTCAAACAAAAATACTGAAATTCAAACAAAAAATAATCAAGACGAAGTAATACTAAAATTGCAGCAACAGCAAAATAGGATTGATAGCGTTTTTAATGTTATTCAAACAGAATTAACGCAAAAGGACACTACTCATACTGTTAAAACTAAATCCAAATAAATACTTTTTATAATCAAATATTCCCCAATTCCACCTGCCGTTTTATCCACGGAATCACCTCATCCAGCGTGGTGCTCAAATTGGTATCTGCCTCAAAACCCAGCACTTTTTTTGCTTTTTCAACAGACGGCACCCGCTTTTGCACGTCGTATTCGTAAGCCTTGTCGCTGATGAACGAGATGGGTTTGTTGCCGTTGATTTTTTGCCAAATCAGCGTTGCCAATTCTTTCACCGTTGTCGAAACGGGCGTTGAGAGGTTGAAATCGTTGTTTATTGCTTTTTCGCTTTCGATGCACATTCGGATGCCGCGCGCCAAATCGCCGCCGTAGGTGTAGTGGCGAATCTGATTGCCTGCGCCCAGAATGTGCAACGGGTCTTGCCCTTTCAATATCTTCTGCACTAAATCGGGCACCACGTGGCTCATCGCCAATTTCACATTGCCGGACAGGATTTCTTTTTCGTTTTTTGCCCGTTGCTCCCCCACCCCAACGCAGTTGAATAGGCGGATGATGGTGTAGGGCAATTTATACTGCTCAAAGGCACCTTTGGCAAAAATTCGCACGCCAATTTATTTTTTTTTGACAAAGGGCGAGCTTGCCATAAAATCGCAACTCATACTCCGGCAGCAACTCCGGATGAAACACCTTTATCAAATCCTGCAACAACCGGTCGGGGTGCAAAATAACTTCCTGATAATAACTCGATTGCGCCGTATTGCAACCATAAACATTACGCTTTTTAAAAGCCCCAAACAACCCATAATTAGGAAACTCATCCACCAACTGCCCATAAGTCAATCCAATAACCGGTAACCGGTAACCGGTCACTGGTAACTGGTCACTGGTCACTGAATAATATTTAATCAGCCAAAAATCGGCATTTTCGGCTTTGTCTAACACCGTTTCAAACGACAGGGAAACATTCGTGGTGCTCGGATTGTCCTTCCAGATATAGTCTGCACCCGCATCACGCAGCAGATATGCCACATTGCTTTTGCCGCCCGGGATGTACCAAAAATCGCCGTATTTCTTCTCTGTAAACACCGTTGGGCGCACTTTCACATCGGCTGTCGATTGCCTCAACGCCTCGTAGGCATCTACCGTTGCGAAAAAGAGCGAGTCAGCCAATTCTTTTTTGCCAAACAGTCGCCCAAACAGTCGAATCCACTCCGTTCGTCCCAGCGGGTGATTTTCGAGGTAGTCCAAACACGGGAAACTTGTTGCGCCCACCTTATTCAATGCACCCACCGCCGACTCGCTAATTGGCGTTGTCATAATCAGTTGCGGCTCAAGCAGGAGCAATTTTTCAATATCAGGCTGCGTTTCCTGTCCCACATCCCGGATGGCTCCGGCAGCCAATCCTGCCTGAATGGAGGGCGTCAATATGTAAGCCGCATCGCCCACGCCTGCCAACTTGTCGGTCACGCCCAGTTCGTCCATCATGCTGCAAACGACCGAAGAAAACGCCACCGTGCGCGTCAGAGGCGTGCGTAGCAGTGTCCCCGCAGGCAAATTGTCGGGTAAGGGCAGGTTTTGCGGCACCAAAATATAGGTTTGCAAAACCTCATCGTTTGTCCACGGATTTTTGATTTGCAACAGCTCATAATCGGGGTGCGATTCGAGGCTAAAGCCCTGTGCATAAGCATTCCCGTCGGCATTATCCGACGACAACGGTTGTTTGCCTTGACAAGAAAGCAACAAGGCAAATGCACACACTAAAAAAAAATGTTGAGCCATAAACCGTGCCACACAAATTCCGGTAGAATGTTATTTCATTTCCGGCAACTCGCTGATTTCCCTGATTTGGATGTCTTTGTAGAAAATTTCTGCCGCTTCGCTTTGCAGTTGTATCTTGCCTTCCACCAGAGGGATGAGTTCGTCGCCATTGCGGTAGGATGAATTTTCCAACGCTAATGCCAATTTTCCGTTCACGACGTGCAGGCTTTTGCCTTCGTAGCAGAAGAGTTCCAGGGTTGTCCACTCGCCGGCGGGGCTGGTGTAGTTGCCTTTGGCCGGATAGCGACCGCTGACGGTTTCATCGCCCACGACATTCGCCTGGGCGGTGGACATCGCGTAGTAGTCGCCGGAAACGCCTTCTGTGGGGCTGTATTCCATCACTTGAAACTCCTGACTCAGCATCCACGTTTGCTGAAAATCATCAACGCCTGCTTCGCCTTGCGAATGGTACAAAATGCCGCTGTCCTTCGCCTTATCCTCGCGCGGGGGATATTTGACGGTGCCGAATTTGTACTGCAATTTCAGGTGATAATTCCGAAATTCCTGCTTGGTGAAGATGCACCCGAAGATTTTCCCCGTGTTGTACAACACGAGTTCACCGTTGTCTTTGACCACCGAGAAAACATTTTCCTCGTTCACGTCATACCCGATGTCTTTCTGATAGATGCGCCATTGGGAGAGATTTTCGTCCAACAGGTTTGTCCATTCGGAACTTGTTCCCGCCTTTTTAGAGGTGCAGGAAACGGAAAGAAGTGCCACAAGCACTAAATTCAATAACTGATTTGCCTTTTTCATTGTTCTTATTTTTTTTTATGTATGAAATAATGGCGCAAAGGTACAATTTTTTTTTCGGAAAAATGTGTAATTTTGCCGAAAAAGGAGCAAAGATTGAAAAAAAAATCGTAAATTTGCCGCATATTCGGCGGCATTCCCGCTACGATATGAAATTGATTATGTAAGAGTTTATCAGAAATAATATGAAACGAACAATGTTAGTTACAGGGCTTGCCTTCCTTAGTTTGGGAACTGCCCACGCGCAAACTCCCGAATGGGAAAATCCCGAAATTTTCGGCATCAACAAGGAGCCGGCTCGCGCCACCGCCCTGCCGTACAGTACTGAACAGCAAGCGATTGCGGATGTTTACGCCGCCTCGCCCTACTACCAATCTTTGGATGGTACGTGGAAGTTTAATTGGCACAAACGCCCTGCCGACAAGCCCGAAGGCTTCTTCAAGGCGGGCTACGATGTGAGCAAGTGGGACAATATCAAGGTGCCCGGCAATTGGGAATTGCAGGGGTTTGGTACGCCCATTTATACCAACATCAACTATCCGCACCCCACAAATCCGCCCTATATCGACCACAGCGACAACCCTGTGGGCTGCTATGTGCGCGATTTTGACATTCCCAAAGCGTGGGACGGTCGCCGTGTGTATCTGCATTTCGAGAGCGGTTTGGCGGCTATGTACATCTGGGTGAACGGCGAAAAAGTGGGCTACAGCCAAGTGACGAAAAGCCCCGCCGAGTTCGACATCACGAAGTATATCAAGCTGGGCAAAAACACCTTGGCAATTGAAGGCTATCGCTGGAGTGATGGCTCGTATTTGGAAGACCAAGATTTTTGGCGGCTGTCGGGCTTCGACCGTAGCGTGTATCTGTACAGCACCGACCAAATTCGCATACAGGATTATTTCGCGAAGGGCGACCTCGACAATTCGTATAAAAACGGGCTGTTTTCGGTGGATGTGACGCTCAAAAATTATCTTAGTAGAGACGTGGCGCGCCACGTCTCTACAATAGAGGTTAAATTGTTGGATGCTGCGGGTAAAACCGTTTATGTGGAAACAAAAAATGACACCCATTTCGCTAAGACAATTCCTTCGCCACATTTGTGGAGCAATGAAACGCCATATTTATACACATTATTATTAACATTGAAGGATGCCGCCGGCAAAACGCTTGAGGTAACTTCTTCCAAAATCGGCTTCCGCAAGGTGGAAATCAAAAACGCGCAACTGCTGGTCAATGGCAAACCCATTTTGGTACGCGGTGTGAACATCCACGAGCACAATCCCTACAACGGACATGTGCAGGACGAAGCCACCATGCGCCGCGATATTGCCCTGATGAAGCAGCACAATATCAACGCCGTGCGTACGAGCCACTACCCCGAGAGCACGCTGTGGTACAAACTTTGCGACGAATACGGCATCTTCCTCGTGGACGAAGCCAACATCGAATCGCACGGCTTGGGCTACGGACCGCAGAATGTCGCCAACTTCCCCGAATGGGCGGAGGCGCACAAAGACCGCGTGGTGCGTGCCGTGGAGCGCGACAAAAACCACCCGTCCGTCATCATTTGGAGTATGGGCAACGAGTGCAGCAACGGCAAAGTCTTCCCGGAGATATACAAATGGTTGAAAGAGCGCGACCCCTCCCGCCCCGTGCAGTTTGAACAGGCGGGCGAGGCGGCGAACACCGACATCGTGTGCCCGATGTATCCGGGCATTGACCACATGAAACGCTATGCTGCCCGCACCGATGTGACCCGTCCGTTCATCATGTGCGAATACGCACACGCGATGGGCAACAGCAACGGCAATTTTCAGGAATATTTCGACATCATCGCCACCTCGCCGCACATGCAGGGCGGATTTATCTGGGATTGGGTTGACCAAGGCATCGCTGCCACCGACGACAGCGGGCGCAAATATTGGGCGTATGGCGGCGACATCGGCGGCTATCAATACACCCACGACCAAAATTTCTGCGCCAACGGGCTGATTACCCCCGACCGCAAGCCGCATCCGGGCTTGAATGAAGTGAAAAAAGTGTATCAAGACATCCTTTTTCACGCCAAAGACCTGTCGAAAGGCATCATCACCATCGAAAACCGCTTCCTGTACAACGATTTGAGCAATTACGCTTTCAAATGGGAACTGCTGAAAAACGGCGAAAAAGCCGCCGAAGGCAATCTGAATATCGCGCAAGCTGCCGGTACAAAAAAGGATGCCACCATCGCCCTGCCGCGCGTGGTGCTGACAAAGATGGCAGGCACGGAATATTATCTAAATATCTATGCCTGCACCAAGCAGGAGACGGAAATGGTGCCCGCCGGTCACGAAATCGCCCGCGAACAGTTTGCGCTATCGGCGAACAACTATTTTACTGAAAAATCCGCCACCGGCACGGTCGAAGTCGAGAAAGAAGATGACAGAGCGGTGATATTGAAAGCCGGAGAGGTAACAATCTATTTCAACAAGCGCAGCGGCGCATTGGATGGCTATGCCTACGGCAAAAACCGCCTCTTGGCATCCGGTCCGCAGCCCGATTTCTGGCGCGCACCCATCGACAACGATTACGGCAACAACTATCCCGCCATAGCCAACGTTTGGAAACAGGCAGGACGCAACAAAACGCTAAACAATTTCACGGTCAATAAAACGGCAAGCGAAGTCGTCCTCACGGCAGATTATACGCTGAATGACGTGTCAAGCCCCTACACAGTGCGCTACACCGTTGCAGGCGATGGCTCTGTGAAAGTGAATATTTCGTGGAAAGCGGGCAAAAAGGGCTTGCCCGAACTGCCGCGCTTCGGTACACAATTACGCCTCTCCCCCGAATTTGACAAATTTGAATACTACGGCAGAGGTCCGTGGGAAAACTATTCGGACAGAAACACATCCTCTTTTGTAGGCATCTACAAAAGCACGGTTGCCGAACAGTCATTTGACTACATCCGCCCGCAGGAAAACGGCAATCACACCGACGTCCGCTGGCTGAAGCTCACCAACAGCACGGGCGCAGGCATCAAAATCACAGGCACACAACCGCTAAGCGTGAAAGTTGCCCACAATCCGGCAGAAGATTTGGATTTTGGCACGTCAAAGAAAAACACGCATCCCAGCGATGTGACACCGCGAAAAGACGTATTCTTGAACGTCGATTTGCTGCAACGCGGACTTGGCGGCGATAATAGTTGGGGTGCTTTGCCACACGAGCCATATCGACTGCTGGGCGATTCATACAGTTATGAATATGTAATTAGCGCGATAGGAAAATAAATTGGCTTTGTCGGCTGACCTCATTTTCGCGTCTAAGATGCGGAAAGAGGCAGCATCGGCAATGTTTTTCCAATCAATTTTTGAATGTCGTGCAGTAGCGGTCGTTCTTCTTGCGAGCAAAAAGTGAGTGCCATTCCGGTATTTCCGGCTCTACCGGTTCGTCCGATGCGGTGCACGTAGGTTTCGGGTACGTTCGGTATATCGTAATTGATGACCAACTCCAATTGGTCGATGTCGATGCCCCGCGCGGCGATGTCGGTCGCAATCAATACGCTGATTTTGTTGGATTTGAAATCGGTGAGGGCAGTTTGACGGGCGTTCTGCGACTTATTGCCGTGAATAGCCTGACTACCGATACCGGCTTTGCACAGGATACGGGCAATTTTGTCCGCACCATATTTTGTGCGGGAAAAGACCAGGACGGACTGCGGGCGTTGTTTTTTCAATAACTGAATCAACAAATTTTTCTTTCCCTCTTTTTCCACAAAATACACATTTTGCTTGATGGTGTCCACCACCGAAGACGTGGGCGACACTTCCACCCGCACCGGATTGTGCAAAATAGAACTCGAAAGCGTTGCGATAGCGGCAGGCATGGTGGCAGAGAAAAACAAAGTTTGCTTTTCCTTTGGCAACTTCGGCAAAATTCGGTTGATGTCGTGGATAAAGCCCATATCCAGCATCCGGTCGGCTTCGTCCAATACAAAATGTTGAATGGTGTCTAATTTGATGTAACCCTGTTTCATTAAGTCCAATAAGCGACCGGGCGTAGCAATCAATATATCAACGTTTCGCCGAAGTGCGTCGGTTTGCGCTTGCTGTTTGACACCGCCAAAAATAACCGTGTGGCGGATAGCCATGTATTTGGCATAATCGTGAATACAATCGCTGATTTGAATCGCCAATTCCCGCGTGGGCGTGAGAATCAATGCTCTAATGCCTTTGCGCGGGTTATTGTCGTGATGCAGGTGCTGGATGATGGGAATCGCAAAAGCAGCGGTTTTGCCGGTACCCGTTTGGGCTAATCCCAAAATGTCTTGTTTGCGTAATGCCGGTGGAATGGCTTGGTTCTGAATGGGGGTTGGAACGTCATATCCCTTGTCGAGCAGAGCCTTCAATATCGGCTCAATAATACCTAATTCTTTAAATGTCATCTATTTTTGTTGTTGTTGAAAGCGCAAAGGTACGAAAAATTTGTCTGATTTGCTAAAAGTCAATTTAAATGTGTACCTTTGCCAAAAAATTTGAATTATGGCACGATATTTTAATGTAGCAGGACCCTGCGACGAAGCGAAGCACTATATGATAGAGGCTTCATCGCGTTTGTCGGGCATCAGAGAACTCATTGAGCAGGAGCAGTATTTTGTGATTCACGCTCCTCGGCAGAGCGGCAAGACAACTCTGCTGCTTGATTTGGTTAACCGCATCAACCATGAAGGCAAGTATTATGCACTTTATTGCTCATTGGAAGTGGCGCAGGGTATTATTGAACCGAAGGAAGGCATTCCGGTGATAGTCAAGCGGATGCAATCAAAATTTCGCTTTTCGAACATACCCAAAGGAGAAACATTTGCCAAAGATGCTGACTACAGCAATTATGCCGGTGTGCTGGCTGATGAGTTGACTTTTTTTTGTATGTCATTAGATAAGCCACTTATCATCTTTTTCGATGAAGCCGACTGCCTGAGTGAGGGTACATTGATTACTTTCCTTCGGCAATTGAGAGACGGTTACAATACGCGCGGTAATACCCCGTTTGTCCATTCAATCGCCTTGGTGGGCATGCGCAATATTCGCGACTTCAAAGCAAAAATCCGTCCCGACAGCGAGTCACTTGGTAGCGCAAGTCCGTTTAATGTGATTACAAAAGCAATGACTTTTAGCAATTTTACAAATGAGGAAGCAGTAGAATTGTACGGACAACATACTGCGGAAACAGGGCAGGTGTTTGAACAAGAAGCTATCGACTTGGTTCTCAGGCAAACGCAGGGACAACCGTGGTTGGTCAACGCCATTGCCCGCGAGGTGATTGTGGAAACGCTCCAATCTGATTATACCAAGCCGGTGACTGCCGAATTGGTGGAACAAGCCATCCAAACCATCATCCTGCGGCGCGACACTCATATCGACAGCCTGCTCGAACGGCTTAAAGAGGAGCGCGTGCGGCGAGTGATGGAGCCGGTCATCATTGGCGAATTGTCGGAAATTCATACGCAGTCGGACGACTATCTCTACACCAGAGACCTTGGGCTGATAAAGGAGAATAAAGGGATTATCATGCCTGCCAATCCGATTTATGCCGAAGTAATCATCCGTACATTAAGTGCCGATTCACAGAAAGATTTGTTTGAAAGCAAATATCCCCAACAAATGCCCCACTATCTGAAAAACGGGCATATCGACATGACTTGTCTCATGCAGGATTTTCAAGCCTTTTGGCGCGAAAACAGCGAGATATGGATAGACCGCTACAAATACAGAGAGGCTGCACCACATCTGATTTTGCAGGCTTTCCTGCAACGCGTGGTCAATGGTGGCGGGCAAATCATCCGCGAATTTGCGGCAGGATACAAGCGTTTAGATTTGTGCGTAGAATATGAAAGACAAAAATATCCCGTCGAACTGAAACTCCGCCGCAGTGCCAAAACAGAAGAAAACAGCTATGCCCAAATACTCGGCTATATGGACAGATTAGGTGCCAAAGAGGGTTGGCTACTTATCTTCGACCGCCGCCCCGATATAGATTGGGATGCTAAAATTTATCTCAAAACAGAAACGGTGGAGGGGAAAATCGTTACGATAGTAGGATGTTAGTTTTAAATCTTTTTTTGGTAATTCAAAAATGTTTTGTACCTTTGCGGCGTGAAAACTAATATGGTGGTCATAGCTCAGTTGGTTAGAGCGGTTGATTGTGGTTCAACAGGTCGTGGGTTCGAGCCCCATTTTCCACCCGAAAGAAATGATTAATTTATATAGGGGCAGCTGGTCAGTGATGATCGGCTGTTTTGCTAAAAACGACAAAAACGATGGGAAAAAACATAGAAATAGAGCGTAAATTCTTGGTAAAGGGTGATTTTTATCCGGACGCGGTGAAAAAAGAGCGAATTGTGCAAGCCTATTTGATGAGTTCAAAGGCGTGTACGATGCGTGTGCGTATCAAAGATGCCGGGGCATATCTCACCGTCAAGGGTGCTACCGACGATGACGGGTGTTCGCGGTTGGAGTTTGAATACCCTATTCCCGTGGCGGATGCACGCAAAATGTTGCCCCTCGCGCAGCCCGGCATGATTGACAAGGAGCGGCATTATGTCCCCTTTGCCGGTCATACGTTTGAAGTGGATGTGTTCCACGGCAACCATGAGGGCTTAGTGATTGCGGAACTGGAACTCCAAGCAGAAGACGAGCCGTTTGAAAAACCGGACTGGCTGGGGCAGGAGGTTACGGGCGAAGCACAATATTACAATTCTTATTTAGCAACACACTCTTCGGAGTTATGAGTTATGAGTTATGAGTTAGGAGTTACGAATTACGGGTCAAAGGTGCAGGGTGTAGGGTGCAAGAAACGCACTTTCCCTTTTGCCTTTCACCCTGTACCTTTCACCCTCTACCTTTTACCTTTTGCCCTCTACCTTTTACCTTTTATCCTCCCCTCACCCGTTTTTGCCCAAAACTCGCCATCGCTGACTTTTCGCGACAGCATTCCGGGAGTGGTGCAGGTGGATGATGGGGCGATTAAGACTTTGACTTTTGGTGATGTGTATATTTATCCCAAGCAGGAGTTTAAGGATAAAAAGCAGGCTGAGAAATATACTAAACTGGTGCGCGATGTAAAAAAAACTTTGCCTTATGCCAAAATGATTCATGCGACATTGATTGAAACATACGAGTATATGCAAACTCTGCCCAACGACCAACTGCGTGAAGCCCACATGCAACGTATGGAAACAGAACTTTTTGCCGAATATAAGCCCGTGATGAAGAAGATGACCCTCACGCAGGGCAAGTTACTTATCAAACTGATTGACAGGGAATGCAACCAAAGTTCCTACGTCATCCTCAAAGCCTTTCTCGGACCCCTGCGAGCAGGTTTTTGGAATATATTCGCAGGTCTGTTCGGAGCCAGCCTGAAATCGAACTACGACCCAACCGGCAAAGATGCCGCCACAGAGCGCGTTGTGCAGCTGGTGGAGATGGGGCTAATCTAAATCGGCTTTGCAGTGCCAAATTTTAAACTATTGGGCACCACAAACAACTTTTGCAACCCCAACTCTTGCTCGCTCAGCCCTACCGCCAAACCAATTGCCTGTGTGATGAACAGCACCGGAATATCCGTTTTTTGGTGCAGATAACTGTCGATGTGCGAGCGGCGCATATCCAGATTGGATTGACACATGGGGCATGCCACTATAATCGCCTTTGCATCCCTGTCTATCGCATCTTTTACTATTTTGCCCGACAGTTTGGCTACAATATCGGTGCGCGACACGGAAAATCCGGCTCCGCAGCATTCGGTTTTGTAGCCCCAGTCGAGGGAGGTTGCTCCGATTTTTCGCATCAGCTCGTCCATTGATTGCGGGTCTTCCAAGCGGTCGAATTGCAGGATGTCGTGCGGGCGCACCAGCAGGCAGCCGTAATAGCAAACCACCTTTTGCTCAAACGGTTTCACCACTTTTGCCTCTATCTTGTCGGCGATGTATTTGTCGATAAACTGCATCACGTTCAATATCTGCAACTTACCGCTCAGCGGCATTTCGAGCAGTTTGGAAACTTCCCCCCGCAACTCGTCATCCTCGTTCAGTTCATGTTGAGTCACCGTCAAACGGTTGTAGCAGGCGGCGCAGGGCACCACAATTTCCGTAAATCCCTGTTTTTCAGCCAATGCCAACACGCGGGCGGGCAGTGCTATTGCGAGTTCGTGATTGAGATTGTGTGCCGCCGTTGCCCCGCAGCAGTTCCAATCAACAAGTTCTTCGAGAGTTATATCGAACGCCTTTGCCAATGCCAATGTCGATTGAGCGTATTCCGCAGAAGTGCCTTTCAACGAACAGCCCGGATAAAATCCTGTTTTCATGCTTTTGTTTTTGAAAAGATTGTTTTTATTTGCTTCCCGTCCTTCACCAGTTCCGGAATCAGCGGGAGTTTCCCTTTAAGGAACATTTTAGGTGCCACATCCATATCCTGCACGAGGTGGAGTGTCCGCAGCTTATAGCCACCCACCAGCCCAATTTCGTAGAGGCGACCGGTGTATTTGACCGAATCAAGAAACGCTTTGTGGAACGAAATAATGTTGCTTGCTTTTTTGCTAACCTTCTTTCCCTTAATGGATTGCCCGCGCAAATAGTCCATCAAATTGGGAATGTCAATCTCCATCGGACAGCGCGTCAGGCAGTTTTGACAGGAAGCACACAGCCAAATCGCTTCCGAAGCAAGCAGTTTGTTGTAATTGCCGACGTCATTCGTCTGGAGCATGCGCATCGTCAAACTGGGCGGATAATCCATTTCCGCCGCCACAGCGCATCCGGCAGAGCATTTTCCGCACTGATAGCACCGATTGACATTCACTCCGGTGGCGGTGCGAATGTCAGAGTTATAATTCTCTTTTGTATGTACAGTATTCATAAGCGTAAGTTTACAAGTCTTTCATGAATTTTGTTGTCTTGCTAGGATTCGAACCCAGACAAGCAGAACCAGAATCTGATGTGCTACCGTTACACCACAAGACAATTTCTTCAGTTACCAGTTTTCAGTTACCAGTTACCAGTTACCAATTGTGACTGCAAAAGTACAGTTTTTTTTTGAATCTCCAAATTTTTTTGTGGTAACTGGTAACTGGTAACTGCTACCAAATTGCTACGCGCTTTTCTTTCGGGACAAACAAACTATTTTCCTCTGTCACGTTCCATGCCTCGTACCATGCGTCTATTTGGGGTAAGGCTCCGTTTACGCGCCAACGTCCCAGTGCGTGGGGGTCGGTTTTTGTGCGGCGGAGGATTTCTTCGTTGCGGATGTTGCCTGCCCACACGGTGGCGTAGGCTATGAAAAAGCGTTGCGCATCGGTGTAGCCGTCAATTGGGGCGAGGGTGGGCTTGCCGGTTCGGGTGTTTTGATAGGCTTGCCAGGCTATTTGCAGACCGCCTTGGTCGCCTATGTTTTCGCCCAATGTGAATTGCCCGTTGGCGTGCGTGTCGTCCAAAACGATGATGTTGTCGTAGAAATCGACCAGCACTTGAGCCTGATTTTTGAAATTTTCGGCATCTCCGGGTGCCCACCAGTCGTTCAGGTTGCCGTCTTTGTCGAACTTGCGACCCTGGTCGTCGAAGCCGTGACTCATCTCGTGACCAATCACCACGCCGATGGCACCGTAGTTCACCGCATCATCCGCATCCATGTTGAAGAACGGCGGTTGCAAAATCCCTGCGGGGAAGCAAATCTCGTTGGTGCTGGGGTTATAATAGGCGTTCACCGTTTGCGGGGTCATGTGCCATTCGTCCTTGTCCACGGGCTTGTTCCACTTGTTGATTTCGTAGTTGAAATGGAAATTATCCGCTGCTATGAGGTTCTCCAAATAGGATTTTGACTTGTCGATGCTCAGTTCGGAATAGTCGCGCCACTTGTCGGGGTAGCCGATTTTCACATGAAAATTATCCAATTTTTCATGCGCTTTGGCTTTGGTGTCTTCGCTCATCCAAAACAAGCTGGTGATGCGTTCTCCCAATGCTGTTTGCAGGTTTTTGACCAATCCGAGCATTTTTTCTTTCGCGATGGGCGGGAAGTGTTTTTCAACATAAAGTTGCCCTACTGCTTCACCCAAATTGCCGTTGATGGCATTCACAGCGCGTTTCCAGCGTTCCGGTTGTGCCTCTTTGCCTTGCAGCACTTTGCCGAAAAAGTCGAAACTCGCATCTGCAAAGTCATCGCTCAACGCACCTGCCGAGCCGGAAATGACCTTCCACGAAAGGTAATATTTAATGTCCTGCAAATCAGTCTTTTGGATGATTTTATTGACTTCTTCCAGCGGCTCAATCTGCCCCAAATCCAGACTTTCGATTTCGGGGATGCCGAGGTCTTTGAAATAGGTTGTCCAATCCAATTCGGGGGCTATTTTTGCCAATTCGGCGGTGCTGATTTTGTGGTAGTTAGCCTCCGGGTCGCGGCGTTTTTCGCGGGGGAACGCGGCTTGTGCCAACTGCGTTTCGATTTTCAGCACGGCAGCCGATGCTTTTTTGCCGTCTTCGGGCGTGTAGCCTGCCAAGGCGAACAATTTTTCGATTGCTTCCACGTATTTGGTGCGAATTTCCTGCATCCGCGCATCCTGTTGCAGATAATAGTCGCGGTCGCCGAGCGAAATACCGCCCTGCACGATGTGGAAGATGTTGAGGTTGCTGTTTTTGTCGTCAGCACTCACGCCATCGTAGAAAAACGCGGCATAACCGTTGTGATTCATCCACGCCAAAGTAGCGGCGAGGGCTTTCTTGTCGGTGAGGTTGTTCACCTGCGCCAGATAGGGACGGAGGGGGTTCACGCCTTCTGCGTTGCGGCGCACACTGTCTAAAGAGAGGCTGTAGAGGTCGCCTATTTTCTGTGCCACAGTGCCCTGTGTATTCGTTTTTTGCGAAATCTCGTCAATCAGAGCGCGCACTTGCTCCTTGCTTTTCTCGCCCATCGCATCGAACGTGCCGAAGCGCGCATACTGTGCTTCCAAGGGGTGAGAATCCATCCAGCCGCCACATGCGAACCGGTAAAAATCATCTCCGGGTACCACCGTCGTGTCCAAATTAGACACCTCAATACCGTTCACTTTGTCGTTTTTACAACCTGCTGTAACCATCATAATACTTATGAGTGTTAAATAAATAAAATGTTTATTCATAAATAACTGTTTAACTGATAATTAAGTTCATTTTCAGGATGTTCCCTTGTAAATCAGGGTCAATCCATCGCGCAAAGGTACGATAATTTTTTCAATGCGCGTATCTTGTTTGATTTTTTCGTTAAAATCAATGATGCCTTGCGTTTGCTTGTCGCCCGAATGAGGCGGCGGTTCGAGCACTTTGCCGTCCCACAGCGTATTGTCCGCCACAATCAGTCCGCCGACATTGACACGGTCGAAAATCAAATCATAATATTCGCAGTACAATCGCTTGTCGGCATCAATAAACACCATATCAAACATACCGACCAGCGTTGGAATCACATCCAGCGCATCGCCGAGATGCAGGTGAATTTTCGGAGAAAGCGGCGATTTCTCGAAGTTTTGGCGAATGAAATCCTCCATTTCATCGTCTTTTTCGATGGTGTGAATTTCGCCGTCCGCCGCAAGCCCCTCCGCCAAACACAGCGTGGCATAGCCGGTGTAGGTGCCAATCTCCAAAATACGCTTCGCTTGGAGTAGACGCACCAGCATCTTGAGAATCCGCCCCTGCAAATGCCCCGAAATCATACGCGGACGAAGCAACCGCAGATGCGCCTCGCGGTTAAGTTGTGCCAACTGCTCGCCCTCAGGGTCGATGTGAGCCAATATGTAGTCGTCTAATGTCATTCTGTGAATGTCGTTCTGTGAATATCGTTCCGTGAATAATGAGCGGCAAAGTTATTAAAAAATTTCGTACCTTTGCCACCCTCAAAGGAATGATGATATGTTAAAACAGACGAAAATAGTAGCCACAGTGTCCGACAAACGGTGTGATGTGGACTTTATGCGCGATTTATTTGAAGCCGGTATGAATGTGGTGCGGATGAATTCGGCGCATCTCGCTCAGGAGGGCTTTGACAAAATTGTTGCCGCTGTGCGTGCCGTTTCCAACCGAATCGGTATTTTGATGGACACCAAAGGTCCCGAAGTGCGTACTACCGTGTGCGACGAGCCGATTGCGTTCAAAACGGGCGATGTGCTGCGCATTCAGGGCGCACCCAACCAAAAAACAACGAAGCGGATTATCTCCGTCAATTACACCAACCTCACGGACGACCTGAAAATTGGCGACGTGCTGCTGATTGACGATGGCGAACTCGAATTTAAGGTCATCAAAAAAGATGCTAACTACCTGACAATAGAGGCGTTAAACGATGCCGTACTCGGCAGTCGCAAGAGTGTGAATATCCCCGGCGTGCGCATCAGTCTGCCCTCGCTGACGGAAAAAGACCGCGCGAATATCCTCTACGCCATCGAAAATAAAATCGACTTCATCGCCCACTCGTTTGTGCGCACCCGACAAGATGTGCTGGACATTCAAAAGATTTTGGACGAGCACAATAGCCCCATCAAAATCATCGCGAAAATCGAAAATCAGGAGGGCGTGGACAATATCGACGAAATTCTGAAAGTGGCTTACGGCATTATGATTGCGCGGGGCGACTTGGGCATTGAGGTGCCGCAGGAAAAAATACCCGGCTTGCAGCGCGTGCTGATTCGCAAGTGCATCGCCGCGAAAAAACCGGTGATTGTGGCGACACAGATGCTTCATTCGATGATTAACAACCCGCGACCCACCCGCGCGGAGGTGACAGACGTTGCCAATGCCATTTACTACCGCACCGATGCCATCATGCTGAGCGGCGAAACGGCTTACGGCAAATTCCCTGTGGAGTCGGTGCGCATGATGTCGAACATTGCACGCGAAGCCGAAAAGACAAAACTGCTGGAAAACGACATCCGCGTGCCATTTCCCGACGACGATTTGGACGTAACTTCGTTTTTGGCAAAACAGGCGGTAACATCCAGCACCAAATTGGGCGTAAAAGCCATTGTAACAGATTCTTACAGCGGTCGCACGGTGCGCAACCTCGCCGCTTTCCGAGGCAAAGCCCCCGTTTTGGCAATCTGCTACAAAGAAGAAACCACCCGCGCATTGTCCCTCTCCTACGGCGTGTGGGCAAAATATCAAAAAGAAAACATCGACCCCATGCAATATCTGTTGGACGCGTTAAACAAGCTGCTTGACAAAAAAATGATTGAACGTACCGACTTGGTGGCATACCTCAGCGGCAGTTTGGGCGCAGGCAGCGGCACATCGTTCCTCGAAATCAACAAGGTGGAGCGCATCCTGGCAAGTTCCAAATTTCAGACGCCGGTGTTTGAGAAAAACCGGTAAGTTTTACAATGTCAGCGACAATTTTAGCCCTGCGCTGCCGCCGCTATAGCCGTCAAACAGTATTGCAGGCGACACATCCATGCGATTCAGCAGACTATTGGACTTAGCACCACTTTGCAGCACACGCCCGCGTTGGGCAACTATTTTGGCAAACAAGTAACCGATGCCGAAGCCCAACGGATAATCGCTCGCCCAATGCACGCCGTTGTTCAACATCGAAAGTGCGCAAATGCCTATCAATGAATAACCTACGGGGCGGATTAAGCGGTTGTCAGGATAATGTTCGGCAAGCAAAATAACAGTAAACGCCATCGTAGCCATGTGTCCCGACGGCATGGCATCGTATTTGGATACTTGCTTTTGGTAGTCGACGAGCGATGGAAAGGGACGAAATGTGCCCCGGTCTGTGGTTGCCTGTTGCGGCGTTTCGCGCCCAAATGAGCGTTTAAGTAGCTGACACACAATGCCTATTTCAATCCATCCCTCTAATGCCTGGCTCAGCATTCGTACCTCCCTGGTATTATCCGTAACCGCGCCATGGATGCCTATGCCGCCGAAAATCAGGATGCTTGTCCACCCTTCGCCGATAAAGTAAAATCCGGTGTTCAAATTTCCGGGGCGTTCCATCACTTTCACACCGCCGATTTGAATCACCGGCTCAAATTTATTCGCGCGGTCTAATCCAATATAGCGGCTGAATTGCTGCACGCCATCCACCAAAGGCTTGTCGAGAAGATACAAAACAGCGGTTGAACCGGCTATAATGCTCAATGGCACAATGCTTTTCGTGCTGAACAGTGTTTTTCCTGCCGTTGCAAAATCGCCGGGGATGTTGGTGATGCTCTCGTGCCAATTCGGGGCAGTGTAGAGCACCGTGTCATTACCTTGTGCCTGCAAAGTATTTACACACAAAAACAGCCACAACAAGGCTCTAACCTTGAATATGCTTGAAAAATACCGCTTTAACTCATTGATAATCAGTGAGTTATGGGGGGGGGGGGGGTAATATGTTGATAACTTGTTGATAACTTTGTTCATCCATTTTTCTTTGAAATTGGGTACAAATTTAGGCATTTTTTTTGAATTACTGTTCTTTTTGGGGTTCTAAAATTGATAAGACAAGCTCAAGCCTCCCTGCGGCCCTGTATAATAAGGTATAAATGCTAATTGTCTGTCTTTGGAGCGGAAAAGTCGCTTGTTAATCGGCAGCAGCCAATACCCTATTTGCGCACTCAGAATGCCAAAACCGGCACCGGCAATGACGTCTGTAGCCCAATGCCGCTCATTATAGACCCGCAACACACCCACCCCCGTTGCCACGACATAAGCCGTGATGCCATAAACGGGCGAATCGTCCCAATACTCCCGCCGCACAAGCTCAGCCCCCACAAATGCCGTTGCCGTGTGACCGGATGGGAACGAATTGGTTTCCGAAGGATGATCCGGACGGGGCGAATGGACGGCATATTTGACAGTTTGTGTCAGCACAACCTCCGTCAAATAGGCAGTAGCCATGATAAACGCCCGGTCGTAAAAATCATGCTTCGATTTCGATGTGCCGGGAATCAAGTCGAACCCAAGAAAAAACGCAGCAGGCACATATTGCAGATAATCATCGGCTCCAATAGGCTGTGTCCTGATTGCGGCAACCTCCCCTTTTACATACCGGTTGAAAGATTTACCCTGCTCGCTCGCCGCCACAACCGCCCCAACCGTGATTAAAGAGAGCGGAACAATCAACTGCTTGCCGGAAAACCGGGTGGTTGCATCAACAACAGGCACCGAAACGCTATCCTGAGCAAGCAAGGTTGCCGGATAGCCAATAAGCAAAGAAAAGAAAAAAAGCGCACGCTTGAGTAAAAGCATCATTGTGTTTCAATTTTTTTGTGCAAAGGTAATGAAAAGTTATGAAATTGTCTGAACTTTGATTTTAAGATGATTTTTATGATTTTTATGATTCAAAACAATCATACAAATCATAAAAATCATCTTAAAATCACAGTTCAGACGTGGCAATCATGGTACAGACGTGGCGCGCCACGTCTCTACTGCTGCAGCAATATCCGCAGCAAAAAAAATCACAAACCTGCAACTGCTTTGTTGTAGTCGCTTCTTGCATTTTTCAGATAATCCAAAATTTGCTTTGGCGACATTTTTGAAATTTCGGCATCAATGCCATTTCTAATGTCGCGCATCATTTTTACGCTGTCAAATTTCTTTGTCTTCATAATTTCGCAATTCTTTAGGTGAATGTATTTCTAAGGTTGTATAACCATTTTTGATATTAACGGCATTATACCCCCTAATTCTCTGCACATTGACGATATGTTTAAAATTCCAACTTACCAATATATCTATCTTATGTACTGTTGCTGTCGCAATATGGATGCAATCATCTCTACTGGTTTGCCCAACAACATCCTCATTCAGATATTCCGTTGCCAATTCAACACATTCCGGCGAAACCATAACTTCTTCAAAATCAATTGCCATGTCGTGCAACAAATTTCTTACCCTCTCCGGTGCTTTTATCAACTCTTGTAGCGTTAAATCCGAAATGACAACAGTGTACTTTCCATCTTTTATCTCGTGAAAAAGCACCTGCGTATCCAATGCAAATTCATCATCGTAATAGCCACCAATAACAGATGTATCCAAATATAATGCCAATGTTCGTTCTTGCATTGAAATAATTTTCTCGCAAAGGTACGAAACTTTTTGGTATTGGCAATTTTGTCTGAATCAGGATTTTCTGGATTAAAGGATTGACAGGATTATCAAAAATCCTGCCAATCCTTTTGTCTGTACAGACGTGGCGCGCCACGTCTCTACTGCAATTTTGTCTGAACCGGGATTTTCATAAGATTTTCAAGATTTACAGGATTATAATCGTGTAAATCTTGAAAATCTTATGAAAATCGTGGTTCAGATTATTTTTTCACCACCTTCAAAGTCTGTTCACCTATCCGCAGCAAATACACACCATTCGGCTCGCCTGACAAATCTATGCGGCTTTCGCGGGTCGTTTGCAGCAATTCGCCGTTCAGGTTGTGCACTTTGATTTCTGCGCCGTTGGCGGTGTTCACATATACTACGCCGGTGGTGGGGTTGGGGTGTACCTGCAATTTATCTCCGGTAACTGTTTCTATGGCTGTGCCTGCCGCTTTTACTGTTACTGTGCAAGTTGCGCTCTTGTTGCTGCCGTCCAACGTGGTGGCGGTGATGGTGGTTGTGCCTATGGCAACTGCCGTCACCTTACCTGTGTTATCCACAGTAGCAACGTCCGCGTTGCTGCTTGTCCATAGCAGGTTCTGGTTGGTGGCGGTGCCGGGCGATACCGTTGCTGTTATTTGCAACGTGCTGCCTGCGACAAGCGATACTGTCGTTTTGTCGAGCGACAGATCCGTTACAGATGCCACCACAAGCACTTGTTTGAAGTCCTGCCACACATTGGCAGACAAATACACCGCTTTAGAGTCGTTGTCTATCACATACAAATACACGTTGCCTATGGCAATGTTATCGAATACATTGCCATTAATGCTCTGCGGAACATATTTCAGATTATATACGCTGGTCAAACCCGTGCAACTCGCAAAGGCATAGTTGGAGATAGAGATAACAGAGCTGGGTATGGTTATGCTCGTTA
Organism: Bacteroidia bacterium; assembly: GCA_025996835.1. Classification (GTDB taxonomy): domain Bacteria; phylum Bacteroidota; class Bacteroidia; order Bacteroidales; family Azobacteroidaceae; genus Azobacteroides. The sequence continues at coordinate 53,835 of BNTU01000006.1, forward strand.
GACCTGTGCAACCGAAAAAAACGTAGCCTCTGATAGATGTAACGGAGTTGGGTATGGTTAGCACACCTGTCAAGCCACTGCAACCGGAAAAAGCGTATTCGCCGATAGCCGCAACGGAGCCGGGTATGGTTAGCGCACCTGTCAAGCCATTGCAACCGGAAAAAGCGGATCCGCCGATAGCTGTAACGGAGTTGCCAATGGTTACCTGCTTGAGTGCCGTGCCGAAAGGCGACATAGCATACCGACCAGATGTAGCAGTGATATTTCTTCCCAAATACAAGGTATCTATGGGGCAGTTGTAGAATGATCCATAACGATTAGAGGAATAATAATCAGAATTTACCACCGACAGCGCAGTTGTGCCGTCTTCTATGGTGAGCTTCTTTATGCCTGTGCAACCGGAAAAAGCGGATTCGCCGATCGATGTAACAGAGTTGGGTATGGTTACACTCGTTAGACTGCTGCAACCGGAAAAAACGGATCTGTTGATAACTGTAACGGAATTGGGTATGGTTACGCTCGTTAGCCCATTGCAACCGGAAAAAGCGGATTCTCCGATATTTGTAACAGAGCCGGGTATGGTATATGCGCCTTGTTTGCCTGCAGAATACCTGACGAGAATAGTTTTGTTTTTATTGAACAATACGCCGTTTTCCGAACTGTATGCTGTGTTGGCAGCATCAACGTTTATAGCAGTTAGCCCACTATTGGAAGTAGGTAAACCTGCAATGTTCGTCAGTCCGCTACCTATGTTTATTTCGGTTAGCTCGCTGCAATCGGAAAAAGCGTAGTTGCCGATATTTGTAACGAAGTTGCCAATGGTTACCTGCTTGAGTGCCGTGCCGAAACTAGTAGTTGGAGTGATATTTCTCCCCAAATACAAGGTATCTATGGGGCTGTTGTAGAATGATGTATAACTATAATAATCAGAATTTACCATCGACAGCGCAGTTGTGCCGTCTTCTATGGTGAGTTTCGTTAATGCCGTGCAACCATTAAAAGCGGATTCACCGATAGCTGTAACGGAATTGGGTATGATTACGCTCGTTAGACCTGTACAACCGTAAAAAGCGGAGTTGCCGATAGCGGTAACGGAACCCGGAATGGTTACGCTCGTTAAACCACTGCAACCGTAAAAAGCGTTGTAGCCGATAGCTGTAACGGAGTTGGGTATGGTTATGCTCGTTAGACCACTGCAATCGTAAAAAGCGGAGTTGCCGATAGTGCTAACGGCACCCGGAATGGTTACGCTCGTTAGACCTCTGCAACCATAAAAAGCACGGTCGCCGATAGAAGTAACGCCTGAAGATATGCTCACAGAGGTTATCTGCGAACGGTACGAATACCAAGGCGCATTATTGCCATAATCCCAGTTATCCATTGCGCCTATGCCGCTAATGGTTATTACGCCCGTTTCGGTATCGAGGGTGGCGGTGACGTCTGCGGCATTAGGCGAACCGCACTCCCACGTGACAGGCGGCGGCGTTGTGCCGATTGCAAATATTCTGCGGAAGGTCTTCCAAGTAGCCGCTACTTGATATGCCGCAACCGCTTCCGCAGGGACATACAAATCAGCCGTAGTAAAAGGAAATACACCTCCCGATATGCTCCATGGCGTTGTGCTCTCAATAATCACCTTGCTCAAGCGCGATTCTTCGGCGGGAAAAGCGTAGCTGCCGATGGAAGTAACAGAGTTGGGTATGGTTACACTCGTTAGACCTCTGCAAGCGGAAAAAGCATGGTCGCCGATAGACGTAGCGGAGTTGGGTATGGTATATGCACCCTGCTTGCCTGTGGGATACAGAACGAGAGTAGTTTTGTTTTTATTAAAGACCACTCCATCTACCGAACTATACATTGTATTGGCATCATCCACGTCTATGGCAGTCAGCCCGGTGCAACCGGAAAAAGCACCTCCGTCGATAGATGTAACGGAGCCGGGTATGGTTACGCTCGTTAGACCTCTGCAATCGTAAAAAACGTAGTTGCCGATAGCTGTAACAGAATTGCCAATGGTTACCTGCTTGAGTGCTACGCAACCGGAAAAAGCGGAGTTGCCGATAGCTGTAACAGAGTTGCCAATGGTTACCTGCGTGAGTGCTGCGCAACTGGAAAAAGCGTAGTCGCCGATAGTGGAAACGGAGTTGGGTATGGTTACGCTCGTTAGACCTCTGCAATCGTAAAAAACGTAGTTGCCGATAGCTGTAACAGAGTTGCCAATGGTTACCTGCGTGAGTGCTGCGCAACTGGAAAAAGCGTAGTCGCCGATAGCTGTAACAGAATTGCCAATGGTTACCTGCTTCAGTGCCGTGCCGAAACGAGTAGCTGGAGTGATATTTCTGCCCAAATACAAAGTATCTATGGGGCAGTCGGAGAATACATAACCATTTACCATCGACAGCGCAGTTGTGCCGTCTTCTATGGTGAGTTTCTTTAATGCGTAATAAAAAGCACGTTCGCCGATAGAGGTAACGCTGCTGGGAATTGTTGCCGAAGTCAAGCGGCTGCAATCAAAAAAAGCATAACTTCCAATGCTTCTCACGCCCTCGTTAATGACCAACGTCTTAATCGCAGCACGGGAAGAATACCAAGGCGCACTGCCATACGAATAATTCGCCATTGCACCCGTCCCACTAACGGTGAGGAGACTGTCATCAGTTAGCACTACCGTGGTACTTCCTGAAGTCCACGTGTCCACGACATTTGCTGCATTAGCAGCACCGGTGCCAAGCAGCATGGCTGCAGCACAAAAACTAAATAATTTGTCCTTTTTCATAACTCTTTTATTTTAAAATGTTTATTATTACACACGAAAAAGTCGCACCACTAACAAGAGGTTGAATCCCCTTGCTGATGCAACTGATAATTTTTGTTGACTGAATTTTGAAATTTTTGTTTGCCATCGTTTTAAAAGTTTATGCCCTAAACTCTTAAACTCTGCAAACAATAAGCGTTAAACTGCTCGTTGATTGCTTATTTGTTTCCTGAGGCTCTGCATTGCCGTTCTTGTGTAAATAAGTCCGAAACAGCCCACGCCCCCGGCGCGAACTTTCGCAACTTATTCTCACCTCAATTTGAAATTTTGCAGATCTCAGGAAACGAGAATAAGAGCGTAAAAGCTCTATTATCACTATTTTATAATTTTAACTTTTCATTTTATGTTGTTTTATTTCTTTGTTCAACGCGGCAAAGGTACGCATTATTTTTATGTTTACAAAAACCGCGTCACTTTTCACTCCAAGTTTCAATGCCGACGTCATTGAATGCTATTGTTTGTTTATCGTCGAAAGTTACAGCAAATTGGGGCTGAATCAATTCTGCCGTTGCAACATGTAAGGCATCCATTGACCGAAGATAGGGCAACCCACAGCCCTCCTGTAGCCAACCATCCAGAACAGAGCGAAACTCCGCCGAGCCTTTCTCGTTAGATATTGATTTCACTAAGGCTGACGAGTCCAAATAAATTTTCATAATTTCTCCTCCCGAAGCTCTGAAATAATGTCTGCTACCGGTCTTCCAAAATCATAAGTGGGCAAATCAGAAAACAACTTACGTTTTTTGTGCAACGCAGGCACTCTCGAAACCGCAGTGTCAAACAAGGCACCGTTATTACGCATAAGCACAACTATGTTGTACAAGAAATCAAGCTGCTCCGGCGAGCGAACTTTCTGCACCTCTTTTATTAACGTTTCATAACTCATCTTTTTATCTTTATTTTTAATACGCTGCAAAATTTACAACAATTTTTCAAATAGAAAGAAAATGCGCAATCTTTCAAGCAAACACAGCCGCCATTCTCCTAAGAGCTGCGAATGGGTTTGTTGATTGATGCTCATGCGCTGCTATCATACTGTCTGCGTTTCGGAGGTAATCGTCCACAGCGTTTTTAAAATCTTGCTCAAGTTCTTCCATCGTTGCCCCTTCATATAGAACCAACGCATCCGGCAAATCAAGCACCCGACCAACAAACTCTTGCGTTGGTTCATCTATATCTACACTGCCTTTTAAACCTCTATACTCTAACTGTTCCATTGTCTATCTCAATTTAATATTTGTTGTAACATCAATTCATCATAAATCATTTTCAGCGCAGTTTCCTTTATTGGTTGCCCTGAAGTATGCGGTTTATGAATATAAATACTGTGAGTCCCATTCTTATTTCTAAATACCACCCGCGAACCGGATGTTTTTCCCTTATTTTCCAACCAATAACCCAAACTTTTAAGCAACACCACCAACTCATCAAAAGTAAAATCTTTTGGCAAGGTTTTGAAACGCCGGAGTAACTTATCCTTTGTGCTCATTTATTTTAGTTTTATTTTTTTGTTCAACGCGGCAAAGGTAAGCATTATTTTTGAATTGTGGATGAGTGGCTGAATCTTTTTTCAAGCAAAGACAGCCGCCACTTTCCTCAGGGCGGCAAATGGTGCTTTCACCGCTTTCTTGCGGAATTTTCCTGTTGCTTTCATACGGTCGTAATCCGCCTGCAGGTGCAGCAATTCTTTGGCTTTCCAACCCAATCCTAATGTTTCAAACAGAGCGGCAAGCTCCGGCGTCACAGGATGCTTTCCTTTGAGTATGGAATGAAAAACCTTATACGGCACACCAATTTGTTGTGCAAGTTCTCGTTGCGACAAATTCAAATAGGCAACTTCATCCAAAAGAAACTCCCCCGGATGTGTTGGTTCGTAAGGGTCACCACACGTTAATTTTGTTTCCATCAACATAATTTATTTATAATGATTCGATAATTCTGTTATATCACACACTTCAAAAACCGCATCGCCGTTTGCACGCTCAGATAAAGCAAACTCCACTCGATATTTGTCATTTACTCTCACGGACGACAATCCTTTTTTATCTCCTTTAAGCCGTTCATAGTGCAACGACTTAATTTGAGACAAATCAGCCTCTGTCGCTTTTTCCTTTAAGGTAGTAATGCGTTTTTTATAGACATTAACAACCTCCGGCTGAAAACGGTGCTTTTTATCACTCGCTTTCCCTGTTTCGTACAACTCTTTCAAGTAGGGTTTTGAAAATTCAACTATCATTTTGTTTTGTAATTAAAAAGAAGATAATTCTAACTTTTCATTTTTTGTTGTTTTATTTCTTTGTTCAACGCGGCAAAGGTAAGCAGAATATTTTAAACGGCAAGCGGAAATTTGATTTTTTTGAAAAAAAAATTGGCAAAGTTTGGTGGATTGAAAAAGATGTTGTACCTTTGCGGTATCAAAGAGCGATTAGTAGCGGTCTGATAGCCGGTTCGAATCCGGGGTCGTTCACGGGGGAAGAGAAAGGGGCGAATAGCCCCGCTTTCTCCACCAAAGTTTGGCAGTGGATTTATTCACTGCCAAAGCTCTTTTCAATAGATTTGTTTTAACATTCCAATCTGATTCATGTAATAGACATGAGGCATTTTTTCCAAACTGTTTTTGCTTTTAAAATATCCAATGCTCCGCGTTACGGCATTTTTTAACTCCTCCAATTTGTTTGTTCCCAAATTCCAATAGAAAATGACATTATTGGCTTTTCGAGCATTTTTTATGCAACTTCTTATGGTTTCTTCGTTGGCATGATTGATAAATTTGACATCCCAAGTTTGACCGGCAAAATCTATAGTCAGGTGATTTATCTTTGCCTTCGGGCAAAAATTCGACCTGCCTGCCATTATGTTTTGCAAGCATTTTTCCAACAACTTTTTCAGCATCACCTCCACCCTCCGTCTGAGAAAACTTATGTTCGGTGTGATACACATTAAACCCGCCCGAATCATAATCGAAATAGGCTTGTGTCCAACAACTTGGGTCGTAGGAATTGTACTTGGTATATGCTTGCCGTATGTTTTCAGGCATTGCAATGGTTTCATTCATAATGAATTAACTTCTAT
>BNTU01000007.1 GCA_025996835.1 Bacteroidia bacterium
AGTATTTGGAACGGTTGACACTGGACTGGAACGAGAATGTTGTAATTGATGTGCGAGCACAAAGTGCTGCAGTCAGGGAATTGGCGCATCACGGCAATTTGCGCCCCTACATCGAATATGTGAGCAAAAACATTTTCAGCCGCCTGTCCAACCGCGATTTGCAACACTTCAATGAAAAGCACATCAAAATCATGCTGCTCAACGGCTTGTTTCAGAGCAAGTTGTACGTGCCGCTCACCGAAAAAGAAGTGGAGAACGGCTATATCGACATTTTTTTGCAGCGCAGCCCCCTTCTTCCCGACATAAAATACGAATGGGTCTGGGAACTCAAGTATCTCAAAAAGGGCGATAGAAAAGCATTGCACGCAGCAAGGAATGATGCCCGCACACAATTGGAGAAATATCGAAAGTCGCGTGAGTTTGCAGAGCGTACCGATGTGCGCTTTGCTTCGATTATTTTTATTGGTAAAGACAAGTTTAAGATTGAGGAATGAATTTAAACATTTCTCATTGCGTTTGGAAATCTGAAAATTTTATGGAAGCAACAGTTTTAAATTTGCCATTTAACCCAATTCAGCAGCATTTGTTGAAAATGTTTTCGGTTACGAAAAGAGAGGACGACTTAAAAGAATTGCAGTCGGTGTTGTTTGAATACTATAAAAACAAAGTCAAAACGCAGACTGATGAATTTTGGGAAAACAACCATTTGGATAGCACCAAAATGGAAGCAATCATGCGTGGACACAATCGTATTTCAATCCAATGAAAATTGTTTTAGATACCTTGTTTATTTCTGAATGCTGCTAATTTAGAACAAGTTACACCGTATTACAAGTGGAATTTGATTTCTGACGATGCCGATGATAATAAGTATGGGGTACAATTTCGATAACCCCGTACAAGCGATAGCGCAGTGCGGGGTGCGCACCGCCACCACCACACGGAACCCCGTAGAGAGTTCAATTAAACACGCCGGGTACTTTGGAGAAACACAGCTGCTTCTTTCAAATCGCCTCCCAGCGGATTTTGCTTTGCCAAGCGAATTTCCAACCGGTCAATTTTCGGAAAAGCGAGGTGGATGTGGTGCAAAATTCGCCCCGCCACGTGCTCAATGAGGTTGGACGGAATCGCCATCTCGCGCGCAATCAGTTCATAAATAGTGGCATAATTGATGGTGTCGCTCAAATCATCCGTTTGTGTCGCGCGCGAGAAGTCAAAATAAATGTTCAAATCCACCATATAGGTATTTCCAACCTTCTTTTCTTGCGCCGTCACGCCGTGACAGGCGTAGAATTGCATCTCTTTCAGTTCTAAATGTGACATAATTTTTCAATAAATTTTGCACAAAAGTACTCTTTTTTTGAATATGAAAAATTTCGGTTTTATTTCCAACCCGAATTATGAATAATATTTATTGAATGTGCATTTTTCGCTTGCCAATCAAAATATTTTGCGTACATTTGCATCCATAAAATTCACAGATGGAACAATTGTCATTGATAGTGCTGCTGCTGTACGCCTTGTATGAAGGGTTGCTTCATGCTTTTGAAGCCGACCATATATTGGCTGTGACGAATATAGTGTCGCAGCGAAACAAAATCTTTCCGGCACTGAAAGACGGTATTTTTTGGGGATTGGGGCATACGTCCACGATTTTCCTGATTGGGATTCTCATGATATTGTTCAAGGTGAATATTCCCGACAGTTCGTTTGCCTACTTTGAAGCCGCCGTAGGGTTGATGCTGGTTGTTGTGGCCTCGTACCGCCTCTGTGTCTTCCTGCGGAACGAGCAGACCCTGATTCACACGCATCGCCATGAACATGCAGGAGCGAATAAACAGCCTCATGTTCACGTTCACCTGAAAGGGAAAAACCTGCATAAGACATCGTACGGAATCGGTATTGTCCACGGGCTGGCAGGTAGCGGAGCACTGGTGGTGCTGGTGATGACGCAGATTGAAACTATTGCCAACAGTTTGTTGTATCTGCTGATTTTTGGTGTCGGCTCCATCGTTGGAATGACGATTGTAGCCGGAGTTTTCAGCATTCCGTTTTCAAAAAAACTGATTCATTCCAAAGGATTGCGGACAGTTCTGGTGCTGCTTTCGTCTTCCCTGTGTTTTGTGTATGGATGTTATGTGATATATGAAAATTTACTTGCTTGATTATTGAAAATGGATAAGTTGGAAAATCTCAAAAAGGAGCTTGCGGCTTACGGAAAATTGTGTGTAGCCTATTCCGGAGGAGTAGATTCGTCGTTTCTCCTGCACGTGGCGTATGGTGTATTGGGCGACAACGCCATGGCAGTGCTGGTTGATTCTCCGGTATTGTCGCGGCGCGACAAAGCGACGGCTATTGATATCCTCGAACGCCTCGGCGTACGGTATGAAGTGGTCGAGGAGAACCCTTTTGAATCAAAAGAGTTTGCCGAAAACAGCCGGATGCGGTGTTATTTCTGTAAACGGAATAATTACACCCTGATATTGGAGGCAGCACAGCGGTACGGAATCACCTGTATGGCTGACGGGCAGAATGCCGACGACGCACAATCGGCGCATCGTCCCGGAATAAAAGCCGGTCGGGAAATGGGCGTTGTCAGCCCGCTGATAGATTGTGGACTGACCAAAGACGATATCCGCAGATACAGCCGGCAATTAGGCGTAACCACATGGGACAAACCGGCGAATGCATGTCTCTCGTCGAGGATTCCGTATGGCGTGGAGATTACAAAGGAACGGCTGGCAGCTGTGGAAGCGGCTGAAGAAACGCTGCGTAAACGGGGAATGGAAGGTTGTCGGGTACGCTGGCACGAAACCATCGCCCGCATCGAAGCCCCACGCGAATATTTTGATACAATCCTGAACTTGCCGGAGATTGTCGAAGAAATCAAGTCGCTTGGATTCAAGTATGTTACACTTGATTTGGAAGGATTCCGGAGCGGAAGCATGAATTAAAAGCGAATACGATGGAGATAAAAAAAATGCTGGAGGAAGTGAAGACCGGACACCTGTCGGTCGACGAAGCGGAGAGGAGGCTGAAAACAAAGCCTTTCGATGACCTTGGCTATGCCGTCATCGACCACCACCGGCAGATACGTAACGGCTGTCCGGAAGTGATTTACTGCGCCGGAAAAACTATCGCTCAAATCGAGGGAATCGTTCAAAACATGCTCGAATCGGGCAACAGCAACATTTTGGCGACCAGAGCTTCGGAAGAAGCGGCGCAAGCCGTTCTGAAACTGTATCCGAATGCGGAGTGGAATCCTTCGGCGCGTACCATCGTCATCCGCCGCCAACCGGTGGAGAAAACCGGCGGCGGAAAGATACTGGTCATCACGGCAGGTACGTCCGACATTCCGGTGGCAGACGAGGCAGTCGTTACGGCAACGTTTCTCGGCAACGAAGTCGAACGGCTTTGCGACGTTGGTGTGGCAGGGCTTCACCGCCTGCTTGCCAAACTTGACATCATCGCTTCGGCGAACGTCATTATCGTGATTGCCGGGATGGAAGGTGCCCTGGCAAGTGTGGTGGGCGGACTGACGGACAAGCCCGTGATTGCCGTGCCGACAAGTGTGGGCTACGGCGCAAGTTTCGGCGGCGTGTCCGCTCTGCTCTCAATGCTCAATTCGTGCGCCAACGGTGTGGCAACGGTAAATATCGACAACGGCTTCGGCGCAGCATACATGGCAAACAGCATCAATAAAATAAATTGTTAAAAAATTCAAACTTGTGCGTATGAAAATTCTCTATTTCGACTGCTTTGCGGGCATCAGCGGCGACATGACGCTTTCTGCGCTGCTTGACCTGGGCGTGAACCCGGAACAACTCACCGGCGAACTGAAAAAACTCCATCTGGACGGCTGGGAGCTTCGCGTGTCGGAGGTGTCGAAACATGGGATTGGTGCCAAACATGTGGACGTACTTGTTGAAAAAGAAGAACATACTCACTCCCACAAAGGGCTGCACCTCTTTCATCACCACCACCATCACCCGCATGTTCACCGTACAATGACCGACATTGCACGTATCATTGACGGAAGCGGTATCTCCGCAGGTGCCAAAGAACTGGCGAAACGAATCTTCATGCGGCTGGCTGTGGCGGAAGCCAAAATACATGGTTCTACGCCGGAAGAAGTGCATTTTCACGAAGTGGGAGCCGTCGATTCGATTATCGACATTGTGGGAGCGGCTATCTGTGTGGATATGCTCGCGCCGGACAAAATCTGCGCTTCCGTGTTGCACGACGGGCACGGATTTGTCAAATGTCAGCACGGTACGATACCCGTGCCGGTGCCCGCCGTGACGGAAGTGCTGGCTGCCAGAGGAGCAGAATTTAAACAATTAGACATCGAAGGTGAACTGATGACGCCGACCGGAGCCGCTATTATAGCCGAACTGTCCGAAAGCTTCGGTCCGATGCCGGAGATGTCGGTGCTAAAAACCGGCTATGGCTCGGGAACAAAAGAGTTCGCCATTCCCAACCTCCTGCGGGTGGTCTGGGGCGAAACCACCGAAAGCAAAACGAGCGAACAGGATACGGCAACCGTCATCGAAACGAATATCGACGACACAACCCCGGAAATACTGGGCTATGTGATGGAACGGCTGCTGGAAGCCGGCGCACGGGATGTGTTCTTTTCACCGATATACATGAAGAAATGCCGCCCGGCCACTCGCATCAACATACTCTGCGACGAGGCAGACATTGCCGTGATGGAAGACATCCTGTTCACCGAGACCTCGACCATCGGCGTGCGAAAATACAGCGTCCTGCGCACTTGTCTCCCCCGTGAAGCCGTGACCGTATCCACGTCCTACGGCGAAGTCAAAGCCAAAAAGACCTTTTACGATCACACGTCCCGCATCGCCGTCGAATACGAAGATGCCCGCCGTCTGGCGAAAGAAAAAGGCATCCCCCTGCGGGAAATATACAGTGCGATAAAACCGGTGTGATTGAAGCAAAATATGAATTTTTTTGTTACCTTTGCAGCCACATATAAAAATTTCATTATGAAAACGGTCAATGAATAATAAATAAAAATTTATGGAAGTTATCAGTCGAATAATTGGAGATGACCATGGTAAGGATGTTGGTCTGTTTAACATGCAGAATATGAGGCATGGAACTGTGGTTGAGTTGTTTAACTACGGTGCAACTATTGTTGCGTTGGCTATGCCCAATGGGAAAATGCTTGTGTCCCAGTCGAAAATGTTGGAGATGGCGTTGGCATCGATACCGGCGCCAATATATTCACTGGATAATATTAGCCTCTCCTACCCTGTTTTGGAGGAATTCCGCACCAACCCGTTCTATCTGGGCAGCACGATAGGGCGGTTTGCCAACCGAATTTCCAATGCGCAGTTCACTCTGGACGGGACGACCTACCAATTGGAGAAAAACGATGGTGCAAACACCAATCACGGCGGCTTCAGCGGCTTCCACAACAAGGTTTTCGACTACGAAATAATGGGCGACAGTTGCGTGAAGTTCACTTACGAAAGTGCCGACGGCGAGGGCGGTTTCCCCGGGAAACTCCGCCTGGCAGTCACCTATACGCTCACCGAAACGAACATCTTAAACATTGAATACAAGGCACTTTCCGACAAAAAGACTGTTTTCAACCCCACCAATCACACCTATTTCAATCTGTCAGGCAACGAGGAAACTGTTCTCAATCACCAATTGGAAGTCTTTGCCGATGAGTATTTAGAAACTGACGATGCGTTTTTGCCAACGGGCAAGATACTCCCTGTCGCCGACATCCCGTTTGACTTCAGAAAGTTTGAACACGGTTACAACACCTACTTCATCAGCAATTCAAAGGAGCACCTGAAGCATTTAGCCACGCTCAGCGAGCCTACAACGGGCAGACGGTTAGAAGTGCACTCCACCATGCCCGGCATCCAAGTCTATACGGGCGACCACCTGTCGCAGCCCTTCTTCCCCTGCGCAGGCATTGCATTGGAGGCGCAGGGCTATCCCGACGCGCCCAATCACGCACATTTCCCCTCCTGCGTCATTGAAGCAGGGAAAGAAGCCACTTTTTGCATCCAGTATCGTTTTTTTAACCCTGCTTCGGCTTAATCCTAACACCACTCTTATTGTAGTATCTACACAATACAATTTATTAGTTTTCAATAAAATATAGAAAAAACTTTCATTTTTATTTGGTAATGTCAAAAAAAAGTTTTACATTTGCCGCCAATATTATTATATTGATAGATATGTATTTATTAGGATACGACATAGGCAGTTCGTCCATCAAAGCGTGTTTGGTGGAAGCCGAATCGGGGAAAATCGTTGCTTCGGACTTTTTCCCAAAAGTGGAAATGCCAATCATCGCCGAAAAGGCGGGCTGGGCAGAGCAAACCCCCGAATCGTGGTGGGAAAACCTCAAGTTGGCAAACGAATCCGTGCTCAAGCAGTCGGGCGTGGCGGCGACGGACATCAAAGCCATTGGCATCTCGTGGCAGATGCACGGCTTGGTGCTCGTGGATAAAAGCCAAAAAGTGCTTCGCCCCGCGATTATCTGGTGCGACAGCCGCGCCGTGCCGTATGGCGAAAAGGCGTTTCAAGCCATCGGCAAAGAGAAGGCGTTGTCGCATCTGTTAAATTCGCCGGGCAATTTCACTGCCGCCAAATTGGCGTGGGTAAAAGCCAATGAGCCAACGATTTACGAGCAAATAGACAAACTGATGCTGCCGGGCGATTATATTGGTATGAAACTGACGGGCGATGTTGTGACCACCGTCGAGGGATTGTCTGAAGGCATCTTTTGGGATTTCCGGACCAATGCCCTGTCGGAAGATGTGCTGAATTATTTTGGCTTCGACCGCAGTTTTATCCCGACACTCAAACCGAATTTTGGGGTGCAGGGCGTAGTTTCTGCCGCTGCTGCCAAGGAATTAGGATTGCAGGCGGGCACGCCGGTCACATATCGCGCAGGCGACCAACCAAACAATGCGCTCTCGTTGAATGTCTTTAATCCGGGCGAAATAGCCTCCACCGCAGGCACTTCAGGTGTAGTCTATGGCGTGTTGGGGCAAGTGAATTACGACCCCCAATCGCGTGTCAATACCTTTGCCCACGTCAATCACACGGCGGAAAAGACCCGCTTGGGCGTGCTGCTGTGCATCAACGGCACCGGCATTCTCAACTCGTGGCTGAAGCGCAATATCGTATCGACAGGCATCTCTTACAACGATATGAACACCCTGGCGGCACAATCGCCCATCGGCAGCAAGGGCATCTCAATCATCCCCTTTGGCAACGGTGCGGAACGTGTTTTGGAAAACCGAGAAACAGGGTGCGCCATTCACGGCATCAATTTCAACATCCACAGCCAATCCGACATCCTGCGGGCAGCCCAAGAGGGCATCGTCTTCTCGTTCCAATACGGTATGGAAATTATGCAAGGCATGGGAATGGATATCCGCATGATTCGCGCCGGCAACGCCAATATGTTCCTAAGCCCCCTCTTCCGCCAAACGCTGGCAAGCATCAGCGGCGCAACCATCGAACTCTACGACACAGACGGCGCAGCAGGTGCAGCAAAAGGCGCAGGCATCGGCGCAGGCATCTATAAGGACAACAATGAAGCCTTCGCTAGCCTCGAAAAATTGGCGGTGATAGAGCCGGAAGTAGCGAAAAAAGCGCAATATCAAGAGGCGTATGAGCGGTGGAAAAATTATTTGTAATGCTTATATTATATGAGTGCTTGTAAAAATAAATTAGTATTGATAGTATTGTGTGGTTTTGTGCTGGCAGGTTGTCGGCATAAACAGCCGGATTTTTATGAAAATTTATATACCGGAGAAATACTGTCACAAGCGGAATTTCGAAATTTTGCTGAGAAATTGAAAGTCCATTACAGCGATTCGTTAAATGCGAAAGTAGATATACACTTCAAAAATCACATTAGAAAATCGGGAGACTCGGTGATTGCATCGTTTAAATACGATGTAAAATTAGGTACGAAGTATATAATCAGAGCGGAAACATCGGAAAAATTAGATATGATAGTTTCACCTCAAAAATTAGTGACAATCTCCGGCGACAGTATAATGATTGGCGGACAACAAGAGAAGCCGATGATGGTCAATCTCTGGTTTATCGGATGTCCCGGCTGTATAGATGAAATCCCCAATCTGAATAAGTTGCAGAAGAAATATGCGGATAAAATGAATTTTGTTGCAATGACTTTTCAGCATGAAACACAAGTCAAAAAATTTTTAAGAAAAAAAACTTTCAATTTTACACATATTGCAAAAGCAGATAGTTTTATCAACTATATAGGTTCGTATCCATATCCGGAAAGCATTTTCATTAACAAACAGGGACAAATAAAGTTTATCGAAAGTGTTATATCCGGCGAAGAATCCGGATTTGAACAATTTGATGCAATAATTAAAGATTTATTATCGCAAGAAAAAAGTGAACAACATATTATTTTTTAATTTTATAAATTTATATTACAATGGCAACAAAAGAATTCTTCCCTGAAATCGGGAAAATCAAGTTTGAGGGAAAAGAGAGTAAAAACCCGCTGGCATTTCGTTATTACGATGCCGAGAAGGTAGTGTATGGCAAGAAAATGAAGGACTGGTGCAAGTTCTCGATGGCTTGGTGGCACACGCTTTGTGCCGACGGCGGCGACCCGTTTGGTCCCGGCACCAAATCATTCCCCTGGTCACAGGGTGCTTCTGCGTTGGAAATTGCGAAGCAAAAACTTGACGCCGGATTTGAATTTATGCAAAAAATCGGCATCCATTACTATTGCTTCCACGACACCGACCTGATTGCTGAGGGCAATTCCATTGAGGAATACGAAGCCAATGTGAAAGCCATCGTGGCTTATGCGAAGCAAAAACAAGCCGAAACAGGCATCAACCTGCTTTGGGGCACAGCTAACGTGTTTGGCAACAAACGCTACACCAATGGCGCGGCAACCAACCCCGACTTCGACGTGGTGGCGCGTGCTGCCGTGCAAATCAAAAACGCGATTGACGCCACCATCGAACTTGGCGGACAAAATTATGTGTTCTGGGGTGGTCGCGAAGGCTATTATTCGCTGCTGAACACCAATATGAAGCGCGAAAAGGCACATTTGGCACAAATGCTGACCATCGCCCGCGATTATGCCCGTTCCAAAGGCTTCAAAGGCACTTTCCTGATTGAGCCTAAACCGATGGAACCGACTAAACATCAATACGATGTGGATTCGGAAACCGTTATCGGCTTCCTGCGCGCACACGGTTTGGACAAGGATTTCAAACTGAATATTGAGGTCAATCACGCTACATTGGCAGGTCACACGTTTGAACACGAACTGCAAGCCGCCGCCGATGCCGGTCTGTTAGGCTCTATCGACGCCAACCGCGGCGATGCTCAAAACGGCTGGGACACCGACCAATTCCCCATCGACATCAACGAACTGACACAGGCGTGGTTAGTTATCCTGCAAGCCGGCGGCTTGGGCAACGGCGGCACGAACTTCGACGCCAAAACGCGCCGCAGCTCCACCGATTTGGACGACATTTTCATCGCCCACATCGCCGGTATGGACGCATTCGCCCGCGGTTTGGAAACCGCAGCCGCTATCTTGGAAAAATCGCCGTACAAAAAAATGCTCGCCGACCGCTACGCCTCTTTCGACGCAGGCGAAGGCAAGAAATTTGACGAAGGCAAAGCCTCGCTCGACGACTTGGTGGCGTATGCCAAAAAGAACGGCGAGCCGAAGCAAATCAGCGGCAAGCAGGAACTTTATGAGGCGATAGTAAATATGTATATCTAATCCGACTCCGTCATTGCGGGCTTGACCCGCAATCCCCTGAGAAAGAACCGAATGTGGGGCTACAAAGCGATGTAGAACAGGGGATTGCGGGTCAAGCCCGCAATGACGGATAAAAATAACTACTATCTATGAGGAATAAAAGAGAATATAATTTGGCGTATATCGTCAGTATTACCTTGGTGGCGACGCTCGGCGGATTGCTGTTTGGGTATGACACGGCTGTGATTTCGGGGGCTGAGAAGGGCTTGGAGGGATTTTTTCTTCAAGCGACCGATTTTGCTTACACGAAAGGTTGGCACGGCTTCACGGCTGCCAGTGCGCTGATTGGATGCGTGCTGGGGGGTGCCATTTCGGGGATTTTTGCCTCGCGCTTTGGGCGGCGCAATTCGTTGCGGATTGCTTCCGTGCTGTTTTTCCTGTCGGCGTTGGGGTCTTACCATCCCGAATTTCTGTTTTTCGAGGAGGGTGCAGCCTCTTTGAATTTGCTGGTTGCTTTCAACCTGTATCGCATTTTGGGCGGCATCGGCGTGGGGTTGGCTTCGGCGATTGTGCCGATGTACATTGCGGAAATTGCGCCCTCGAACATTCGGGGCACGCTGGTTTCCTGCAATCAGTTTGCCATTATTTTTGGTATGCTGGTCGTGTATTTTGTCAACTATCTGATTTTGGGCAACCACGTCAATGATGTTTCCGACCCCTGGGTGGTTTCCACCGGTTGGCGGTATATGTTTGGCTCGGAGGCTTATGTGGCAGCCGTGTTTGGGTTTTTGCTGTTTTTTGTGCCGAAAACGCCGCGCTATTTGGTGCTGATTGGGCAAAATGTGCAGGCATTGACCGTATTGACGAAGGTGAACGGAGTGGCGAAAGCCAAAGAGATTTTGTCTGAAATCGAAGCCACGGCGAAGGAAAAGACGGAAAAAATCTTCGCTTACGGTGTGGTTGTGGTGGTGATTGGCATACTGTTGTCGGTCTTCCAGCAGGCTATCGGCATCAATGCGGTGCTCTATTTTGCGCCGCGCATCTTTGAAAGTGCCGGTGCCGAGGGTGGCGGCATGATGCAAACGGTGATTATGGGCGTTGTGAATATCGTGTTCACGGTGGTCGCCATCGTTACGGTGGATAGATTCGGGCGCAAACCACTGTTGATTATCGGCTCAATAGGTATGGCAGTCGGTGCTTTTTCGGTTGCGATTAGCGACAGTTTGGGCTTGCGGGGGCTTGTTCCCGTGCTGAGCATCATCGTGTATGCGGCATTTTTTATGATGTCGTGGGGACCGATTTGCTGGGTATTGATTTCCGAGATATTCCCCAACACCATTCGCGGCAAGGCGGTGGCGATAGCGGTGGCATTCCAATGGATATTCAACTTCATCGTTTCATCGACATTCCCGCCGCTCTACGACTTCAGCCCAATGGTTGCCTACGGCTTATACGGAACCGTCTGTATCCTCGCGGCATTGTTTGTATGGAAATGGGTGCCCGAAACGAAAGGGAAGACTTTGGAAGATATGAGTAAACTTTGGAGGAAATAAGTTGGATAGGTTTCTATTTAGTATGGTAGATATATAAGTGATAGAAAAACAAATAACAATTAATAAAAAAGTTGTACTTTTGCAACAAAAATATTCTTATGTTACTTGACAACAAAATTCAAATTGCTCCAAATCAACCTTATACAGTGGTTGATTTTATTAGAAAATATTCTGAACAAGGTCATTTAGACCTCGTTACAGGTTTTTTCTCTGTCAATGCATTGGCTTGGCTGAAAAATGAAATCAATGATGTGGAAAAATTTCGCCTCGTTCTTAGCAAACTAATGAGTGATGAAATCGAACCAAGCAAAGTGATTGACCTACTCAACAGCGATGCAGGAATTGCAAGTGCATTGCAATTAAGCCAAAATGCTCGAAAAGCCGTTGATTTTCTTCGGCAGGAAAAAGTGCAGGTAAAAACGGTGCAAAAAAACTTTTGTCATGCCAAGTCGTATATTTACAAGGACAAGGATTCACGAAAAAATTATCAAATTATCGGCAGCAGCAACCTCACCGATGCCGGATTGGGAATGCGTGAAAGCGGTAACATTGAACTCAACACAGCCACTTTCAGCGAAAATGACGACTGGAAAGCCACCCAACGATGGTTTGAAACTCTTTGGCAAGATGTGGCATTGGATAAAATTGAACTGATAGACAAAACAAAAATCGCAGCCAAAGATTACATTATCGAACTGATTGAAAATCTGTTTAAGGAATATTCGCCCGAAGATTTGTATTACAAGGTTTTGTATGAAATGTTCAAAAAAGATTTGGATTTTTCCAACAGCGAAGAGTTCAAAAAGGAGATGAACCATTTGAGCGAAACTGTAATTTATCAAACACTTTATTCCTATCAACAAAAGGGAGTTATCAGTTTGATTAAAATGTTGCAAAATTATAATGGGGCAATTCTTGCAGATGCCGTTGGTTTGGGGAAAACTTGGACGGCACTCGCTGTGATGAAATATTTTCAATCAAAAGGCTATACAGTGGTTTTGCTATGTCCTAAAAAATTGGAAAACAATTGGTTGCAATACAAAACCGGCCGCGATTCCAAATTTGAAAAAGACGATATTGATTACCTTGTGCGCTATCATTCCGATTTACAGGACGAGCGTTTGGACGCTCGCTACCCCGATTTTCCGCTTTCAAGAATCCAACGGAAAAATAAACTTCTGTTAGTTATTGACGAAAGCCACAATCTGCGAAACGACAAATCTTCGCGCTATGAATATCTGATTAACAATCTCTTACAGCCTGAAAAAGAGCATAAAGACATAAAAGTGCTACAACTTTCGGCAACGCCAATCAACAATAAACTGCTTGATATTCGTAATCAATTTAAGTTGATGGTTAAAGGCCAAGATGAAGGATTTAAAGACAGCGAAAAGTTAGAAGTTGAGAGTTTAGAAACATTATTTAGAAAAGCGCAAACCGATTATACTAATTGGACTAAAGAACCGAATAGAAAAATTGCTGATTTTATTGCAAAATTGCAGGAAAATTTCTTTAAACTGACCGATGCTCTTATTGTTGCACGTACTCGAAAAATGATAGAGAGCGAATTTGGCGAAATGAATTTTCCGAAAAAAGAAAAACCTGATAATGAATATATTACCCCCTCAAATATTGGGAAGTTGAAAACTTTTGACGATATTTTGGATGCGATTAAGGTAAATATGACGGCTTATCGCCCTTCGGCATATATCAGGGAAAGGAAAAAAGAAACAGATATTTTGAAAGACGAAGTAGCACGTGAAGGTTTCCTGGTTAAAATGATGTACATTTTGCTCATCAAACGGTTGGAATCAAGTTGGTATTCATTCAAAATAACAGTCGAGAACATATTGAAACACCATGAGAATGCGCTCGAAAAAGTAAATAAATTCATTGAAAATAAGACTGAAAGCAGCATTGAACCGAGGTGGAGCGATGATGATGTGGAAGATTTGGAAAATGCCCGTGAAGAAACTGCAATGGAAGAAGTTACACTTGGCAAAAAAAATCCTGTCAAACTCTCCGAAATATCTGACATTAAACCCTTTCAAAAAGATTTGGAAAGTGATGTGAAAAAGTTGCGAGAATTAGCAGAAAATTTGAATGAATTTGAAAAACAGTTTAACGAAAATGCAATTATTGATGAAAAATTAGAAAAATTATTGCAATTTATTAAGGACAAGCAGTCAAAACCGAACAAAAAAGTATTGATTTTCACAGTTTATAGCGATACGGCAAAATTCCTATACGACAACATTAAAGACCTATATCCCAATCGTGTCGCTTGTGTAACCGGTTCGACGACAATAAGCAATAGCGGCTATTCAGGGCAAAAATTTGAACCTGTTTTGGAACGCTTTGCACCTGTTACAAAACTTTTTAAAGAAAAAGAATGGGATTTTGTGCCGGATAAATCATTGACTTTGACAGAACAATATAATGAATGGGAAAAATGGCTTGCTACACAAACAGATAAACGCAGTAAAGAAGCCCAAAATCAAATTGAAAATCCGATTGACATTCTTATAGCCACCGATTGCCTTAGCGAAGGGCAAAATATGCAGGATTGCGACCTGATTATCAACTACGACATTCATTGGAACCCGGTGCGCCTCATTCAGCGCATGGGACGTATTGACCGTCTCGGCTCGCCCAATGCAACTATAAAAGGCATAAACTTCTGGCCTGCAAAAGACTTTGAAGACTATCTTAATCTTAAATCTCGTGTAGAAAGCCGAATGGCTGCCATGACTTTGGTGGGTACCGAATTAGATGATAATTTGACCCCCGAACTCCAAGATATGATTAAAGAAAATCCGTTACTATCGGAGCAAACACAAAGAATGCTTGCTCAACTGCAACTCACATGGGACGATGTGGAAGAAAGCGGGGAAACACTTGGATTGAACAATCTCTCATTAGAACAGTTTCGGCAGGAACTTTTAGAATTTTTCAAACAAAAAGAGCAGTTTTTCAAACAGATGCCAAACGGAATTTATACAGGCTTCAAAAAAAGCCCTCACGACAAATATGTGCAAATTCCCAACAGCGTAATTGCCGTTTTGGGTTATCCAAAACGCCCTGAAGATACAAAAGATTGGATTTATGACGAAGTCCATTTATTACACCAACCAATTGAGGACAGTGGAGATGGAGCGCGCCCCGTTTCTACAATGACATTACAAAACCGCAACGACATTCTCAATTTTCTGCGCTTTCACAAATTGGAAACACGTTTTGTGCCAAAACCTATTGACAATGGCGATACTGTTGCTTTGAAACGACTTTGCGATGCACTTTCCAATTGGATTACTGCGCAAGCCGTGCCTATGGCTGTTGCCGAAATTCAAGATATGTTTTCGGGTGGTAACAAAGACGTGGCACGCCACGTCTATACTGAAAAAACGGAAGAAAAATTTCAGGCAAAAAATTTTGATTTAATAACATGGTTTGTGGTAACAAAATAAAAAATTAAAATATGAATTTAAGCAAATTTACCTCCGACAATCTTTTTAATGCCACCACCGATTTTTTCGGGCAGTTGGACATTAAGTTAAATTCCAATACTGCGCAAACATTGGACATAAAAGCCATTCTTGGCAATTTGTACAAAGACAAAACGCCGTTTGTAAACATTTCTGCGCTGTATTTTGCCGGTTTGATTGACGATAGTGTCTTAGATAAAAATACACTTTTCGACAGCAATGTTACACTTGAAGAGGCAGAGGCAAAATCGGGTGAAAATTACGATTCATTGATGATTTTTGCTGTTCAATTAGACAAAACACCAAACCGTACCGAAATTTCCGAAATTACGCGGGCATTCAACCGAAAATCTTTACATAAACCTGTGGCAGTGCTGTTTTATTATGACAATAAAATTTCTTTGGCATTGCCTGAACGCTTTTTATACAAGCAAACGTGGCGCGATGGCGAAAAAGTCGGCAAAATCATTATACTTCGCGATATTTCAGTAGAAGAAAACAAAACTCACGCTGGACATTTACGCATTTTAGAAAATTTAGCAAAACATAATGCACACAATTTTAATGAACTGCACGAGGCGTGGCTGAAAGTTTTAAATATTAAAACACTTAACGATACATTCTACGCAAGATTGGCTGGCAAATATAACAATCAGGGGAAGTTAATAGTAGAAGGTTGGTATCAAAGATGTTTCAACGCTATAGAGATTGACTTGACTGCTGCAAGCCGCGAACTTGGCAAGAAAATTGACGAGGAACTCAAACCACAAGCCGTTATACGCATTATTATTCGTATGATGTTTTTGTGGTTTATGAAAGAAAAGAAATTGATAGAAAATAAGTTTTTTACAAGAGAATTTGCTGTTGATTTTCTGAAGAACGAAAATACTTATTACAATGCAATTTTGCAAAATCTGTTTTTTGCAGTGTTGAACAAAAAAATTGACGAACGTCGCTTCCATACTGGTACTCCCAACGATTACGGAATTTTTGATGTATTTCGTTACAAATCAATGTTTAATATTGGCAAAGCGGATGAATTTTTGAAACTCACGAAATCAATTCCTTTTGTAAATGGTGGTTTGTTTCAATGCCACGACTACAAATTTAAAGGGAAAGACGAAAAGGGAAATCGCAACACCGCTCACAACTATTTGATAGATGGTTTCAGCGAAAAAACACCAGCCAAAATCAGCGACAGCGTATTTTTTGAACTTATTGACCTTTTCAACGATTTCGTGTTCACTATCGAAGAATCTACGCCAACGGAACAAGATATTGCCCTCGACCCCGAACTGCTTGGCACTGTTTTTGAAAACATTATTGCCTCATATAACCCTGAAACCAAAGATAACGCTCGCAAACAAACAGGTAGTTTCTATACACCTCGCGAAATTGTGGATTATATGTGCAAGGAAAGTTTGAAAGAGACCTTAAAAACAACATTACCTGATTTACAGAATGATATAGAATTGCTGATAGAAAACCACGAAGACCAATTGAATTTTCCACAAAAGAATAAGATAATAGCCGCAATTACTGACCTCAAAGTGCTTGACCCCGCTTGCGGTTCGGGAGCTTTCCCAATGGGTATGTTCAATTTGATGGTGCGCACCATAGAAAAATTGCAGGAACAAAAAACCACCTACAAAAACAAGTTAGACATTATTACAAATTGTATTTATGGCATTGATATACAGAATATTGCAGTAGAAATAAGTAAACTGCGTTTCTTTATTTCGCTCTTGGTAGATTACCCTACACCCCAACGCCCCGAAGATTTTGATGTGTTGCCTAACCTTGAAACAAAATTTGTTGTAGCAAATTCGCTAATTGGAATAGATTTGAAACAAAAAGAAGGAGAATTGTTTGATTTCACTCAACCATTTCGTGAACTTGCTCAAATTTTTACGCCTTTTACTACAGCTAAAACACCAAAAGAAAAAGAAACGATAAAAAACAATTTTGAAAATAAAAAGCGAGAAATTTTGTCCGACCCGCATTTTGGAAATGATAGTGGAGTAAAAGATAAAATCCTTGCGTGGAATCCATTTAATGTCTGCTATTGCTCGCCGTTTTTCGACACCGCAATTATGTTTGGCATTGCGGACGGATTTGATATTGTGATTGGAAATCCACCGTATGGGGCAAGTTATCCCGATGCACAAAAAGCGTATTTTAAGACACAGTACAAATCCGCCAAAACGAACTCAAATATAAAAATGGGTCCAATCCAAAAAGGGTCATTAGATACTTTTTCCTTGTTTATTGAGAAAGGGTTTGATTTGTTAGTAAAGAACGGAAGTTTGAATTATATTGTGCCCATGTCGGTTATTTCGATGGATTCAATGACGGGGTTACATAAAGTAATAATGTCTGGGTGCAGTAAAATAAAAATTTCGTCTTATGGTTTTAGACCAAAACAAATATTTCCAAATTCTGCGTCACGCACTTCTATTATATTTTTTACAAAAGACAACAAACTTTGTCAATCTATTTTAACAACAAAAATGAACAGATGGAATAAAGATATATCATTACAAGAATTGCTTAATAAAATGTCCTTTACTGAAGCAAGTAAAAATATTCACCTTGATAGAATACCTAAAATTAGCGATAAAATTGAGAGTGCTATTTTGGATAAAATCTTATTTTCTAAGAACAATATTCCTGTCACGTCTTTGCTAAAAAAAACCAAAGGAAGTCCCATATTTTACAGAAGTGCAGGTAACTTATATTATTATACAATAACAAATTACACAACAAATTCCTCTGCAGAAAAATCACTATTACTTAAAAATAAAGATATTGCAAATTGTATTGGAACAATACTGAGCAGTAATTTATTTTTTTGGTATTGTCAAGTTTTTGGCGATAATCGAAATTTAAGAATGTCAGAAATTGATTCATTTACAATTCCTCAACAATTGATAGATGGTAAGGCGGAATTATCAAGGATATATTCTGATTATTTAATAGATATAGAAAAAAATGCAATTCCACCCCGAGAAGGCTCAAAAAGATATGCTAACTTAAAGGAATACAAATTAGTTAAATCCAAACATTTAATCGACCAAATAGATGATTTGATTTGCCCGCTTTACGGTTTAACGCAAGAGGAAAAGGATTTTATTAAGAATTATGAAATAGAATTTAGGTTGTCGGGCGAGGAATAAAAGATGTACTTGGTTTACAAATTATACAGTTTGACTTATGATGAAGTAAAAATCATAGAGCCAGACTTTGAAACAAGCGAAGAAAAATATAATAGATTATGAAACAGAAATTTGAATGGTCAGAATGGAAAAAGTTTCCAAATCCCGGTAAAGGCGAATATCTTTTTGCACCCTTTGGCTGTGGCGTTTATGAATTGCGAAATGCAAAAGAAAACAAATTTGTTCTTTTTGGTAGCGGGAAAAACTGTGCGTATAGAATGTCATCTCTTTTGCCTCCTCCGTTAGGACAAGGGACACGAAACAATGAGGGAAAAAGGAAATACGTTCAAACACATTTAGAGGATTTAGAATATAGAACTTTCCCGTTTCTCAAAGAGGACGAAATGAAACTATTTGAAAAGCAATTAAAAAAGAAAAACGAGTATAATTTCGGGACGTAATCAAAACAAACTCCCCATTAACTCTTTTTGCGGATGAAAAGTCCCAATAATCATAAATGGATTTCTGGACGGGAAATGATGGACTTGTGATGTTCCAAGAAACAAGTGCAAATCTTTTGTTTTGGCAAAGTCATCAAAATACTTTTTGCGGACATCAGCAACGGCTTTCGCTTCATCGCCTTCGTATTTAGCGAGGCAATTCCAATATAACTGCCCGATTTCCCAGTCTTCAATCATAAGTTGGCTGGTCTTAGCATTACTGTAATCAATACTTTGGTTAGTGCCATTTTAGATATGTTTTAATTCATAATCAAATTCGGGTAGATTGGCAATTGCCTCTGCTAAATGTTTGCGGTGGCATTGGCTAATATTTGCCTCAAAACAAGTCAGATTCAATTCTTGGCGTTGTTCAAACTGTATGCCCACTTCGGGGAAATGCAGAAATGGCAATCAATAAACTATCTGTAAATATCTTTTCGATGTGCAGTGTTGAGTGCCAATACGATACATTTTATCAAATTCATCTGAAAAAGAAAGGCTATAGCTCATAAAATATTATATTTTTTGTATAATTCTGAAATAGGACGTGATTGTTTACCACTTGCTACATACTCTGCGTATGCCTGCTCTCCTATCATAGCGTCATACGCATCTTCAGAATCTACCCCGATTGTGAATGGTATGCACCCCGTTTCCGATACTTTGGCAAAAAATATTCTAATAGCAGTGGCACTATCCATTCCGAATGAATGAAAATAAGCCTCCGCTTTTTCTTTGATTACAGGGTCTATTCGTGCCTGAACTAATGCTGTTGCCATACTTTTGTATTTTTAATTATGAATATTACATATAATAGTATGCAAAATTACTATATTTTTTTGAATTGGCAAAATTGACAAACGAGTGTCAAAGAGTGCTATTGCCCGCATACTTGGAGTGCATCGGCTCACTGTGGCGGAGTTTGTGAAAGGAATGAAATAAAAAATGCTTTGATTGACAAAAAAACAGTACCTTTGCAAGCAAAAAAAGTGTATATTTGCAGTCAAAAATAGTTCAAAAAAATGTATGTTTGCAGTATATTTTACTTCAAATAAATGTAATAATTCACAAATTAAACCTCTAATAAATGTATAGAAATGCTATTAATACTTTGATACAATGGAAGTTAGGTAAAAAACGAAAACCTCTTATCCTTTTAGGTGCAAGGCAGGTTGGCAAAACTTGGCTTATGAAAGAGTTTGGCAGTGCGGAATACAAACAGATGGTGTATGTCAATTTTGAAGAGGAAACAAAGTTGCAGGACTTGTTTTTATCGGATTTTAATATTTCGCGCATTATTACTGCACTGCAAGCGTTCGTCGGGTTTGTGATTGAACCTGCGGAAACGCTTATCGTGTTCGATGAAATCCAATCTGCACCTAAGGGAATTACTTCGCTCAAGTATTTTTGTGAAAATGCACCGCAATATCACGTCATAGCGTCCGATTCGCTGTTGGGAATGGCGTTGCACCAAAAAGTATCCCTGCGCAGTTGGCAAAAGAAAACAGAAAATTTATTTACGGAGTTGTAAAAGAAGGAGCAAGAGCCAAAGAATATGACTTGGCGATACAATGGATGCTTGATTCAGGCTTGCTCGCACAATGTTACTGCGTGAAAAAACCGGCATTGCCGCTCATTGCCTATCAAGAATTATCAGTTTTCAAACTATACCATAACGATATAGGTTTACTTGGCGCGATGTCCAAATTAAGTTCAAAAACCGTTATTGACGGGTCGGCTGTTTTCACTGAATACAAAGGTGCACTGACCGAACAATTTGTATTTCAGCAACTTCGTCTAAACGAAGACCTTGCGCTCAACTATTTTGCCCCCGACACTTACAGTATGGAAATAGACTTTATCGTGCAAAATGAGAATGGCGACATTATTCCAATTGAAGTAAAGGCAGGCGAAAATCTAAGAGCAAAAAGTTTTAAACTTTTTTGCGAAAAGTTCAAGCCGCAAACTGCCATTCGCACCTCTCTGTCCGATTTCAGACAAGAAGAGTGGATGACGAATGTGCCGCTGTATGTTATTGGAAATTATTTTAATGAAAGCCAAAGGTAATACGCAGAAAATTCAACTTATTCCAATAAAAATTGGAATTGCCCCCCTTGTTTATATCAAAAAAATGCGTACATTTGCAGCGTTTCTGTGAGGACATCAACATCGACATTGCCGTTAATCGCGAATACCTTGGCTTTGTGGGTGTGCTTAGAAACAAGCAGAGCCATTGTACGACTTCAGCCCAATGGTTGCCTACGGCTTATACGGCTCCGTCTGCATCCTCGCGGCACTATTTGTATGGAAATGGGTGCCTGAAACGAAAGGGAAGACTTTGGAAGATATGAATAAACTTTGGAGGAAATAAATATGAAAATACTTTTTATCGGCGGCACAGGCACTATCAGCACCGCCATTTCCAAATTGCTGATTGCTCAGGGGCACGATTTGTATCTGCTCAACAGGGGGACGCGCAATGATGTTTTGCCCGCAGGGGCGCATCTGCTCGTTGCCGACATTCACGACGAGGCGAAGGTGGCTTCGCTCATTGCCGATTTGTCGTTCGATTGCGTGGCGGATTTTATCGCCTTCACGCCGCCGGATGTGGAGCGCGATGTGCGGTTGTTTACGGGAAAAACCCGCCAATACATTTTTATCAGTTCGGCATCAGCCTATCAAAAGCCGCTCTCGCACTATCGTGTGACGGAATCCACGCCCTTAGCCAATCCCTATTGGCAGTATTCGCGCGATAAGATTGCGTGCGAAAATTTGCTGATGGATGCCTATCGCAACGAGCAGTTTCCCGTAACGATTGTGCGCCCAAGTTACACCTACGACGAGCGCAAAGTGCCGCTGGGCGTGCACGGCACAAACGGCTCGTGGCAAGTCCTGAAGCGTATGCTCGACGGCAAACCCGTGATTATACACGGCGACGGCACGGCTCTGTGGACGATGACGCACAGCAGTGATTTCGCTAAAGGCTTTGTCGGCTTGATGGGCAATATCCACGCCATTGGCGAGGCGGTGCACATCACGTCGGACGAGGTGCTGACGTGGAATCAGATATACGAATGTATCGCGCGGGCACTGAACGTGCCCCTGAAGGCGGTGCACATAGCCTCCGAATACCTCGCCGCCCACAGCAACAGCGATTACCACTTCTACGGTGGGCTGCTGGGCGACAAAGCCGTGTCGGTGGTCTTCGACAACACCAAGTTGAAGACCCTCGTGCCGGATTTCGTGGCAACAAAGCGTTTCGACCAGGGCGTGAAAGAAACCATCGACCACATCCTGGCACACCCGGAGTTGCAACAGGCGGATGCCGAATTTGATGCGTGGTGCGATGAAATTGAGGTTGGTTGCAGAATAGAAGAATTAAAAAAAACAATTAATTAATAAAAAATTTTATGAGAACAAGTAGTTTAGTATTTTCCTGTTTTGGGCTGTTATCTACAGCCATTGTGTTGGCACAACCGGCCGAACGGTTGGTGAAAGTCCATGTTGCTCCGGAGCATGCCGATTGGCAGTATAAGCCGGGCGAAAAAGTGAGGTTTAATGTCTCTGTCGCCAAGAACGACATTCAGTTGAAGGACGTGGCTGTCCGTTATGAAGTTTCGGAAGACATGATGCCGCCTCTCAAAAAAGAATCTCTCGTTTTGAAAGACGGGAAAGCGGTTATTGATGCGGGCACGCTGAAAACGCCGGGTTTTCTCCGTTGCCAGGTATATGCCACATACGGGGGAAAAGAGTATGGTGGCATAGCGACCGCCGGGTTTGAGCCTGAAAAGGTGCAGCCTACCATTGGTTTGCCTGCCGATTTTCTCGATTTCTGGGACAAAGCCAAAGCGGATGCCGCCAAAATTCCTTTGGATGCAAGGGTCACGCTGTTGCCGGAACGTTGCACGGAAAAGGTGAATGTTTACCATGTCAACCTGCAAAATTACAGCTACGGGACACGCCTCTATGGAATAGTGTGCGTTCCGAAAGCCCCGAAGAAGTATCCTGCCATATTGAAAGTGCCCGGCGCAGGCATACGTTCTTACTACGGAGATGTAAATAATGCGGAAAAAGGCATCATCACCTTTGAAATCGGTATTCATGGCATTCCGGTCAATCTGACAGGGGATGTGTACGCAAACCTGGCTAATGGTGCTTTGAGTGGATATAGCTCCTATAAATTGGAAGACAAAGACCAGTATTATTACAAACGGGTATATCTCGGATGTGTACGCGCTATTGATTTCATCTACAGCCTCCCGGAATTTGACGGTACCAATCTGGCTGTCTGCGGAGGAAGTCAGGGGGGTGCCTTGTCTATCGTTACTGCCGGCTTGGATTCGCGGGTCAAATGTCTGGCTGCTTTTTATCCTGCGCTATGTGATGTAGGCGGTTATTTATACGGACGAGCCGGCGGTTGGCCCCACATGTTTCGCGGCGCAGATAAAAAAGACCAGCTGACTGCCATCCGCTTGGCAACCGCTCAATATTACGATGTGGTTAATTTTGCCCGGCAGATTAAAGTTCCCGGATTTTATTCTTTCGGTTTCAACGACATGGTTTGTCCCCCTACTACCACCTATTCTGCCTACAATGTGCTCAACGCCCCAAAAACGCTTCTGTTAGTAGAAGAAACTGCCCACTGGACTTATCCGGAACAATGGGAGAAGGCTTGGGAGTGGATGTTGGAAAAATTGAAGTAAATCAGAGCAACCGCACAAAAAATTCAGTGCTAACTGCGATTTTGCGTCTGTCTGTTACCGCGTATGGGCAACCGCCAGGTTAAGGCTGAAAGCCTTCGAGCACTCGCGTAGGGCATCGCCCAGTCGTGGTCGGAAGATTTCATTACGGGCTGAAAGCCCAGCATATCCCAGCCCAACGCATCGCGTTGGGGTAAGGGGTTTTGTGTGTTTTGCGCATCATCATTACCCCAACGCGATGCGTTGGGCTGGGATATGCTGGGCTTTCAGCCCGAGGCGTCATTGCGGGCTTGACCCGCCATAACAAAGGTTTGCCCCTTTCAAATTTACCCCTGTTTGGGATAGTTGTAGCATTGCTGCTGCTTTATTTAACACAAATTAAGATGGTTTGCCCCAAAATATATGCGAAAAACTTTTTTGGTTTAAACAGTTTTCGTACCTTTGCGCCCCAAATGAAAATAGAACAAAATATGACATTACTGAAAACGGGGTTTTTGCTTTTTAGCTTTTCCCTTTCCTCGTTTGTTTTTTCGCAAAACACGAGTGGACCTGACAAAAAAACCGACAAGGAATTGGAGGAAGTGGTGGTTTCTGCCCGCCGCAGAGATTTGAATGTGACCGGCACTACTATGGGTGTTGAGAAGTTGAGTATCCGAGAGATACAACTGATGCCCGCGTTTATGGGCGAGGTGGATATTCTCAAGGCTATTCAGTTGTTGCCGGGGGTGCAGACTACCTCCGAAGGCGGGTCGGGATTCAGCGTGCGCGGCGGGTCGCCCGACCAAAATCTGATTGTGTTAGACAACACGACCGTTTATAACCCTTCGCACCAGATGGGATTTTTCTCGGCTTTCAACAATGATGTGATTAAGGGGATTGAACTCTACAAGGGGCATTTCCCCTTTCGGCATGGCGGACGGCTCTCTTCGCTGCTGGAGGTGTACACGCGCACGGATGCGCCGGAGACTATCACCGGTACGGGTGGCATCGGACTGATTTCCAGCCGATTGATGATAGAAGGTCCGTTGGGAGAAAAAACGACTTGGGTGGCTGCCGCGCGGCGGACGTATGCGGATTTGTTTCTGATATTTGCCTCCGAACCCGACTTGCGGAATGCCACGCTCTATTTCTACGATTTGAACGGCAAACTCACGCACCGCCTTTCGGACAAAGATGTATTGGAATTTAACATCTACAACGGTTTGGACAAGATGGGGATGACGATGGGCAATTTCGATTACGGCAACACTGCCTCGTCGCTCACATGGAATCGCGTGCTGTCGGATAAACTGTTTGGCAAATTCAGCGCGCATTTCACGGACTATCAATACGGTT
The DNA here is from genome assembly GCA_025996835.1 of Bacteroidia bacterium. Taxonomy (GTDB): domain Bacteria; phylum Bacteroidota; class Bacteroidia; order Bacteroidales; family Azobacteroidaceae; genus Azobacteroides. The sequence goes on from BNTU01000007.1 coordinate 24,501, forward strand.
TGGCTGCCAATATGAATGATATTGATGCCAGTTGGAAATCCCGCATCACCGATTGGATGTTTCGCGCCGATTTTCACCAGCCCATCAGTCCGCTTTGGGATATATCTTACGGTGTTTCAGGGACTTATCATGCGTTTCGCCCCGGCGAAGTCAGTGTCAGCGGGATGTCCGACAGCACCGGTTCCATCAATCTGACCCGAAAAGAGGCGTGGGAGTATGGTGCTTATTTGTCGAACGAGCAGAAATTGACGGACAAATGGTCGCTCAGTTATGGCATTCGTCTGTCGGCGTTTCAAAACATCGGCAACGTGAAGCACCTCTACACGGCATTGGAACCCGGCGCAAGTGCGGTGTATAAACTCACCGACAATTCGTCGCTGAAAGCCGGCTATTCGCACAACACGCAGTATATGCAGTTGGCAAACAATTCGGCATCCGGCTCGCCGCTGGATGTGTGGTTCACGGCAAGCCCCCAAATCAAGCCCCAGCAGGTGGATTTGTTTTCCGTCGGCTACTTCCACAACTTCGATGACAATAATTATGAACTGTCCGTTGAAACCTATTACAAAAATTTGACGAATGTCGTTGATTTTAAGGAACATTCCAACCTTTTGTTAAACCCGGATTTAGAGGGAGAAGTGCGCACAGGCACGGGTAGAGCCTACGGAATAGAGTTGATGGCGCGCAAAAATGCAGGTCGCCTGACCGGTTTTCTCAATTACACATGGTCGCGCTCGGAGCGCACCATCGCGGAGGTCAATCACGGGAGAACCTACCTCGCACCCTTCGACAAGCCCCACGCAGTAAACATCGTGGCAACCTACAAATTCTCCAAGAAAATCAACCTCTCGGCAATCTGGGTCTTCGCCACCGGCACACCCACCACCTATCCTACGGGCAGATTTGCCGTTGGCGATGAATATTTCCCCATCTATTCGGGGCGCAACGAATACCGCAAACCCAATTACCACCGCTTGGATGTGTCTTTCAATTATATTTCCGAGCCACACAAGTATTGGCAAGGCGAATGGAATTTCTCGCTTTACAATGCCTATAATCAGCACAACCCATGGACAATCAACTATTCGCAAGATAAAATAACAGGCATCCCCTACGCCGAAATGATGTATCTATTCGGCATAGTGCCATCAATAACGTATAATTTCAAATTTTAAAACAATGAAAAAGAAAAAAACTGTCATTGCAGGCTTGACCCGCAATCCCCTCCTGATAGTCGCGGTGCTGCTCGTGGCGAGTTGCACCGAACTCATCGACATCCGCACCGACAATTCGCCCCCCGTCATCGTCATCTACGGCGAACTGACCAATGAGTTGAAGCAGCAGGAAGTGAACGTAAGCCGCTCATCGCCCTATTTTGATGGTGTGCCGAACGAACGCATTTCCGATGCAAGTGTGACGGTCAGTGCTTCTAACGGCGGATTGTGGCAGTTTTTGCCATGCGACACCGTACCCGGATTGTATCGCTCGGACACCCCATTTGCCGCTGACACTTTAGTAACTTACTCATTATCAGTGGAAGTAGATGGTAAGACATATACCGCCGAAACGGAAATTCTGCGCCCTATCATGCCGGACTCACTCTCGTTTCAAACAATGACAATGATGGGCGTGCGCACTCATATTTTATCCATTCACTTTCAGGACACGCCGCAAAACAATTATTATTTGCTCCACACGACTTACAAAGATTCAGCACAGGACTATAAAGATACTTTGCTGACGGCAAAACTATCCCGTTATTCCATTTCCGACAATGAACGGCTGTTCCAGGGGCAATACCAGCATAAAATGGTGCGCAATTTTGCCGACCGTTCAACTAAAGACAACGAAGTGAGTATGGGTGACGGAGACGAGCAAAATCGCCGAATTTACCTCCAATCGGGCGACAGCATCGAGGTAACACTCAGCCTAATCCCCAAAGGCTTCTACGACTTCATCCGCCAATGCAAAAATGAGCAAAACGGCGAAAATCCCATGTTCGGCGGTCCCGCCTCCAACATCGAAACCAATATCAGCAATGGCGGCGTGGGGTACTTCGCGGGGTATTACTCGGCAGGGGTGGCAACAAAATTCACAGGGGCGAAGTAGGGGGGGATTTAAATATTTTGAGTTTTCGGGGAAAAGGCTTTGTCATTGCGGGCTTGACCCGCAATCCCCTGAAAAAGAGCCGAATGATGTGCTACAGCCAATCTGTATCCCGTAGGGATAAAACACAGTATTTGTTCAGAATAAAATCAATTATCTGTTGCAAGTGCATTCTGCTGCCGTTTCAGGTAGGCATCTTGCACAGCAATCATATTTGATAAACGTTGGGCATAGACTTTTCGTTCTACATCGTTGATTCCGGCGGTGCTCAGGTTGTTGCTTAGTCGTGCGCGATGTGCCATGCAAGCATTGTGAAACGCATCTTTTGGCATTCCACGGAAGCGATATTTTCGCTGGCGGGAATACGTCATCTCAGCCACTTTATAGCCCACCGCATCTTGCACCGCTTTACATGCGCGAAGGGCATCATCGAACGACCCTATCGCCACGTTCATACTGTTTAGCAGTCCCGTTTCAGTTGGGCGGCAATGGCGTTTTTCCTCCGTCAGATATGCGTGATCCACAAGCAACACGGTTTCAATGTCGTTGCTGTCGTTAGCACCTGCATTTTGAAAAACCCCTAATGCCAATGATAGCCCCTTTGCAAGAAACCATCGCCCTTCTTCTGCCTCTCCTTCAATGACAAGCTTTTTTCGTCCAACGGCAATATCGTCCATGCTGCGGAGTATGTCATCGAGTAAGCCAGTCTTTTCCATATTCTGCCTCCGCTTCTGAAAGATTAAATCCTGCTTCTATCAGGAACTCCGGTCCAACCATCTCTTTACCCCATTTTGCCAAATGAGGGGACAGAGGCACAAGATTTCGCACTCGCCTCGCTTCCTCCACCTGCCCTGCGTCTCTTAACTCATAACTCTTTCGGATGATTTCTGCTTTCTCATCCAACGTCCAAACTTTATCTTCCATATCAATTATTATTAAAAAAAATCGCGGCAAAGGTAGTTTATTTTTCCAATGTTCACAAATCTGCAACTTTAAAAATAACTCATAACTCATAACTTTTTCCTAACTTTGCACCCAAAAATTAGAATAAATTATGGCACAGCAGGAAGAAGTTTTCAAAAAATTGGTATCCCATTGCAAGGAATATGGGTTTGTTTTTCCGTCTTCGGAGATTTATGACGGGTTGGGAGCCGTGTATGACTATGGTCAGAACGGTGTGGAGTTGAAAAATAACATCAAACGGTATTGGTGGGACAGTATGACGCTCCTCAACGACAATGTGGTGGGCATCGACTCCGCCATTTTTATGCACCCGACCATTTGGAAGGCTTCGGGGCACGTGGATGCGTTCAACGACCCGTTGATTGACAATAAAGACTCGAAAAAACGCTATCGCGCCGATGTGTTGATTGAAGAACAACTCGCGAAATACGACGACAAAATCGACAAGGAAGTCGAAAAAGCCGCGAAAAAGTTCGGCGATGCCTTCGACGAACAGAAATTTCGCGAAACGAATCCGCGTGTGCTCGAAAACGCGGCGAAAAAGACGGAACTGCACACCCGTTTTGCCAAAGCGTTGAACGACAACAACCTCGACGAACTGCGCCAAATCATTGTGGATTACGAGATTGTGTGCCCCGTTTCCGGCACGCGCAACTGGACGGAGGTGCGGCAGTTCAACCTGATGTTCGCCACCGAAATGGGTTCGACAGCCGATGGCGCACTGAAAATTTACCTGCGTCCGGAGACCGCACAGGGCATATTTGTGAATTTCCTCAACGTCCAAAAAAGCGGGCGGATGAAAATCCCGTTTGGCATCGCGCAAATCGGAAAAGCCTTCCGCAACGAGATTGTGGCGCGGCAATTCATCTTCCGAATGCGCGAATTTGAACAGATGGAGATGCAATTTTTCGTGCGCCCGGGCGAAGAACTTGCATGGTTTGAAAAATGGAAGCAAACGCGCATTGGGTGGCACAAGGCTCTGGGCTTGGGCGACAAAAAATACCGTTTTCACGACCACGACAAACTCGCGCACTATGCCAATGCCGCCACCGACATCGAATTTGAGATGCCGTTTGGCTTCAAGGAGGTGGAGGGCATCCACTCGCGCACCGATTTTGACCTTGGCAGCCACGAGAAATATTCCGGCAAAAAGATGCAGTATTTCGACCCCGAACTCAACAAATCATACACGCCCTACGTGATTGAAACCTCGATTGGCGTGGACAGAATGTTCCTGAGCGTGCTGGCAGCGTCCTACCACGAGGAGGAATTGGAAGGCGGCGACACCCGCGTGGTGCTGCAACTCCCGCCCGCGCTGGCACCCGTCAAGTTGGGCATTTTGCCGTTAGTGAAAAAGGACGGACTGCCCGAAAAGGCACTGGAAATAATGAACGATCTGAAATTTGAATTTCAATGCCAATACGACGAAAAAGACTCAATTGGCAAGCGTTATCGCCGTCAGGATGCGATTGGGACTCCCTATTGCATCACCATCGACCACGACACGCTCGTGGACAATCAGGTTACGATTCGCCACCGCGACACGATGCAACAGGAGCGCGTGCCGATTGTCGATGTGGAGGCGATTATCCGCGAAAAAGTGAGTTTGAAAGTGCTGTTAAATAAAATCCCCTCCTAAACCACCGTTACAGGTGTTTTAGGGAGGAATTTCTATTGGGGAAGCGAATTTTATTTGCCTTCCTCTTCCATCTTGGCTTTTAAGCCTGCCAAGCCTGAGATGTCGCCTAATGTGGTTTTTTCCATTGGGGCTTGAACCAACAACTCTTCTTCTTCTTTGCCTTTCTTTGAGGCACGCTTTTTAGCGGTCTTCTTTCCTGCCGTCTGTGCATCACTTTCGCCTTCCGTTGCGGCGGCTTGACTTGCACGCTGGATGTCTTCAAAGATGCGGCTGTGCGAGAGAATGATGCGCTTGGCATCTTTGTTGAACTCAATGACTTTGAAATTCAACTTTTCTTCTATCCTGCACGGCTTTCCGTCTTCTTTCACCAAATGCTTTGGCGTTGCAAAACCTTCAACACCGTAGGGCAACATAATCACGGCACCTTTGTCCATCAAATCGACAATCGTACCCTCGTGGATGGAGCCAACGAGGAAGATGGTTTCAAACACATCCCAAGGATTTTCTTCCAACTGCTTGTGACCCAAGCTCAAACGCCGGTTTTCCGTGTCAATTTCCAACACTTGCACCGCAATTTCTGCGCCCACGCTGGTAAATTCTGCCGGATGCCTCACTTTCTTTGTCCAACTCAGGTCGGATATGTGAATTAGACCCTCTACACCCTCTTCAATTTCCACGAATACGCCAAAATTGGTGAAGTTGCGCACTTTGGCTTTATGTTGGCTGCCAACCGGGAATTTATCGAGGATGCCTTCCCATGGGTCTGCTTTCAACTGCTTGATACCCAACGACATCTTGCGCTCTTCGCGGTCTAAGGTCAAAATAGCGGCTTCGATTTCATCGCCCACTTTCAGGAAGTCTTGTGCACTGCGCAAATGCTGTGTCCAGCTCATTTCCGACACGTGAACCAAGCCTTCAACCCCCGAAGCAATCTCAACGAAAGCACCATAGTCAGCCATCACAACGACTTTGCCCTTCACTACATCGCCCACTTTCATCGTTTCGGACAAAGAATCCCAAGGATGAGGCGTCAATTGCTTCAAACCAAGTGCAATACGTTTTTTCTCGTTGTCGAAATCCAAAATAACCACATTGATTTTCGAGTCCAATTCAACAATTTCTTCAGGATGCGTTACGCGACCCCAACTCAAGTCGGTGATGTGAATTAGACCGTCCACACCGCCCAAGTCAATAAATACGCCGTAGCTGGTGATGTTTTTAACCACACCTTCCAAAATCTGACCCTTTTCAAGTCCGGCAATAATCACCTGTTTTTGTGCCTCTAACTCTGCTTCAATGAGTGCTTTATGTGAAACAACCACATTTTTAAACTCATGATTGATTTTAACCACTCTAAATTCCATTGTTTTGTCGACGAACACATCATAGTCGCGAATAGGCTTCACATCAATTTGTGAACCCGGCAAGAATGCCTCGAGACCGAACACATCGACAATCATACCTCCCTTTGTGCGGCATTTGACATACCCTTTCACGATTTCCTGATTTTCAAGAGCCTCGTTCACACGGTTCCAAGAACGGGCGGCACGTGCTTGTCGATGCGAAAGGATGAGTTGTCCTTTTTTGTCCTCCTGACTTTCGATGTACACTTCCACCTCATCACCCACTTTCAAGTCGGGGTTGTAGCGAAATTCATTCAAAGAAACCACGCCATCGGATTTGTAGCCGATGTTCACGACCACTTCTCGCTTGTTCATCGCAGTGACTCTGCCCACCACCACCTCGCGGTCGTTGACATTGCTTAAAGACTGCTCGTAAGTTTCCGCCAGCTGTTCTTTGCTGATGTCGCGATTTGTTTCGCCTTTTTCATACGATTCCCAATCAAAATCTGCATTAGGAATACTTAACTGCTGTTCACTCATTACGTTGTACTGTTTTTTTTAAATTGTTAGACATTATATTATACAAAATCGGGCACAAAGGTAAGAAAAAATTATGTATTCTCCTAAAAAATCGCTATATTTGTATTTTTTTTGAGTGAATATGACGGTCAATAAACGAATTTTAGTCCTCTTTTTCTGCGTTTTGGGTGCTTTACAGGTGCCTGTATCGCCTGTTTATGCTCAAAAATTGGTTTCAAAAGCGGATTCTATCATTTTCAACACGATTGACTTGCGAGCCAATTATGAAAATTTGATTCGAAATTACCAATCGGAGGTGTATATCAAGGGCAGCACGCTGATAAAAAAGCAAAATGCGCTGTATAAATATGCGCCAAATATGTTGTATTTAGACCTCGGAAGGAATAATCAATTGGTGGAGTGCTTGATTGATATTGATTACCGGTCGCCCAACATTTTTTCGCACGAACTGAAGGCGATTCGCGGCGGGCGACCGGCTGCAAATGACATTCAAGACCGCATTTTGCCTTTTTTGAACGTCAATATCTACAATCCGAGTATCATCAACGACCAAATGCTCATCCCTGAAGCCAAGCAACTGTTTAAGTACTACGACTTTAAATACATTCAGGGGATTGCGGGTCAAGCCCGCAATGACACTGCCGAAGTCCTCATTCACCAAATAGAACTCATCCCGAAGGCGCAGAGTCAGCGGTTGATAACGGGCTATTTCTACATTGTGGATGGCTCGTGGAATATCTACCGCACTGATATTCGGGGGCGATGGGAATTTTATAACTTTCGCGTGCAGACCACTTACGGCATTGATGCGACTGATTTTTTGCTGCCCTTGCAGGCAGAAATTTCGCTTGATTTTAAGATGCCGGGCAACCATACGGAGAGCCGTTATGCGGCATATTACAATTACGAATCGGTGGAATATGATGATGCTGTAGTTGCGGGTAGAGCCGGCAAAGACAGGTACAACCTCACCACGCGGGCAGACACCGTTGCGGCGACTGTGCCATACACCACAGATTCGTTGTTTTGGGCACAAAAACGCCCCTTGCCACTCACTGCCGATGAGCAATTGTTGCTGGAGAAGCCGGATTCGGTCAGCACCAAAGCGTTGCCTGCATTTTGGAAATATGCCGTCAATCTGGTTGTGCCACAGAGTTTTAGCAGCGAAAAAACAGAAGTGTCGTACTCCGGTTTTCTCAATCCGCTCAAAGTGGGCTATTCACATAGCGATGGGGTCATTTATTGGCAAAACTTTCGCCTGTTGTGGCACCTCCCCAAAGACCAGGAACTGCTTTTTGAGCCGAGCGTGAGCTATATGTTTCGTGAGAAAAAATTCTATTTTACAACGCCCCTGCAATGGCTGTTTCTGCCGGAGCGGATGGGACGGTTTTCTGCCACGTTTGGCAATAGTGAGCAGTCCTACAACTCCACTTTTCTCGAACAATTGGAGCAAAAGACCAACACGCCGGTCAATCTCGACAGTCTGAATTTGGAATACTATCAGCACTATTACAGTTCAATAGGTGCGCAGTGCGAACTCGCCAACGGGCTGTTGCTCAGTGTCGGAATAAACTACGACCTGTACACACCGACGAAAAAAAACATCCGAATAGATGCCACAGAAGATATTGTGATTAACAATTATTACAGTTTTGCCCCCAAAATCCGCCTGCAATGGACTCCGGGACAGTATTATCGCATGAAAGGCACCGGCAAGGAATATCTGAACTCCCGATACCCGACCGTGCAGTTGGAATATACACAAAGTATTGAAGGCGTGCTCAATGGCGACAATCACTACCGGCGTTTGGAGGGGGCAGTGCAACAAAAACTGCCGATGGGTTTGCGGAGTTATTTGCATTATTACGCAGGTGCCGGATTTTTTTCAGATATGGATAAAACGTATTTTGCTGACTTTCAGATGTTTCAGCGGCAAAACATCCCGCAATCATGGAACGACCCCATTGGCGGCACTTTTCATGAACTGAGAAGCGAGTGGTATCGCGCCGCCGATTCCTACGCGCAGGCCCATTTCATGTACGAAACGCCGTTGCTGTTTTTGTACCTGTTCAAATTTACCCCCAGAGACATCCTCACCGAACGCCTCTATCTCAGCCAGTTATATACCCCCGCCTTGCGCAGTTACACCGAAATAGGTTATGGCATAGGTAACTTTTTTTGCAACGCCGGTTTGTTTGTTGCGTTCGACCACTTGAGAATTAACACCATCGGTGGCAAGTTTGTGCTGAATTTCTAAAGGCGTAGCCGATGAGGGATTGCGTATCAAGCCCGCAATGACGAGGACATTTTTCACAGCGAAAAGAAAAATGGCAAATAGCATTTGACACGCACCGGCACTCCTCGCTCCGAGCCGCAAACCCACTTGGGCATCGTCTGAAGCACGCGCTCAGCCTCTTGGTCTAAGTCAGGAAACACACCCTTTTCAACTTTAACATTGGTAATAGCACCGTCTTTTTCCACAATAAACGAGCACCAAACACGCCCCTGCTGATTCTGAGCAACAGCCGAAGCCGGATAATTGGTATTGGCAAACAAAAACCGATTCAACAAAGCCACCCCACCCGGAAAAGAAGGCATCACCTCCGCCTCAGTAAAAACTGGTTCCACAACAGGCTCCGGCTCCACAACAACGGGTAATTGCTCATTGGTAATTGGTAATTGCTCGTCCGGTACTTCCTTCACCACCTCATAATCCTCAAAAGCAGTTTTCGGCGGCACTATCTCTTTCTCAGGCTTCGGTTCGGGTGCTATGGGCGAATTGGGTTCAACAATGGGCGCAATCAATTCCGACTCAATGTAAACAGCCGACAAGTCGAAATCGTCAAACGAAAGCTCTGTCTCAAAGTTCCATTCCAACGCCACAAACAGCGTGGACAAGGCAAAGACAAGTCCCAGCAGCCAAAACATGCCACGCTCCTGCTCCAAATCCACTTGTGCTGCCTTTTTTATTTCCATTTTAAGCCTTCAAAAATTCGTATTCATACACTTTGGGTTCGATTTTTTTTGCAAGGATGTTTAGTTTGTCGCGCAAATTGCTGATTAAATTGGTATATTGCGCATCGGTGCTGGTGTTGTTCATTTTGCCTTTGTCGTTGCGTTCTTGAAAATATTCGCGAATGTCATAAAGTGAGGCATTTACATTGTATAGCCCTCTGTCATTGCGGGCTTGACCTGCAATCCCGTGGTAATATTTCCAAAGTTCGCGACCGGCATCGAAGACGGCGGTTGCGGCGGGTGAAAATTCGCGTTTGACGTATTTTTTTTTCTCCAATTGCTCAAAAAGATTGGCATAGCCGTTTGGCACCACTTTCCCATTTAAGAAACTCAACAAAACGTGGCTCTCAAATTTATCTCGTGCATTGACTTCCTGTTCCGAAAAAGGAATCCAATGATTAACACCGTATTTTGATGTAATATTGTTGCTAAAAAGCGTGTATGTCAAGCAATCGTTGTGAAATTCTGTATCCTTTTTCCAATTTTTGTCAGGAAACAAAAATTGGTCGCGGTCGTTGAGCCATCCGGCAGGAATGCATTTGCGAACGGCGAAATAAATACACGCTTCAATTAAATTGTTCACATTAATCAAAAATTGCCCTGCTTCCACATTATAATCCATATTGGGGTGAACGATTGCAATCATACTCTGATTTTGGAAATCATTGCCTTTGAATGGGAATTTTCCAATAATATTCTCTCCTGTTTTTCCTCTGACCGGCTTAATCCAATCATTGATATAGCGATTATTTTCGTATGCAGAGAAAATTTTTGTCCCGATATTGTTCTTCCTCGCATCAAAAACATCGGCTGTTATGTTTACAAATTTTTTCTTAACAGATGTCTTCCATATCATAAACCCTATTGGAAATTTTCCGTTCACATTGTCAAAAGTATCTGCCGGAACAACGAACATTTTTTCCAACTTGGCAAGAAAAAAATCCCTGAAATCTGCGAAGTGTTGCCCTTGCAGAATTTTTAACTTTGAAAATTCTGCAAGGACAACACCCGACATTTCGCAATAAATTCGCGTGAAAAATTGCGCAAAAAGTTCGGCATTCCCTTGTCCTAAAATTTTGGCGTATGTTTTATTCGTTTTATTTTGTTCCACACCTCTGTTTCCTTCTATACCACCCACCAGCGTTCGTTTATTGCTTGCTTCTGCATACGGCGGATTGATATAAACCACCAATTTTTTGCGTTTTTCGGGGTCGTTGATAATATTCTGCAATCCTTGCGGCAGTTTAGAAAAATCACCATTGAGAAAATCAAATTGAAAAACATGGTCGTGCAGCAGATTTGCACCGTTTTCTATACGGTCGTGCATTACGTCTACATCTTGTTTATCGAGTGTAGAAGCCCAAATATTGTATTTATTGGTCAGTCCTGCAAGCAAATTGCCGGTTCCTGCGGCGCAATCCCAGACATAATATTCATCCTGCCAATCTTCACCAAGTACATCGGCAAGGTATCGCTGCGAGAGTTCCACCCAAATTTGCGGGGTGAAAAAACTGCCTTTGCGTTCGCGCACATCTTGCGGCACCAGCAAATCGCGCCGCTCCACAATATAATCCCAATATTCTTCGCGAGGTGGACGCTCGTATTTGTTCCAAAAAAGTGTGTGCGCTTTTTGGTTGTCGGAAAAATATACCTGGCTCGAAGCAAACATGCCACTTTCGTCAATGCGGCGATTTGCCTCGTAATAATTGGATTTTAGCAATATGAACAATTTTTCTTTCAAGGTTTTGTTTTCCTGCGAAAGCAAGTCGGCAAGGTAAAAATCGCCGTCAATGATGCCGTTACGCTTGGCTGCATCCCAATTTACTTGGATGGTGGGCTTGACAGTTTGCAGCCATTTGCCATAAATGATAATGAAATTATTTTTGTCGATTTGAAGTTTTGTAGTTTCCGACTTCCCAACAATAAAATTGTCGCGGATAAATTTTTTCAGTTCCTGTGCATCGTGCTCAAAATTGAAAAGATATGTTTCCCACGGAATATCATTGTCAATGATTCTCTTAATTTGTTCATAAACCTGCCTAAACTCCTTTGTATCCGTGTTTGAGGACGTAACATTCCAATTAAAATCGTTCTGATAGAAAATGTGCTGAATTTCAAAATACGGCACGAAAGCAATCTTTTCACAGTCGAAGCAGCCGAGAAAGGGCGGCGGCATGATTTTGTCAAACGTGCGGGCTTTGCCGATGGTGAGCACCAACTGCGTGAGCATCGCAATGATGTCCGTGGGAGCGGCTTTGGCTTCTGCCCACAGCAAAGTTCCACCCTGAGGGTGGGTGGGTGGGGCTACCGCAAAGTCGATGAAGCCGACAATCTTGTCGCAATCAAACCCCGCAAAGAAATCCGTTGCCACACTATTTTTCAGTTCTTCTTCTCTAATATTGAAATATTTCATCGTTTGCATTGAAATTTTCTGCAAAAGTACACTAAATTTCGCTTTTTTGAGTTACTTTTGTACCGCTTTATTGCAATTTTATGTATAAAAAACTTTTTATAGGGTTATTTTCGACACTGATTTTTGCCACCTCGCAGGCGCAGGAGGGCATTTCGAGCTTCGATTATTTGCTTTTGCCTCATTCGGCGCGGGCGGCGGCTTTGGGTGGCGATAATGTGTCCGTTGGTGAAAAGGAGGTGTCGCTGATTTATCATAACCCCGCTTTTTTGGTTCAAGAGATGAATAAGTCGTTGAGTGCCAGCTATTTGTCGTACATTGCCGATATTGGCATTGGCAACGCCACATTTGCCAAATCCGTTGGCGAAAAGGGTGGTGCGTGGGGCGTTGGCGTGCAATATATCGGTTACGGCGAGATGCTTGAAACAAACGAAACCGACGATATTTTAGGCGATTTGACGGCGAGAGACCTCTGTGCCAATGTATTTTTTGCGCACAATTTGACGGAAACTGTCCGCGGCGGCATCTCAGGCAAGTTTTTTTATTCCGACTATGCCCACAACACGGCGATTGGGCTGGGCGTGGACTTGGGATTGAGCTACAGCAATGCCGAGAAAGGCTTCTCTGCCGGTTTGGTCGGCAAAAATATCGGGCGACAGGTGAAAGCCTACGACGAGATATTAGCCGGTTTGCCGTGGGACATTCAGTTGGGGCTGAGTTACAAATTGGCACATGCACCCATTCGCATTTCGGCGACCGGCACATGGAAGAAAAACGGCATTATAGGCGTAGAATTGCTGCCGAACAACAATTTTTGGCTCGGCTTGGGTTACAACATCAAGCGCGGCAGCGACATGAGCATAGTGGAAGGCAACAAATTGGGCGGCTTCTCACTCGGCGCAGGGCTACATGTCAAAGCGTTCAACATCTCGTGCGCGTTTGCTCAATACAACATCTCGGCAACCTCATTTATGCTGAGCGTGTCAACAAGTTTAGAAAGAACAAAATTGTAAAGCATTGGTTATGAAAAATTGGTTATGAAAAAGATAGTTATTGCAATTGACGGACATTCATCCTGCGGCAAAAGCACAATGGCAAAAGAGTTGGCGAAGCAAATCGGCTACACCTACATCGACAGCGGTGCAATGTATCGCGCCGTAACGCTGTTTTGTTTACAAAAGGGGTTTTTTGTAAACGATTCGTTGAATTTGGAGACTCTAAAACGGGAAATCGTAAACATTTCCATTACGTTTGTAAACAATCCGTTGACGGGCAAAGCCGATACCTATTTAAATGGGCAAAATGTGGAAAAGGAAATCCGCAGCATGGCGGTTGCCGAAAAAGTAAGCCCGGTGGCAGCCGTAGGCTTCGTGCGCGAAGCCCTCGTGCGCCAACAGCAGGCATTAGGCGCAGAAAAAGGCATCGTGATGGACGGTCGCGACATCGGCACAGTAGTTTTCCCCAATGCCGAACTAAAAATCTTCGTCACCGCATCGCCCGAAATCCGCGCGCAACGCCGCCTCGCCGAACTCACCGCCAAAGGCGAACCCGCAACCTTTGAAGCCGTGCTGCACAACCTCACCGAACGCGACCGCATCGACTCCACCCGCAAAGACGGACCGCTGAAACAAGCCGTTGATGCCATTGTGCTGGACAATTCCAACCTCACTATTGCCGAACAAAATCGGCAGTTGCTTGCAGTGTTTAACGAAACATCCCAATGTTAGACCACAACGCATCAGTCCTTTTGATTTACACCGGCGGCACGATTGGGATGTTTGAGGATGCCAATGGGGTGCTGATGCCGTTTGATTTCAATGCTTTGAAGGAGTATGTGCCTGAACTGCAGCGTTTTAAATTCACCATTGACACTGTGCAGTTTGAGCAGCCTGTCGATTCTTCGGATATGAACCCCGACAAATGGCAAAAACTTGTTTGGATTATTGAGGCAAATTATTCCAAATACGATGGGTTTGTGATTTTGCACGGCACCGACACGATGGCGTATTCGGCTTCTGCTCTGAGTTTTATGCTCGAAAACATTGGCAAGCCTGTGATTTTGACCGGCTCGCAACTGCCAATCGGCAAAATTCGCACCGATGGCAAGGAAAATCTGCTGACGGCTCTCGAAATTGCGGTGGACAAAGACCCGGAGGGCAACCCGTTTGTGACCGAAGTCTGCATCTTCTTTCAAAACCTCCTGATGCGCGGCAATCGCACCACCAAAATCAACGCGGCTAACTTCAAGGCTTTCAACTCGTTCAATTTCCCGCTCTTGGCAGAAGCCGGCACACAGATACGCTACCGCCACGACCTGATGCACCGCCCCCTGCGAGGCAGTATACCCAAATTTCATTACGCACTCGACCCCAAGGTTGCCATCGTAAAAATTTTTCCGGGCATGTCGGCAGAAGTCCTGAAAGCCAATTCAGCCATCCCCCACCTGCGAGCCATCGTGCTGGAAACCTACGGCGCAGGCAACGCACCGGGCGAGCAATGGTTCTTAGACATTGTAGATGAGTGGATTAAGCGAGGCATCATCGTGCTCAACGTCACCCAATGCGCCAGCGGCTCGGTCGATATGGAACGCTACCAAGCGGGCAAAAGCCTGCACGAAATAGGCGTACTGTCGGGCTACGACATCACCACCGAAGCAGCCGTAGCCAAACTGATGTTTCTCTTCGGACTTGGACTCACCCGCCAAGACGTGAAAATAGCCCTCAAAATGGCAATAGTAGGGGAAATAACGGTGGCGGTGAATTAATAAAACTGCGAATTTGCGAAAAAACGGCTATGCCCGTGATGGTGTGGTTGCAGCGGAAAATCGTTGCTTTCGCGGGCTTTTCAGCGCAAAATATCATCATGCTGCTGCTGATGGCAATATTGCTAATAAGTTGATGCTTTTTCGCTTTTTCTGTGTTTTAACTTGTGCTAATCGGTGCGATTGTAAACTGTTTATTAACAATTATCAAATTTAAACTGTTGAAAAATAACTCATAACTCATAACTCATAATTCATAATTATTGCGTACCTTTGCACCTCAAAATGTTTTGAAAATTATGGGAAAAATTATTGCATTAGCAAATCAAAAGGGTGGGGTTGGGAAGACCACTACCGCTATTAATTTGGCTGCTTCTCTGGTGGCTTTAGATAAGAAGGTGTTGGTGGTGGATGCCGACCCACAGGGAAATGCTTCATCCGGGTTGGGAATTGATCTTCGTACACTGAAAAATACTATTTACGAGTGTATGATAAATGGTGTGGAAACAAAAAATGCCTTAGCGCATACCGAGATGTCGAATTTGGACGTTTTACCATCGAATATCAATCTGGTTGGTGCGGAAGTAGAAATGCTGCAAATGGAGAACCGCGAAAAGGTGCTGAAAAACATTCTGGCACAGGTAAAAGACAGTTATGACTATACGCTGATAGATTGCGCACCTTCGCTGGGGATTATTACCGTGAATGCGTTGACGGCTGCCGATTCTGTGCTGATTCCGGTGCAGTGTGAATACTTTGCCTTGGAAGGTATTGCCAAACTGCTGAATACTATCAAGATAGTAACATCCAAACTGAATACGGCGTTGAAAATTGAGGGCTTTGTGATGACGATGTACGATGCGCGTTTGCGGTTGGCTAATCAGGTGGTTGACGATGTGCGGAAAAATTTTAGCGAATTAGCTTTTGAAACCATCATCCAGCGTAATGTGAAATTGACAGAGTCAACCAGTTTCAGTCGTCCGGTCATCCTCTACGATGCCGACTCCAGAGGCTCGCTCAATCACTTGCAATTGGCACAGGAATTATTAGACAGACAAGACAAAAAAAAATAAATGGCAAAACAGAAGCAACCGGCATTAGGCAAAGGTTTGGGCGCACTTATCTCAATGGACGCTGAGGTGCACACAAGTGGCTCATCCAGCATCAACGAAATAGAATTGGCAAAAATCACCCCCAACCCCGACCAACCACGAACCTTATTTGACGAGGCGACTTTGGAGGAATTGGCGGCATCCATCCGTGCCGTTGGTGTGGTGCAACCCATCACCTTACGCGAAACGGGGAACGACAGATACCAGATTATTTCCGGCGAACGGCGCTACCGTGCAGCACTGAAAGCAGATTTGGACACCATCCCGGCATACATCAAGACGGCTTCGGACGAAAATGTCAAGATAATGGCGTTGATTGAGAACATCCAACGGGAAGACTTGAATGCCATCGAAACGGCTCTGGCTTTTCAGGCTCTCATCGAAAATTATCAACTGACGCAAGAAAAACTCAGCGAGCAGATTGGTAAAAAACGGGCAACGATTGCCAACTATCTGCGCCTCCTGAAACTGCCGGCAGAAATTCAGATAGGGCTGCGGGACAAGAAGATAGATATGGGACATGCCAAACTGATATTGTCGGTCGAAAACCCTTCCGACCAGTTGTATATCTACGAATCGGTGGTGGAGCAAGGCTTGTCGGTACGCCGGACAGAAGAAATAATTGCGGCACTGAATCAAGAAAAAGCATTGTCCGAACCCGAAAATTCACCCAAAAAATCCAAATCGTCTGTCAAAAGGCAAGCGCAAGAAATGACGGAGGCTTTCCAGCCCTTGAAAAAACACCTTTCCGATGTGTTGGCTGCCAATGTCAATCTCACCCTAAACGAAAAAGGCGCAGGCAAAATCACCATCGCATTTGCCAATCAGGACGAACTGGAAGACATCATCCAACGCTTTGATGCGATAACGCAACGGTAAGAATTGTTCCAATTTGATACACTGCGAAGCTCACTATCCACGCCAATGTGGTGGTGTAGGTTATTGTGAGTAGTGCCCACTTCCACGAGCCGGATTCGTTTTTGATGGCGACGACGGTGGCGATGCACGGAAAGTATATCAGCACAAACAGTAGCAGGCTGAGGGCTACCAGGGGCGTGAAGACGGGCGTGCCGTCGGTGTATTTTTCCGCTTGCAAACGCTGCCCCAGCACCACAGTGTCTTCTTCGTCTTCTCCACTATACAGGATGCCCAATGTGCTGATTACTACCTCTTTGGCTGCCGTTCCTGCCAACAGACTTGCGCTGATTTTCCAGTCGAAGCCCAGCGGGCGCATCACCGGTTCAATGAATCGCCCAATTCGTCCGATATAGGAGTTTTCTGCCTGCTGTTCGGTTTGCAGGGCTGTTAATTCGTCGGTTGGTTGGCTGTTGCGCGGGAAGTATTGCAGAAACCAGATGAAAATGGAGGCAACCAAAATCAGCCCGCCCATTTTCTTTAAATATTGCGAGGCTTCGCGCCAGATGTGGCGCGAAATCGCCTTCGCGGTGGGCATACGGTAGGGAGGTAATTCCATCACGAAGGGCAAATCGTCCTCCGTAATCACAAATCTTTTGAAAAAGAGTGCCGCCAAACACGCCAACGCAATGCCTGTGAGGTAGAGCATAAACAAAATAAGTCCGCCCTGCGCGGGGAAAAAGGCGGCGATGAGCAGGATATAGACCGGCAGGCGTGCCGAGCACGACATCAGCGGGTTTATCAGCATCGTAATCAGTCGCACGTTGCGACTTTCGATGATGCGCGTTCCCATAATCGCGGGCACGTTGCACCCAAAGCCCATCAGCAAGGGGATAAACGACTTGCCATGCAGCCCTATTTTGTGCATAAATTTGTCCATAATAAACGCCGCACGAGCCATGTAGCCGGTGTCTTCCATAAACGAGATGAACAGATACAGGATGATGATGATGGGCAGAAACACAATCACGCTGCCCACACCGGCGATGATGCCCTCGGTGAGTAAATCTTTCAGCGGACCTTCCGCCATCGTGTTCCCAATCCAGTCGGCAAGTGCCTGAACGCCCGCTTCAATCCACTTCATCGGGTATTGCCCCAAGAAAAAAGTGGATTCAAACATGACGAACATAAAGAGGAAAAAGAGCGGAAAACCCCACCATTTGTTAATCAGAAGGCGGTCGATAAGATGCGTCACGTGCAGTCCGTCGTGCTGTCCGGGCGCGTATGTTTCGAGCAAAAGGCTGCGAATAAAACTGTAGCGGGCGGTGCTCGGGTCGTCATCGTCCTCCTCGTAATTGATTTTGACGGGGCGTGCAACCGGATTTTTGCCCTCGTGCACTTCAATAATTTTGTCGAAAAGTTCGTGAATGCCCTTGCCTGACGATGCCACGGTGGGCACAATCGGGCAGCCAATCATTTCAGCCACGCGGTCGTAGTCGAATGTGCCGCCGGATTTTTGCAACTCATCGTACATATTCAGGGCGATGACGACGGGGGATTGGCGGTCAATCACCTGCGTGGTGAGGTAGAGATTGCGCTCCAGATTGGAGGCAGAAATCACGTTGAGAATGATGTCGGGCTTGGCTTCGTCGAGATGCTTGCACACATACACTTCTTCGGGCGAGTAGGCAGACAGCGAATAGGTGCCGGGCAAATCCACCAGATTAAACATATAGTCCTTGTGTCGGAATTTGCCCGCCTTGGCATCGACCGTCACGCCACTGAAGTTGCCGACGTGCTCGTGCGTGCCGGAGGCGACGTTGAAGAGGGATGTTTTGCCGGAATTGGGATTTCCAACGAGTGCTACATTGATGGTTTTGGCAGTGGAACTGTCATTGCGGGTTAAGCCCGCAGTGGAACTGTCATTGCGGGTTAAGCCCGCAGTGGAACTGTCATTGCGGGTTAAGCCCGCAGTGGAACTGTCATTGCGGGCTTGACCCGCAATCCCCTGCGCTACATTGCTATGTCGCTCAACATTCGGCTCCTTTTCAGGGGGTTGCGGGTCAAGCCCGCAATGACGGCTCGGCATCACCTCAATTAAATCCGCCTCACTGCGGCGTAACGACACCTCATAGCCCATCACCTTGTATTCGGTGGGGTCTTTGAGGGGGGCTGTCTGCATTGATTCGACCTCCTCGCCGCGCACAAACCCCATTTCGAGGATGCGACGACGAAACGCACCATCGCCTCTAACATGCGTGATGATGCCTTTTTGTCCCGTGAGCAATTCTGATAGTTTCATAACTTTCTCCTTTTGCGGCTGCAAAATTACGCTTTTATTTATCACGTCACAATCCCTATTTTTAGGTATTATTTCTAATTCTCTCAATCTCCGCCTCATAGTTCAACAACAAGCGCGTTTTTTGTTTTAGTTGTGATGCGAAAACGGTTATCTGTGCGGTGCCCGACAATCCAAATAATGTCGTCACCGGAGCACAGTAGCCATGTTTTTGCTTTTTCCGGCAGACTGAATTTGTGATTTGTGAAATAATCGCTCACCTTTTGAAACGAGGTCATCCCAAACGGTACAAACTTGTCGCCCTGCCGCCAGTGCCGCCACGTCAGGG
Organism: Bacteroidia bacterium; assembly: GCA_025996835.1. Taxonomy (GTDB): domain Bacteria; phylum Bacteroidota; class Bacteroidia; order Bacteroidales; family Azobacteroidaceae; genus Azobacteroides. The sequence continues at coordinate 43,872 of BNTU01000007.1, forward strand.
GCATTTGCAGCAAGTCGGCATCAAAATAGGCTATGTTTTTGTCTTTTTTGATAACGAAATTAGGGGGGAGGGGGAATTGGTTTAGGGTGTAGGGTATAGGGTATAAGGTGTAGGGTGTGGGGTGTGGGGTGTGGGGTGTGAGCCAATTGTTGTTGCGGGCTTGAGCCGCAATCCCCTGTTGTAATAGAAAATGCTGCCGGTCACGAATCAATGTGAACTGCGGGGCGTGAAACATTTTGCCGGATTGACTGCCAATAGCACGTGCGGCATCCTTGACCACCTCTTCGCCAAACCCATAATCTTTCAATATCTCAAACAGCACCGCTTGGGGAGAGGCTGTTTGTTGCAAGCGGGCGATGTCGATAGTACCCGTTTCGACATCAAACACCTGCGCCTTGGCTGCGGCGATGGATTGTTCATAGATTTTATTCGCCTCGCCGAGGTTACTCATCGTGCGGAGGAGGGCTGTGCGCACCGCCGGATTGATGGTTTGCAGCAACGGTAGCAGGTTGAGGCGGATTTTATTGCGGGCGAAGGTGTCTTGCAAATTGCTTGAATCCGTGCGATACGGCAGAGATTTTTCTTCGCAAAACTGCAAAATTTCTGCTTTGGAAACGCCCAGCAACGGGCGAATGATGTGCCCGACTTTCGGCGCAATGCCCGTCAGCCCTTTGATGCCGGTACCGCGAATCAGGTTGAGCAGCACCGTTTCAATGTTGTCATCTTCGTGATGCGCCACCGCAATCGCCTCTGCATCAAGCCGTTGGCGAAGTTCTTCAAACCATGTGTAGCGCAATTCGCGCGCCGCCATTTCAATGGAAATGCCCCGCTGCGTGGCAATCTGGCACGTATCAAAATCCGCCTTGTGATAGGGTATATTCCAATCGGTCGCCAATTGCTGCGCCAACTGCTCGTCGCCATCCGCCTCATCGCCCCGCAAATGAAAATTGCAATGCGCCGCCACAACGTTGTAGCCCAACCGTTGCAAAATGTAGAGCAATGCCACCGAATCGGCACCACCACTCACGCCCACAATGATTTTCGCTTGTGGCGCGGCGAGCAGTTGCTGCTTTTCGATATATTGTCGGATTTTTCGAATCACCGTGTGTATTCAGTTTTCATCAATTAATTTTTCTATCAAAGCGACAAAGTTTTCTGCCTGAGGATATAATGTGTCGGTGGTATTTTGGTCGAAATAGATAAAAGCATCATAATCGCCGCTTTGTCTTTTGGAAAAAAGGTTGGAGAAAACATTCCCTGCTTCAACGGTTAGTTTTTCGGTGCGAATAAAATGTAAACCCAACATCTGTCGCACTCCTGCATGGGTTTTTGCTTCAATTCCTTTTTTCAGCAACAATCCTGAAACTGCATAATAGCACGCATAATACATTCTGTTGATTGCGGCATTCCAAAAGCTATTGTCCATCATCACTCGTGCTTCTTGTAAAGAACGATGGGCATTTTCTCGCTGCAATAATACAATTTGTTTTCTGTCTTCGTCTGTCAGCATAGTACAAGCCCTTCTTTCATTACGTTTTTATAAAATGGAGTGATATTTTTCCCCCATTGTTTTTTTAGAACCACAACGGGATTGATTAACACTCCCGTTTCATATTCAACGTCAAATAACGGATTGATAATTTTTTGACGCTCCTTCTCCGTGATGGTATCTTGATTCACAATAAACAATATATCCACATCACTGTCGGGACGAGCATCACCTCTCGCTTCGCTTCCGTATAATATTGCTGAAACACCCTTCGGTATTGTATGCAATTTCTCGCGAATACTATTTACAACTGAATTTCGATACATAATAACACGTTTTAATATTGCGCCGACAATTAATTTCCTGCAAAGATACAAATTTTTTTATTTCAAACTGCACAAAAAGCCGAATTTGTAAACATTCAGCACCCACAGTGAGGGATGTTTGCTCAACAGATTTTTGCGGAGCAGGGGCTTGATAATGGGGAAAAGCAAGCATGTTAGGGCTATCATGCCTGTTCTGCCCAGCAGTCGCTTGGTGTGGAGGATGGGCGAATAGTAGTCTTCTTGCAGCATTTGACTGATGTGTTTCAGGTTGCGCAAGGCATTTTCGGTGCGTTGCAAAAAAACATCGGCGTCGTTTAATCCTAAGTGTATCAGGGGATTGTCTATGTAGCACATCGGAATGGCTGCTTCTCGCAGTTGGATGCCAAACAGCGTGTCCTCGTGTCCGTAGCCCCGCAACGCCTGTGTGAATTGTACCTGGTCGAAATGCGATTTGCATATCATAAAATTGCAGGTTTGAAGGCTCTTGGCTTTGATTTCGCGTTTTTTGCCATATTTCCAATGCAGGCGTTTTTTTGGGTCAGGACATTCGTCTTCATAGATATGCCCACCCACGCACACCACGCCCTCCTTCATATAGGGGACGTAATTTTGAATGAAATCATTGGAAGCAATGCCCATATCGCCATCCATAAAAATCAGGCAGGGATATTTCGACTCTTCCACCAGCAGGTTGCGAATTTTGGCTCGGCCTATGTTTTCTTCCAATTGGATGTAGCGCACATTTGACAATTTAATAGCCTGATTTTCAATGCGATATGCCTGTTCCGAAGCATCGTCTATCAACAAAATTTCAAACTTCGAACCCGTTGCCGTAGCCTGTCGGTGCAGTTCGTGCACCAACAGGCTCAGCTTCTGATTATATATCGGTATGCAAATGCTAAACATCATGAGTTATGCTTCAAATTTTGTCTGCCGCATATCGCCCGTTTTGGAGAATGCCACATGGAACGACAGTGCCGAAGCCACGCTGGCGGGTGTGTGACCGCTTTGAGTGAGTCTCAGATAGTCGCGCAACAGCGATTGATAGTCGGGGTCAACGCAATTGGTGATGATGCGTTCGGCGCGCTGACGTGGCGACAGTCCGCGCAAATCGGCTACTCCGTGCTCTGTGACCAATATCTTGACGGAATGCTCGCTGTGGTCAACGTGCGACACCATCGGCACAATTGCCGAAATAGCACCGCCTTTCGCGGTCGAAGGGGTCGTGAAGATGGACAGGTAGGCATTGCGGCAGAAATCGCCCGAACCGCCGATGCCGTTCATCATCTTTGTGCCAAGCACGTGCGACGAATTGACGTGTCCAAAAATATCGACTTCCAATGCCGTGTTGATGGCGATGATGCCGATGCGACGCGCCACTTCGGGGTTGTTGGAAATTTCGGACGGACGCAGCAAAAATTTGTCCTTGAAAAAAGGCAAATCCGCATACACCTCGTTCAGCACGTCTGTGGTGAGCGACAACGAACTTCCGCTCGCCAATTTCACGCACCCGTGGCGAATCAAATCCACAACCGAATCCTGAATCACCTCCGTATAGATATTGAATGGCGGGATGTGCAGGTCGGAACCCATAGCACCCAAAACGGCATTGGCAACATTGCCCACACCCGACTGCACGGGCAAAAATTCGTTCGGAATCCGCCCCGCTCGCATCTCTGACGACAAGAAATCAGCCACGTTTTGACCAATTTTCGCCGTCACATCGTCCATTGGCGTGAAGGCACCAATCTCGTTGGGCAAATTGGTTTCCACAATGCCGACAATTTTTTTCGGGTCGAGTTGCACGTATGGCTTTCCGGCGCGGTCGCTCGCCTTGTAAATCGGAATTTCGCGGCGATTAGGCGGGTCGAGCGGCTCGTAAATATCGTGCATCCCCAGCAATTCTTTGGGGTGGTAGCGATTGAGTTCGATGATGATTTTGTCGGCTAAGCGCGAGGTGGTCGGTCCGATACCCACCGCAGAGGTTAGCACAGCCTTGCCGTCGTCGCTGATGTCGCAGACTTCCAAAATAGCCCACTTGGGCTTCCGGAGAAATCCATAGCGCAGGTATTGCGCCAATTCCGACAAATGCAAGTCGAAATACTCCATTTCGTGGTTGTTAAGTGCCGCCCGCGAGTCTTTGTTCGACTGATAGGGCGTGCGAAACTTGATGGCGTGTGCCCGTGAGAGGCAACCGTCGGCAGATTCGCCGGTTGATGCGCCGGTGTACATACCGACTTGGAACGGACGACCGGCAGCATGCTCTTCTTCCGCACGTTTCGCGAGGGCGGTTGGCACGGCTTTTGGGCAACCGGTGGCGGTGAATCCGCTCAAACTGATGATGTCATCATTATTGATGAGGCTTGCGGCTTCGTCCGCAGTGATTTTTTTGTAACTCATGAATGTACAATTATCGTATAATTAAAAATTTGGGCGCAAAGGTACAAAATAGTTATGAATTATGAGTTATGAGTTATGAGTTGAATTTGTCGTGCACAATAAATAATTGCGAATTTGGTATTTAAAAAAAAATGTTGTACCTTTGCGCCCGAATTTGTTCCCTGCGGGTTGAGCGGATTCGGACGATATTTGCTTGAAGAGTGAGCGAATACGAGTGATAAACCCTTTAAATAATAGGAGATTATGAAGACATAACAGCGGTAATACGCACATTTTAAGACATTTGGGAAAAAGCGTTATAGCTTATATTTTGGTGTTGTGAAATCTCGAAAATTTCTGTGATGACCAAAGAAGGTAAAGCAAATACGCTCGTGCCGTTTCGGCAAGGGCAAAAATCGTTTTATTTTGGTCATCAGGTATTCGAGAACCTCACAGCACGGAGAAAGAATTAGAATTTTGTCCGCGCTTTTTTTATGATGCGTATAGTGAGGAAGGACACAGTTGCCCAACAACTGCTTAAAAGGGGGCAAGACACCTACGAAGCCGTTTAGAGTAGGAAAAATAAAAACAATGGTCTGTGTAAGGAACGGACATAAAAAATTTAGAATAATGAAAAATTTAAAAAATGTGTTTTTTGTAGCAGCTACGGCTGCTTGTGCGAGTGTTTTTGTAGGGTGTGATTCGGACGATCCGCTGAATGTAAATCAACGGGATCGTTTTTCTATCTATGTAGGTGACGATAACGGACCGCTTGCAGGTGCTACCGTAAAATCACTGAGCGATGGCACGGAAGCGACCACCGATGAAGGTGGAATTGCAGCTTTGGAAGTACCGGCCGGCAATCCTGTTGTATCGGTTGGAAAAGATGGCTATGCTGCTATACTCACCACCCTACCAGCCGGTACTATAACTTTGCGCAAAAGTGGAGCGAAAGTATCAGGGTATGTAACTCTTTCCGATACAATCGGAACAGGCAGCATCTACCGCGAAAATGTAACCCCTGCTGCAAGTGTTTCTGTTGAAATCACTTTTCAAGGTTCATATCTTACTAAAAAGTTTTCAGCAACTACTAATGCAGATGGTAAGTATGAAATAACCGGTCTTCCTGAAAATGCCTACTTCACCTTTGCCTCTGAAATAACGGTAAATGGGAGAAAGTATAGCACCTCCAGCGGAGAAAACACAGGAACGGTAAACGCGCCGTCGACAGTACCTGTGCAGTATCGTCAGGTTGTTCCAGCAGTAGAGCCTTTGGCAATAATTAGTTTTCCCGCTACGGTAGGCTTAAACGCGAGCATAGTTATTAAGTTTAATCAGACTGTCACATCGGAATCATTGTCTACGTCTGGTACTGTAACTTTTTCTGGCAATACAGTAACGATTGCACCTCCGGCAGGTGCATGGCCAGCAGGGGTAGGAAATATTGAGACTGTGTACGGAGAGGTTCATTCGGCTAATGGTGATCGCAATTTTTATAAAGAGATCGTAATCAAATAAGTGCTATCCACATTTTAAGAAATTAATTTTTTTATTTGACAGGAGACCCCTGACTTCCAAATCAATGGCTGTCAGGGGTTTTTGCATATCTGTGCTTAGGGGGTGGCAGCCTGGATGTGATATGAGTATAAACTTTTATGACTATCCGCAATCATACCACTTGGCTTTCGCTCCTTGTCTTGCAGGGACAGATTGTGGATTAAAAAAAAATGTGTACTTTTGCAAACTAAAAAAACTCAATAATGAGCAAGATAAAAATTAAAAATTTCGGACCCATCAAAGATACTGATGGGTGGCTTGACATTACGAAAGTCACTGTCTTCATTGGCAATCAAGGTTCCGGCAAAAGTACCGTAGCCAAGTTAATTTCAATATTTACAAAGATTGAAAAATCTTTAGTCAGAGGGGATTTTAAAAAAGAGTGGTTTGAAGAGCAAAAAAAACTTGAAAATTATTTTTTGCCTTATCATCGTTTGGAAAATTATCTTTGTCCTAATAGCATTATTGATTATCAAGGAGATGCATACTCAATAAATTATAAGGATGAAACATTATCAATTAAAGAAGTTCCTAACAAAACCTATTCTCTTCCGCAAATAATGTATGTTCCTGCAGAAAGAAATTTTTTATCATATATTAAGGGAGCAACAGAACTAAAACTTTCTTCTGAATCATTGCAAGACTTTAATACTGTGTATTTTAAAGCGAAACAGGAACTAAAAGATGTATTACGATTACCAATTAACGATGCTGATATTGAATATAACGAATTAAATGATAATCTTTATTTGAAAGGAAGAAATTACAAAATCAAAATTACTGAGGCTTCAAGCGGATTTTTGTCTTTTGTTCCATTATATTTGGTTTCAAATTACTTAGCTAATTCAATAAAAGTGCAAAGTGAGAATAAAGAGCCAATGAGTAGTGACGAAAATCTAAGATTTAGAAAAGGTTTGCGCGAAATATGGAATAACAATTACTTATCTGATGGTCAGAAAAGAGAAGCCATTTCAGAACTTGCCTCTGCATTCAATAAAACATCTTTCGTTAATATTGTTGAAGAACCGGAACAAAACTTATTCCCAACTTCGCAATGGCAAATGCTTCAAAGTTTGGTTGAATTTAACAATATGAATGAAGGAAATAGGCTGATAATGACTACACATAGTCCGTATTTGATTAGTTATTTAACCCTATTGGTGAAATCGGGAGAACTAAAATCAAAAATAAAAACAGATGTTTTGAAGCAAGAATTGGAAGAAATTGTTTCGTTAAACTCAACTATTAATTCAGGCGATTTGTCTATTTATGAATTGGACGAAATAACAGGAACTATTCATACTCTCGAAACTTATAATGGGCTTCCATCCGATGAAAATACATTGAATGAAAAATTAGATGAAGGAAATGAATTATTTGCCCAATTGTTAGAAATTCAACAAAAACTATGAAATATAAGAGAAGGAAAAGAAAGAAAAAGAGGGACTTGAATAGGTGGAATGGGCATTTCAAAAATGCAATAAAAACAATAACGGATATGAGTTTTTTTGATTCTAAATATCAATATATCTCCTCAAAAAGAAAATTTGGACTTTGTGATGATGAGCCGCCGCCTCATAAGCCAGCCTATCTCGATGAAAAGAATGGTAAGAATTGGATAGCAATTGTGAAAAACGACAGACAGATTAAAGTGAGGTTTGTTGCATTAGACCATAGCATTATATTAAGGAAGCCAGATGGCACACAAGATAGGTGTAGCGATGGGCTTTTGACATACTCCTCTACAATTATTTTTGTAGAACTAACAACGGGAACAAATAAAAATTGGAAAAACGATAAAGATGAACAATTACGCATCACTATCAAACATTTTGAAGATACAAAAGAATCTGACCTATATGATACAAAACAAGCATATATAGCCAATAATAATTCCAGAGTATTTAGACCAAGTTATCAGATAAGAATGGATAAATTCTTGTTTGAAACTGGTTATGATTTGAGAATTGAAAATAGAATAGAAGTATAGCAACAAAAACACCCCACACCAAAACGATGCAGGGCATAAATATTAGTTAATTGCGAGTCACCCCCGCAACAACAAACCACAAAGTATCACCAACTCGCCTTCTTAATCCCGGGAATCAACCCGGCCGAAGCCATCTCCCGAAACTGAATACGCGAGATGCCAAATTGGCGCATATAGCCTTTCGGGCGACCTGTGAGCTTGCAACGATTGTGCAAACGAACGGGCGAGGAGTTTTTCGGCAATGCCTGCAACGCATCGTAGTTGCCTTCCTTTCTCAACTGCTCGCGTTTAGCCGCATATTTGGCAACTAACTTTGCGCGTTTCACTTCGCGCGCTTTCATTGATTCTTTAGCCATTTTTTATTTCTTTTTTTGCGTTCTTAAACGGTAATCCAAACTCTCTCAACAGTGCGTAGCATCACACACTGATGATATGGGGCAATGCCACACGCACCAAACGTTCCAAAAACTCGTACATCTGCTCGCGGCGCAACGTCACCATCGCTCCAATCGGCATCTTGCGACGCAACTTGAAATTGGAAATATCCTTCTTCGACACCGTGGCAACCGCTTTCTGACCCGTTATAGCCGTCAATTCGGTGAGTGCCACGTCATTCGTTCTCCTTTTTGTAAAAATAAAACCAAAAATAGTTCACAAAAGAACTCCAATAAACAGTATTCTGCATTGTAGTTCTATCAGATAAGGCTATGTGACCACTATCCATGTCATCAATTATCTCATTTCTTAGATTTTCATCTTTACTTGCTTTTTCCACATCACGGTCAGTATATTTTGACGGCAGATTTAACCAGCAACGGCGGAATAGCTGTAAGGTTGCATGTTCTAAATTTAGTGCTTTTATTGTTGGAAAATACTCAGCACCGCATTTTATTGTCCCATTGGGTTCATAAACTATTTCTTTGTGGATGTCTTCTATGTAAAATAGCGGTATAATATCCTGATTCCCACGTGCATTATTACAATGTTTACCAACTCCTCCCTCGGGAATATGCCCATTACATGATGCGACCAAATTTTCGTATGCTAAAATATGCGGAAATGGAGGCATGACAAATTTGGTAGAATATGTCTTTTTTCTCTCCCAGAAAAAAACACTATCTTCAATTTCTCCGTATGGTATGTATTTATCAATAAGGGTGGTATCATCTGATTTATTCGGTACAATATGCTCTAATGTTGTTTCTTTATTAAGAATACGCTTCATGCAATAGCAACAATAATGATGTTGTTCTTCCAATAACAAATCTCTCAAAGCATCATTCCTAAAATCTTCATAAGTTAAGTTTACATAACGGCAATCCTCTTCTTGCCATTGTCCTTCTATGAAAGAACTTAATAAATCGTATGCTTGATTTTTAATTTCAACTTTGGTTTTGTCAATATATTGCATCAAATTTTATTTAAAAGAATCAATAATTTTAGTTACATTCTCATCCCCGACCAATTTGGTCAATTCTTTTTTTATGACTCCTGCTTGTTTGTTCTCTTGCCTTTTCTCTAATCTAATATATGCCTCTGCTAAATACTTCACATCGCTGTTTCTCGGTGGAGTTCCCATAAAATCAGACAAACACGCTTCATAGCCAATTCCAAACAGATTTGGCAACTTCTGATTTGTATATTTACCGTCAATACAATCTAATTTTATAATCGAATTTTTGCCCTCATTTTCTTTTAAATTCGCAATAACAAGATTAGAGTGCGTAGAAACAATAAATTGAATATTGGGAAAAGTATTTTGAAGCCTTTCTATAACTTCCTGTTCCAATGACGGATGCAAATGCAAATCAATCTCATCAATCACGACAATGCCCGTAACTTCTTCCGGGTTTTTATAAGTCTGCGGAATCACTCCTCCAATGGGTCTTAGTTGCAAAATATATGCTCTGTAAGCAATGTCTAAGACGATGGAAAAAAGTCTTTTATAACCTGCCGGTAGATTCTGAAATAGGATAGAACGTCCATCTACAAATCTCACATTGAGATATTTTTTTCGATTTACCTCCAATCCTTGGATTTTAAATTGGTCAAGGGTTGAAATAGTTGAAATGGGATTTGAAAAATTAATCAGAAAGTTTGTTATGGTTTCTCTTTCTCTTTCCAAGTGTAATAATTCATTGGAAAGTTTAATTTTGGTTGCTTCTTGAGAATTTTCTTTTGTAGAGTCCTTAATAATTTCACCAACTGTGATGGTAAGACTTGCCGTTGTTCCACTATAATTTTGCAAAGCAGTACGTTTGTCTTTTATATCTTCCCAAAGATTAATAAACCGCTGTTCCCAAACTTCGGCACATGACGATTCCGCACCCCATTGATAGTAACCAAAATTTTTAGGAATTATATGCCCGCTACCCAATATCTTCTTTGCGTATGTGGATAAAGCCGATTCTAAATGTGGATAGGAATCTGAATATATTGCCAATATGGGTAAATATTTTTTATCTTCAAACACTTGATGAGCCTCTTTATACTTCGTCCACAATATACGACCTGCTGCGCTTTCTTTATATATTTCCCATGGAGGCAAAGACATTGCATTACATTGTATCGCTATCGGATAACGATAATCCTCAATTGTTTCATCGTACAACGCATCCATAATATCAAACTTTTCAATAGTCAACCCTTCCGCACTGGTTGCAATAGATTGTTGATTGTCAGCAGGTTCTGTTTTAGCAAAAACAAAGCTAAGCCCATGTTTGATGGCATTTATTATTGTCGTTTTGCCAACACCATTTTTGCCAATCAGCACATTGACGCCAGATGTAAACTCTATTTCATAATTGCTGAAACAGCGATAATTCTGAATATTTATTTTTTCTAATTTCATATCTTTTCTATTTTATAATTGCAAAGTTACCATTTCCTGCTGTTATCTCAAAATCGCTAACACTAAAAAGTATCAATCAGATTTCATTCCTTTTAATTTTAGGCATATCGCCCTATCTTTCTTCTCGCTGTCTTCTGAATGCAAAATCTTGAATTGTAGGATTGGTTGTACA
>BNTU01000008.1 GCA_025996835.1 Bacteroidia bacterium
TGTTTCACGAGTTGGCTAATTACTTTGATGCCTTCTTCGGCTGTTGGGCGCTGTCCCGAAGTCAGAACGCGCACACAGCCTGCTGCGATGATGTCGTCAAGGGCTTGTAGCGGGTCTGCGGTCACGTCAATTGCTCGGTGGAATGTTACGCCCATCGGTGCTGCACGCTCCACGAGTGCCTTTGTGCGCGTTATATCCACGTTTCCGTCAGGGAGGAGAATGCCGACGACCACGCCATCTGCTCCTGCGGATTTGGTAAAATCAATGTCCAGACACATCGTTTCAAACTCTGCATCGGAATAGCAAAAATCGCCTCCGCGAGGGCGAATCATCACATATAATTGGGTTGTAGTCAGCAGTTTGCGTGCTAATTGAATGGTGCCTGCACCGGGTGTCAAACCACTCTCGGCAAAGCCTGCGCAGAGTTCCACGCGCGTAGCTCCCGCCTCTTGCGCTGCCACAGCAGACTCTACTGAATAAACACAGATTTCTAATTCTTGCTTTTTCATTGTGCAATAAATGTTTCCAACAATTTACTGTCTTCGGCAAACTGCAGACTTATTTTTGCTGCGTTTTCTGCCGGCACTAACACTGTTTCGCCTTGCTGAAGCGTGACGAAGGTGCCTGAGGCATCGGTCACGGTTGCTTTTCCTGCTATACATATATATATGACGAAAGTGTCGGGGTGTACACGGGTCATCATGGTTTGAGGAGGGGATTGCGGGTCATGCCCGCAATGACGAAAATCGATGATTTCTGTTGTGAAATAGGGGCAGGTGATGGGCAGGGTGTCCTTTTGAGGCGATGAGAGCCGGTAATTGATGGCATCTTTTGCCAATTCGGTGTGCAGTTCGCGCGGGTTGCCTGAGGCATCGGTGCGATTGTAGTCGTAGATGCGGTAGGTGATGTTGGAGGTTTGTTGAATTTCGGCGATGAAACAGCCTGCTCCGATGGCGTGTACACGACCGGCAGGCAAAAAGAACACATCGCCGGGCTGCACCTCATATTTCTGCAAATAGTCCATAAACGTGTCATTTTCAAGACTTTTGACATATTTGTCCGCATTCATCGGCTTGCTAAAACCCGAATAGAGCGAGGCACCCTTATCGGCTTCCACCACATACCACATCTCCGTTTTGCCAAACGAATTGTGCCGTTTTCGTGCCAATTCATCGTCAGGATGCACCTGTATCGACAGAGGTGTGCGGGCATCAATAAACTTAATCAGCAACGGAAAGGTGTTGCCAAACTGTTTGTAAGCAGCCTTTCCAAGCAATTTCTCGCCATCCGACTCTAACAAATCCGTCAAAGACTTGCCTTTCAGACTGCCATTGCTGACCACCGACACATCGCCCGCAACGCCGGAAATCTCCCAACTCTCCCCAATCCCATCAGGGTAATTGGTAATTGGTAATTGCTCATTGCTCTTGAAAGTTGCAATCCGGTTGCCTCCCCAAATGAGGGGCTTCAATATAGGTTCAAATTTTAATGGATACATAATGTGAAATTTTCGGCAAAGTTAGGATTTTTTTTTATGATTATTGTACATTGTGGACAGGCTAAATCAGGCTCAGAAGATATTGCCCGTAGTCTGTTTTATCTAATTCTTTGCCTAATTTTTGCAATTGTGCGTTGTTTATCCAGCCGTTGCGCCATGCGATTTCTTCGATGCAGGACACGTAGAAGCCTTGCCGTTTTTGGATGGTTGCCACGAAATTGGAGGCTTCCAACAGGCTGTCGCAGTTGCCGGTGTCGAGCCATGCAAAACCGCGCCCAAAGAGTTGTACTTGCAATTTGCCTTCGTTGAGATACACGCGGTTTAAGTCGGTAATTTCGTATTCGCCTCGTGCAGAGGGTTTTAATGCCTTTGCTTTTTCTATCACCGAATTGTCGTAGAAATACAACCCCGGCACTGCATAATTGGATTTTGGCTTTTCCGGTTTTTCCTCAATAGAAAGCACTTTGCCGTTGGCATCAAAATCCACCACGCCATACGCACGCGGGTCTTTCACATAGTAGCCAAACACGCAGGCACCCGCTTTGTTCGTCTGTGCCTCACGCAACATGCTCGAAAAACCCTGTCCGTAAAAGATATTGTCGCCCAAAATCAGGCAAACCGAATCGCTGCCAATAAATTTGTCGCCCAACACGAATGCCTGAGCCAACCCATTAGGCTTTTCTTGGATGATGTACTCAAACTTCATCCCCAGATTTTCACCCGTTCCCAGCAGTTGCTGAAACATCGGCAAGTCGCGCGGGGTAGAAATCACCAACACCTCCCGAATGTCCGCCAGCATCAACGCCGACAGCGGATAATAAATCATCGGCTTGTCATAAACCGGCATGATTTGCTTCGAAATGGACTTCGAGAGTGGAAACAACCGCGTCGCGCTACCCCCGGCTAAAATTATTCCTTTCACGTTATTATGAGTTATGAGTTATGAGTTATGAGTTATGAGTTATGAGTTATTGAGCCGTTTTGCAACTCATAACTCATAACTCATAATTCATAACTCTGATAATGATTTCCCGTTTTTGTCTTTTTCCGATAATACCCATTTGGAACTGTCGAGTGCCCATTGGATGTTTAAATCGGGGTCCATGCAGTTCAGTGTCCGTTCTGTTGTTGGCGAATATACATTGTCCACTTTGTAGGCGAAGGCTGCTGTTTCGCTCAACACGACAAAACCGTGGGCGAATCCGCGGGGTATGAAGAATTGGCGTTTGTTTTCGCCCGACAATTCTACGCCAACGTATTGCGCAAAAGTGGGGGAGTTTTTTCGCAAATCGACCGCTACATCCCAAACTTTGCCGTTCACCACACGCACCAATTTTGCCTGCGCCGTATCGCCCTCCTGATAGTGCAGACCGCGCAAAACGCCAAAACTCGACTCCGATTCATTGTCCTGAATAAAATCTGTCCGCCCAATTTTTGCATCAAACTCCGCCTTTTTGTAAGTTTCCACAAAATAGCCGCGAGCATCAGGAAAAACCTTCGGCTCAATAATCCACAACCCCTTTATCTTTGTTTCTACCCAATTCATCGTTTATGTTTTTTATAACTACCGGATGTTGCAGCACCTAATGTTACAACCCGCAGGGATTTCACATCCTGTAAATCCTTTAATCCTGCAAATCCTGATTCAGATTATTTTTTCGCCACAACAGCCTTTTTCACTTTCCGCGCCTGAAACTCATACGCAACCGGAGCGGCTACGAATAGCGATGAAAATGTGCCTACCACAATTCCTAATACCATCACGAACGAAAAACTGCGGATGGATTCGCCGCCGAGGAAGAAAATTATCAACAATACCAACAGGGCACTCATACCGGTGATAAACGTTCGCCCCAATGTGGAATTGAGCGCACCGTTGAACAGTTCATATTTTCCCTGTTTCGGAAACAGCTGGGTGTATTCGCGCACGCGGTCGAAGATGACCACTTTATCGTTCACGGAATAGCCAATCACCGTGAGCACAGCCCCGATGAACGTCTGGTCAACCTCCATTGAGAAAGGAACGCGACCCCACAGGATGCAGTAAGTGCCAAGCACAAACAGGGTGTCAAACGCCAATGCGGCGATGGTGCCAATCGAATAGGAAATATCGCGGAAGCGCAATAAAATATACAATCCAATACCCAACACGGACAACAGCACCGCCCAAATGGCTTTCTGCGTCAAATCATCAGCGATAGTCGGACCCACTTTCGATTGCGTCTGAATATAATCGCCCCTGATAAATTCATCGTATCCCGTACCCTCCGGCAACAGCGTTTTCAAGCCGTTGTACAGTTTTGTTTGGATGGCACTGTCTACTGCAAGTGATTGAGAGTCAATCATATAGTTGGTAGAAACGCGCACTTGATTGGGTTTCCCAAAGGTAATGATACTTGGTATATGGTCTTCAAATTGCGTAGCCAGCAATTCCTGCGCTTCCACCGTGTTTATATCCTGCTGAAATTTGATGACGTAGTTGCGCCCACCGGTGTAGTCGATGCCTTGATTCAACCCTCTACCGCCTATTTGCGGGAAGAAAGCCCACACACATATCACAGCGATGGCTCCGGTAACGATATATTGCGTTTTTTTCGTCTTTAAGAAATCAAATTTAGTATCAACCAATAAATTCTCGAACATCTTAGTCGAAAACACCAAATTTTTCAATTTGCCTTTTTCAAACAAAGTATCGTAAGTCAAACGGGTCAAAAACACTGCCGTAAAGAACGAAACAATGATACCGATAATGAACGTGAACGCGAAACCGCGAATAGGACCGGTTCCGAATACCAACAAAATAAATCCGGTAATAAGAGAGGTCAAGTTGGCATCGAAGATGGCAGAAAACGCCTTCGTATAGCCTTCGTCCACGGCTTTTCGTAATGCTTTACCGCCCCGCATTTCCTCTTTGATACGCTCGTAAACCAACACGTTCGCATCCACCGCCAAAGCCAGCGACAGCACGATACCCGCGATGCCGGACAACGTCAAAACCACGTGGAACGACGACATCACACCCAACGAGAAAAACAAATTGAGCATCAAAGCACCACTCGCAATCAAGCCCGGCTTCCAACCATACATCAAAGCCAAGTAAAGAATCAGGATAATGATGGCGATGATAAAGGAAATAAACCCTTGATTGATAGCCTGTTGTCCCAAAGACGGTCCAACTACTTCTTCCTGCACTATCTGTGCGCGTGCCGCCATACGTCCCGATTTCAAGACGTTTGCCAAGTCATTAGCCTCTTCGATGGTGAAATTACCCGTGATGCTGCTCACACCGCCTGTAATGGGCGATTGCACCGTTGGATAGGAATAAACGGCATCGTCCAAAACAATCGCAACCGAACGCCCGGGAGTACTGCCATGAGGCGCATTGTCCGTTGTCAAACGTGCCCACACTCTGGCGGCATCCGTTTTCATCGTCATGCTCACAGAGGCTTCAGACTGGTTGCCAAACGTGTTTTGACCCAATTGCGCCTCTGCACTTTCTATCACATCGCCACCCAAAACAGGTTTTTGCTTGCCGTCCACATCATAATTGATTTTCAATGCAATCAATGAGTAGAAGTCGCTTTCTTCATTTTGCGGCTTCACCGTCCATTTCAGGCTGATCCTTGCGGCATCCAGCAACGCTTTCACCTGTGTATTAGCCAGATAAGCATCCACTTTCGCTATTTGACTTTTCTGCACCATTGCCACCCTGCAATCGCTGTAAGGCTGGTTCGGGTCGATGCCAAAAGCCATAAACAAAGGCACTTGCGAATTTTCAGCAACATCATTGCCGTCGTCCCCCGCAATCCCCTTATCATCACCGCTATCATCCCCAAAATTTCCAACCAAATCATCCCCACCGGCATTGTCATTGCCATTCCCATCGTCATTGCGGGCATGACCCGCAATCCCCTGCTCACTGGTAACTGGTAACTGGTAACTGGTCACTGGTAACTGGTCACTGCTAACTGCTAACTGAATAGAATCGCGAATAATATTGTTCGCCGTAATCAAAGTCGAATGAATCTCCGCTTCCGTCCACGTTTCCCAAAATTCCAAGTTGGCGGAGCCTTGCAACAGCGTACGCACGCGGTCGGGGTCTTTCACGCCCGGGAGTTCGATGGAAATTTGCCCCTCTTTATCCGTGTTTTGGATGTTGGGAGCCACCACGCCGAACTTGTCGATACGGTTGCGCAAGACGTTGAACGAGTTGGCGTAAGCACTTTTCAGTTCCGCTTTCAACACCACGCCGACTGCTTTATTGTCCATTTCGGGACGAATTTTTTCGCGCAATTCATACGTGCCAAAAATCGCCGCCAACTTGCCGTTAGGGTCTAATTTTTGATACTCGTTGATAAACGAAGCCACAAAATCGTTCTGCCCCTTGCTCTGCAAGGCGGTTGCTGTGGCAAGTGCCTGATTGAAAGTCGCATCGGGATTGTAGTCCGCGAGGGATTTCACTATATCGCCGGCAGCGATTTCCATAATCACACTCATCCCGCCCTTTAAGTCGAGACCGAGATTGATTTCCATCGCGCGGCACTTTTCGAGCGTGTAGCCCAGCCACACCTTTTTCTTCGCCAGCGAGTCCAAATACTGGCTCTCCAAGCGCGGCTCTCCGCCGGAATACACTTTCGCATCATTGTAATACGAATTAGTTACTGCCGTAAACGACAAATAGAACACACTCACAAGCGCAAGTGCGATAGCCAAAAACTTTATAAAACTCTTGTTCTGCATCTGTATTGTTATTTTTTTATTTTTTTTACTAAAATTCAGCCCGCAAAGGTAAGAAATAATTTTGAGTTATGAGTTATGAGTTATGAGTTTTTTTTTACACAACGGTGCATTCTGCTATGAATAAATGACTTGCAACAGGGTTTGTCCCACCGCTCGCATCGTTTCTCTGCTGACCTGATTCATGGTGTCGTTGGTTGTATGCCAATAATCGCCGAAGCCTTTGGGGGCGTGAGGGTCGTTTTGGATGATGTCGATAGTTGGAATTTTGCGAATTTGATTGAGCGGAATGTGGTCGTCCTCGCAGCTGATGCCAAATTGGTTAACAAAAAAATCGTCGTAGCCAAGTGCTTGCGCCGTTTCCCACACCTTGTTAACGATACTTTTCGCATAGTGCATGGATTGTTGCTCCTTGTAAAAACGCGCCCCTCGCGCACTCACCATGTCCAGCAAGATGCCGTATTGTGCCTGATAATTAGGCTTATGCGGGTGATTTGCCCAATATTTCGACCCCAGGCAATAGCCGGCATCATCATAATGTTTGGTGTCGAAGGCAGGTTGTCCCCAATCTTCCGCATCAAAAAAGATGATGTCCACCCCCACATTAGGCATTTGTAACCCGATTTGCCGCGCAATTTCCATCAGCACCCCGCACGCTCCGGCACCGTCATTCGCCCCGTCAATAGCTTTGCGATGATTTTTCGGGTTAATGTCCTGGTCGGCAAACGGACGCGAATCCCAATGTGCACACAAAAGCACGCGCTTCGGCTTCTCCGGCTGAAACGCTGCAATAATGTTGCGAAGAGGAATGGATTGGCGGTCGTAGGTCATCACAGAAGCCCGCTGCTGGGTCACAACAGCCCCAAACCGCTCCATCTCGCGCACCAAATAGTCGCCACAACTCCAATACGCCTCTGTGTTGGGCACCCGCGGACCAAACGCCACCTGCGTAGCCGTGTAGAAATAGGCACTGTCGACATTAAATTCGGGAACAGCAACCACTGCGGCAGCCCGTTCAAGTGCGGCTGTCGACCGCGAATTTTGCCGGCAAGCACAGCCCAAGCACAAAATCAACCCCATAAAAGCAATCTTTTTCATATATATATGTAGTGTTTTTTTTTCTTAACCTTTTAGTGTTAATGTTGCATTCATACATTTTTTTTTAACTTAAAATATTTTCGGCAAAGATACGACATTTTTTGTATTTGAAGACTCGTAATTAAAAAAATATTACTACCTTTGTGCGTTTCTAAAAAGGAACAAAGAAGAAAAATATTAATAATTTTATAAAACACAGACATGAAGACGATGACATTCAATGACTTACGGCGAATCAAAGACAATTTGCCCGAAGGTAGCATCCGCCGCATCGCGGAAGATTTGCAATTGCCGACAGAAACAGTAAAAAACTATTTCGGCGGCATCAACGACAAAGCCGACTACGGTAGCGGCATCCACCTCGAACCCGGAGCCACCGGCGGCGTAGTAAAGCTCGACGACCCCACAATCTTGGAGCGTGCCCTAATTATTTTAGGTGAAGAAACCTATAATATCGCGACCAGTTAAGCCTGTACATCCGCACAAAAGTAGGCACAGGCAGTCCCAATATGCCTTTTTGAAGCGCGATGCGGCAATGGCAATCAGAGCAATTACGCCGAGTATCACGCTATATCCAAACAGTTCTTGCAGCGTATTGAGCATTGGTAAACCGGATTGTGCAGCATTTTCACCGAGCAAAGCCAGATTTTTCGACAGCACACCACTTATGGCGCGGGAATAAATGGCATCCCCGATAGGCGAGGCAATGCCGGTGCGGATAAATCCCAAGATGCAAATCACTTGAAAATAGTTTCTAAATTGGGCGGTGGCTTGCGCATAGACCGTTAGCGTGATGAAAATGACGACCTGCCCGAAGCCGCAGCAAACGAGTGGCAGGTAGAGTTTTTCGATATTGGTGGCGGGCGATATTAAAAAATACATCATCACGGTGTAGAGCACTATAAACGACATTCCGATAAATGTAACAAGTTTTTTATGCCAAGTCAGGCGGGAGAGGGTAAACCACGAGAAGACTGCGCCCAACGCCATTCCGAAAAATTCAAACCATTTGAGCGAAGCCGTATTGAGCGTGTCGAAATGGAGGATTGCGCCGGTAAACGTATTTTGCAAAACCGTTTTTGTCGTAAGCAGAATGCCCATCAGCAGGAATATCACCAACAAATTAAGCAGGTTTTTTGTTTTGAACGCATCCACTTCCAAAAAGGGGTGCCGTATATTAAACAGCCTCCACAGACTAAATGCCAATGCCAACGTTGCCGCACCGAGTGCCGCACGAATGTACGCCGAATCCAACCAGTTGAGTTGGTTGCCGTACTGCACCACAAAGATGAGCGAAAGTATAAACGTGCTCCACAGCACCATTCCCAGCCAATCGACACCGAAGAGCGGCATTTTCGGCATCGGGCGGAAAGGGCGCATCAGCACGTAGGCGCACAGAATTACTACGAGCAGCAAGCCAATGGCTAAAAGGTGCACATATCGCCAATTGTAAAAGTAAATGACATAAGTGCTTGCAATGTCAAAAACGTGAATCACGCCGAGCACAATGAAAAACACAAACGAAAGAAATACCGCATAGTTGTGCGTGGGCGCGACTTTTGGCAACACGGACGAAAGGCACTCAAATGTGCCAAACAGCCGCGCAAATCCCGCTATGAAGCAAAGCAGCATGAGCAAAGGCGTTGAATGAACGTATGGCACAATAAGGTTGCATCCAATCAGCATAAGTGCCGCCGCTATCAGGCAAGTGCGGTTCGTGAACCGGAATTTCAGTCGAAATGCCACCGGAAAATACATCGTCAAGCCAATCAGCATAGCGTGGCTCATCATTTTCACGGCGTTCGGCGTGATGGAGAGGCTGCCCTCCATTTGGCTCATCGCGGTAAAATACATGCCGTTGGAAAATTGGAAACACGCCAGAAACAGCATGTAAATCCAAAAGCGAATGCCGTCGGGGACAAATTCCTTGAACGACATAAAGCGGAAAATTTGATTTTGTTGTTGCATATCTTAATTTGTGTATTAGCATTGTTATTTTTGAGTTCTCCCTATGTCAAAAGTTTTCGTGTAGGCAATTTTCACATTTAGAGAAGTCAAATTCAGTGGATTGTTTTTAGAAACATACAGCGAATTATTATGTGCCAATACCAACAATGCTATACCCCAATCCGCTTTGTGATACCCCAATGCACCCCGTAGTAAACCCGTCGGATAAATGGTTATTTCTTTGTTGCGTAGCAAATCCGTTTCATTTCCAAAATTTAATCCTGCAGTAATAACACCGGACATCTGCCAATGCGGATTGATGACCCTTGTATAGGCATAACCGGCATTTATTCCAATTTGAACATTATTAAGCTGCTTTTTCTCCGCAACAGACATATCATCGCTCAAGTCTATTTTGGACCAATAAGCACCTCCGCCCACCACAAAACTGCCTACAGACTTGAGTTGTCGCTGCCACTGCGTAAAAGGTTTCGCCGAAAATTTATTCCCGTTGCAAAGATAAGTGCCCTCAGCACCGACCTGCCACGCAGACAAGTTGGGATAGATTTCTATTTTGTGGCTCACATCATCTTGGCTATAAAAACCTTTATACATTTGAACAAATATGTCCATCAAAAAATGTCTGCCGTATTGGTGCAATTGAATATCCAACGACTGAGTTTTGCCCTTCGTTTTATCAAGTGTAAGTCCCAATTTGTAGCCCAAGTCGAGAATTATATTTTTTACGGCAAGGCTTGCACCAATATTCAGTGGGCTATTGGGCACATAACGTTTTTCATCGGATTCTATGTTGATGGAATTGCGAGAGAGATACCCCGTTATTGAGATTTTTTTTGGCTCGTAGGGTTCCCAATAAGAGGAATCATTCTCGGTTTGACAAAAACAATCACCTGCTGTTAAAATCAGACCGAATACAAATAGAAAAAATCTAATTTTCATTGCTTATCAATAAAGATATTAAAAATGCAAAGATACACAAATTCCCTCAATATTTTACCACACATTCCACATTCATCCCCGAAGTCAATTGCGCCAGAACAGCGGCATCATTATTCGCCGTAAAAAGAATTTTCACCGGAATGCGCTGTTCCACCTTCACAAAATTGCCCACAGAGTGGTCAGGCGAAGCGGGCGAATACTGCGCTCCCGAAGCATTGGAAATGGAGGCGACAACGCCTTCAAATTTGCACGCGGGAAAGGCATCAATTTCAATCGCCACCTTACTGCCCACCTGAATGTGCTGCATTTGCGTTTCGCGGAAATTCGCCACCACCCATTTGTCCTCATCGCTCACCACTGCAAGCAGATGCTTACCCGGCATCACCAATTCGCCTTCCTGAATGGTTTTACGTCCGGTTTTCCCATCGCAAGGCGCAAGAATAACCGTGTATGACAAATTCAGTTTGGCGATTTCCAACGCTGCCTCCGCTATTTGTATGCCGGAAACGGTTTGTCCTAAACGCTGTGTCTGCTCGGCTTTTACGAGCGTGGTGGATTGTTTTTGGCGCACCAGCATTTCGTATTTGGCACGCATCGCATCGTAATTCGTTTTCACGCCATCGTATTGCTGCTGCGTAACAGCCGCTTCCGCCAACAATTTTTGATAACGCAGATAATCTTTTTCCGCATTTTGCAGCAAAATCCGCATTTCTTCAATGCCGGCATCCGACACGGAAAGATTGTTTTGCGTGGTGTTGATGGTGCTTGCCATCGCCGATTTTCCCGACAAAGCCCTCTGATAATCGGCTTCTGCCTGCGCCACCCGCAGACGAAATTCAGCATCTTCAATCACAAGTAGCGTGTCGCCCTTGCGCACCTGCTGAAATCCGTCGAAGTAAATCTTTTTCACAAACCCCTGCACACGGCTCGACATCACGACCATATCGCGGTTGACGTAAGCGTTGTTAGTATATTCGCCGCCCACGTGAATAAACAGTGAGGCAATCCACGCTATACCGCACAAAATCAGTGCGATAACAAAAATGTTGATGATAAGTTTTTTATTTTTCTTGTTCATAATGTTTAATTTTTCGTCTGAACTGTGATTTTAATGTGATTTTTATGATTAGTATGATTTTTCTTAATCACATCAATCATAAAAATCATATTAAAATCACAGTTCAGACAGTGTCCCTGAAATATAAAGTAATCTATAATAATTAAAAATAATATTTATTTGTGCATTAGAAAGCTGCACCTCTGCCGACAACTTGGCATTGCTCGCATCCAGCATATCGGTGAGCAGTGCCATATCGTTTTTGTAGCGATTGCTGACCACTGCATAATTCTGATTGGCGAGTTCAACGCTCTTTTGCTGCGTATTCAGTTGCTCGTAAGTTTCCAAATACCGGATATAATCCGCTTTTATTGCAAGCTCGGTTTGCTCTTTGGCATCGTCATACTGCTCTCGTGTGCGTTGAATCGTGAATTTGTGGCGATTGACGGATTTTTTTGTTTCGTACAACGACGACAATTTATAGTTCATGCCAATTCCGGCATACCAATAATTAAAATTCTTGTTAATCGGCGGAATTTCAAACGTAATTGGTCCGTCCAAATGATTTCCGGCAAACACAGCCAACTTCGGCAATCGCTCCGATTTGATGATTTTGTCCTGATGCTCATTGATTTGCACTGCCAGCGACAAGCGTTTCAATTCCGGCGAATGCTCAATTGGTGGGGGCGCGGTTAATCGTGCCTCCACGGTGGGCATTTGCGGATTGAGCTGCACATCGGCGGGCAATCCCAGCATCGTTGTCAGATTATTATTCAAAATGGCAATCGCATTCTGAATTTGCGTGCGGGCAAGTTCGAGATTTGCCAACAGCAATTCATAGCGCGTGATGTCGTTCTTCAAAACAATGCCCTCATCGCCTTTTGCCTGAATATCGTGCAACACCTGCTTGGTTTGCTCAATATTCTTTTCATACACCTGCAACAGGTTTTGCTGCTTGAATAAATCGAGGTAATAGCCAACCAACTGAAAGCGAATAGTATTGCGGCTTGCCTCCAAACCCAATTGCGCATTGCGTTCCTGCAACTTGGCGATTTCAATTCCGGAAGAAATCGCGCCGCCGGAATAAATCACCTGCGACACTTCCAACGCAAAATTATTGCCGAAGGAAGGTATCGGAGCGGTCATTCCGTTGGAAAAATCACGGTCGGTAATATACCCATCGCCCAAATAACTGAACGACAGCGAGGCATCAATATCGGGCAATCGCGCATTCTTAGCAACATTCACGGCTTCGCGCGCCTCGCTGATGCCGGTTGTGCTCGGTCGCAACGACTTACTATTTTGGTCGGCAAGCGCAAACATTTCATCAATCGTAATCCGTTGTTGTAGCGACGGGGCGCGCCCCGTCTTTACGGATGGTTGGGCAAACCCGCCCGCGGGACATAATGCCAAGAGCGACATTATGCACAAAGAAAATTTGTTCATTTAATACGTTTTTTTTAGAAATTTAAAAATAATGACAAGGGATTGCGGGTCGAGCCCGCAATGACAGGTTGGTTGAAACCTCAATCAGGAATTTCCCATTCCCCAGCCCAATGGCTGAAAGGATAATAACAATTTTGCTTTTTCATTTAATACGTGAGGCTATATACCTCATTCCGGCTGCAAAGGTAGGTAAAATTTCGACAAGTTGTAACCCTCTATGAAAAAATTTTCGCAATAATTACTCTCTAATCAAAAAAAATCACTAAATTTGTCGAAAATTTTAACGATGCTCAAAAGTTTATCTATTCAAAATTATGCCTTGATATCCAGCTTGGAGATGGATTTCACTAACGGCTTGTCTGTCATTACCGGCGAAACAGGTGCCGGAAAATCCATCGTCATAGGAGCTTTGTCGCTGATTTTGGGTCAGCGTGCCGATGCTAAATCCATCAAACAGGGTACTGAGAAGTGTATTATCGAAGCCGTGTTCGACATTGCATCCTACGATGAGTTGCAATCTTTTTTTTCCGAACAAGAGTTGAGTTACGACCCTCACAACTGCATTCTTCGGCGGGAAATATGGCGGGAGGGCAAGTCACGCGCCTTTATCAACGACAGTCCGGTGGGCTTGAACGAACTGAAAACGCTCGGCACATCACTCATCGACATCCATTCGCAGCACGAAAATTTGTTGTTGGTCGATAACAAATTTCAACTGCAAGTGCTTGACGTGTTGGCAAATAACCAACTCCTTCGCACACAATACTCTACGGAGTACAAAAATCTTGTCGCCATTCGCAAACATCTGCAGGAATTGCAGGAAAAAGCAAAAGCGAGCACGGATGAACAGGAATATCTGCGATTTCAGCATCAACAACTCGCTGATGCACAGCTAAAACCCAACGAACAGGCGGATTTGGAGAACGAACAAGAAACTCTGACACACCTTGAAGAAATAAAAACGGG
The DNA here is from genome assembly GCA_025996835.1 of Bacteroidia bacterium. Lineage (GTDB taxonomy): Bacteria > Bacteroidota > Bacteroidia > Bacteroidales > Azobacteroidaceae > Azobacteroides. Next base: position 13,710 of record BNTU01000008.1, read on the forward strand.
GCTGTTCGACATCGAAAATCACCTCTCCGGCGACACCCACGGCGTGGTAGTTGCCCTGAAAGAGGCTCTAAACACCTGCCAGGCATTAGAAAAAGTGTATCCGTCCGCACAAGCAGCCACAGAGCGACTGCAAACGGCTTACCTCGATTTGAAAGATTTGCAAACAAGCCTCAACAGCGAACAGGAAAAATTGGAACTCAACCCCGAACGCCTGAAATTAGTGAACGACCGTCTGGATTTGTTCTACTCATTGCAGCAAAAACACAAGGTACAGACGGTGGAAGCACTCATCGAACTGCGCGACAAAATCGCCGAGCAATTGGAAGAAATTGAAAATTATGAGGAAGTCCTTGCCAAATTGCAACAGGAATTGGATGCGGCGCAGAAAAAAGTGCGCGAACTTGCCGCCGAATTGTCCGCCACACGCCTGCGAGCAGGTGCCTATTTGGAAAAACAGTTGGTCGAAAAAGTGAGCGTGCTGGGGATGCCCTACATGCAGTTTGCGTGCCAAATTGACAAAAAAGAAACGCCCGACACAAGCGGCGGCGATACCGTTTGCTTCCTGTTTTCGGCGAATAAAAATGTCGCGCTCCGACCGGTGGCTCAAATTGCATCGGGCGGCGAAATTTCACGTTTAATGCTGGGTATCAAGGCGTTAATTGCCGGAACAACCGCATTGCCGAGCATCATTTTTGACGAAATAGACTCGGGCGTTTCGGGCGAAGTGGCAGACAAAATGGGACAAATCATGCACCGAATGGGCGATGTCATGCAGGTAATCACGATTACACACCTCCCACAAATAGCGGCACAAGGCAACACACACTATTTTGTCTATAAAGATGATGCAAAAGAAACGACAGAAACGCAAATTCATTGCCTCTCACCGGACGAACGCATCCGAGAAATTGCACAGATGCTGAGCGGCTCGGCACTCACGGATGCCGCGATTGAAAATGCTAAAGAGTTGTTGAAAAGAGCCAATTAATAATGGTTAATGCTGCAATGTTAATGTTATTGGGCTACTGATGCTTTTCCAAACTGTTGTTTCGCCTCTTGTGTAATATTTCAGATTGAGGGTAATGTAGGGTCTTGTAGTCGTAGATTCTGTGATTTCGGGAACAGGTATCGCCGAAAAATCAAAGAAATGTGGCTCTGTGCCCACAACAAGTGAGTTTGATTCAGAAGGTGCACTACCTTTCACCATCAAATAGGCATCGTAGGTGTAGTCGGCGGTCGCAACAAGTTCCAAACGATAGACAACAGTCTGATTTTCAAACATTGGACGTGCAATCTCTGAATACCAACGCTTGCTCAGCAGAAAATTCACAAATTGCCCATTGGCGATGGAGTCGGTGTAGTCGTCGGGCACCGGCACTTCGGACACCAAAGTGACAGTAGTTTGTGCAATCGGGTCAGAAATATCTACTTGCATAGGCGTGATGTAGCTCTTTGTTGCATAATCGGGTTGCTGGTCCCAATTCACTTGAAATCGCGTCAGCACACATTCATTGGCATTCAAACTGCTTGCCTTGTCGCTCGGAACGACAACGGAGCCCCAGAGCGTCTTCAGCAGCGTGTTTGAAGCATCATCCACACCAACCACCGCAGGCATCACATCGGAAGTTTGCGTGTTTGCGACATCATCCAAACACCCGCTCACTCCCACCAATACGAGCATCAGACTACATGCAAGGCTCGTTTTCAAAACATTTTTTCGTCTCATAATATCTATTTTAGTCGCAAAGGTAATAAAAAATTTATAACTATCCGCAATCATACCACTTGGCGTTTGCCCCCCCCCTTGTCCCTACCGGACAAGGCATAGTTTGCAAAATAATAACACCTGAAAAAAGATTTACTCTTTTTTATTCAAGCGACTATGCCGTCTCCCGTAGCTAAAATAAATCACCAGCCCTATTATTGTCCAGATAATCAGTCGCGACCATGTGCTCCATGGCAGTGAAACCATTTGCAGGATGCACACGCCCGCGCCGAGTAGCGGAATGAACGGCACAAGTGGTACGCGAAATGGGCGTTTCAAATCCGGTTGGGTTTTGCGTAGCACTATCACGGAGAGGCAGACGATGGTGAATGCCAGCAGTGTGCCGATAGACACCATTTCCACCAACACGTGCAGGGGGAAGAATCCTGCTATTAAGCCTGAAACGATGCAGGCAAAAATGGTTGCATTTTGAGGTGCGCCAGTCTTTGCATTTACTTTGGCAAACATACGCGGCAACATTCCATCGCGAGCAATGGCGTAATAGATGCGCGTTTGCCCCAACATCATCACCAGCACCACCGAACTAATGCCTGCAATAGCTCCCAGCTTGATAAACGGACTCAACCAGCGCAAGCCTTCGCCCGCCCGGTCAATCGCCAACGCAATAGGGGCATCCACATTGAGTTCCGTGTAGTTGACCATGCCGGTGAGCACTGCTGTTACGGCTACATACAGCACGGCACATACCAACAGCGAAATCAAAATGCCTTTCGGCATATCACGCTGCGGTTTTTTGGTCTCCTGTGCCGCCGTTGAAAGTGCATCGAAACCCAAGTAGGCGAAAAACACCACTGCCGTAGCCCGCAGAATGCCACTCCAGCCGAATGAACCAAATGAGCCGGTATTTTCGGGAATATACGGATGGTAGTTGCTTGTGTCGATATATGACAGCCCAAAGCCGATAAACAGCAGGATGACAGTCACTTTCACAACCACGATGATGTTATTGACCATCGACGACTGCTTGATACCCGCCAGCAACAGCGATGAGGTGACTGCAACGATGAACACAGCCGGCAAATTGATGATGCTGCCCGTGAGCATCCAGCCCGCCTCCGCCGTGTAGTCGAAAGAGGATTGAATAAGGTGCGGAGGTAGATTTAATCCGAGGCTACTCAACAAATTACACATATATCCCGACCAACCGACCGACACGCTCGAAACGGCAAAAACGTATTCGCAAATCAAGTCCCAACCGATGAACCACGCGAGAAGTTCGCCCACCGTGGCATAGCTGTAGGAATAAACGCTGCCCGAAACGGGGATGACAGAGGAAAATTCTGCGTAGCACAACGCCGCCAGAACGCATCCAAAGGCAGAAATCAAAAACGAGATGGTCAACGCCGGTCCGGCATATTGCGCTGCCGCCTGACCGGTGACCACAAAAATACCCGTCCCCACAATGGCTCCGATGCCCAACATCACCAAGTTGTTCGCAGAGAGTGTCCGTTTCAGCCCGCCACTGTCCGACTCGTTGGCATCGCTCACCTCCTGCATCATGGCAGAGATGCTTTTTTTCCTGAATAAATCGTGTGTCATATTATATATGTGTTTGAGGCGACAAAGGTATAATTTTTTTTCTTACCTTTGCAGTCTAAAAACAAAGGAAAAAATGAATATTCAACAAATTATACACAAAAATTTGGAGGCGTTGTTGGGAACTGCTATTCCCGACAGTCTTGTGCAACTCCAAAAGACGAAAAAAGAGTTTAAAGGGCACCTGACATTGGTGGTGTTCCCTTTGCTGAAAATTTCCAAGGGGAAACCGGAAGAAACGGCGACTGCTATCGGCGAATTTCTGGTCAAAAATGAGCCGTCAATTGCGGAATTTAATGCCATTCAGGGCTTTCTTAATCTGACAATTGCGCCGAGCTATTGGGTGAATGTGCTGGATGAAATTGCTCAAAACACTGCCTACGGCACCCGAGCCGCGGATAAAAATGCGCCGCTGGTGATGATTGAATATTCATCGCCCAACACCAACAAACCGCTGCATCTGGGGCATATCCGCAATAACTTGTTGGGACACAGCATTTCCGAGATACTGAAAGCGACCGGCAATCAGGTGGTGAAAACGAATATCGTCAACGACCGCGGCATCCACATTTGCAAGTCGATGTTGGCGTGGAAGCACTGGGGCAATGGTGCAACCCCCGAATCAACCGGCAAAAAAGGCGACCATTTGATTGGCGATTATTATGTGAAATTCGACCAGGAGTATAAAAAGGAGTTGGCACAGCTCATGGCGGGCGGTTTGGACGAAAAAACAGCCACCGAAAAATCGACCTTGATGGCGGAAGCTCGCGAAATGTTGCGCCAATGGGAAGCCGGCGACGAGGAGGTGCGTGCACTCTGGGAAACGATGAACAGTTGGGTGTATGCCGGTTTTGACATCACCTACAAGGCTTTGGGCGTGGATTTCGACGAAATTTATTACGAATCGCAAACCTATTTGGAGGGCAAAGACACTGTGTTGGAAGGGCTGAAAAAAGGTATATTCTACAAAAAAGAGGACGGCTCGGTGTGGGCGGATTTGACGGCGGACGGTTTGGACGAAAAACTGTTGCTGCGAGCCGATGGCACCTCTGTTTATATGACACAGGACATTGGAACAGCCAAATTGCGTTTTGAAGACCAACAAAAATTAAATCAGCCCATCAACAAAATGGTGTATGTGGTTGGAAATGAGCAGAATTACCATTTTCAGGTGTTGTCGCTGCTGCTCGACAAACTCGGCTTTGAGTTTGGCAAGGGCTTGGTACACTTCTCCTACGGCATGGTAGAACTCCCCGAAGGCAAAATGAAATCGCGTGAGGGCACGGTCGTGGATGCCGACGACCTCATAGAAGAAATGGTGCGCACCGCCAAAGAAACCTCCGAAGAGTTGGGCAAATTAGACGGCTATTCGGAAGAAGAAGCCAACGAAGTAGCCCGCACAGTGGGTTTGGGTGCCTTGAAATACTTTATTTTGAAAGTGGACCCGCGCAAAAATATGGTTTTCAACCCCAAAGAATCCATTGATTTTAATGGCAACACCGGTCCGTTTGTGCAATATACTTACGCCCGCATTCAATCGGTGCTGCGTAAGGCAGGCAAACAGCAGTTGGCGTCTTTGCAGGGGATTGCGGGTCAAGCCCGCAATGACGAAATCTCGGAGAAAGAGGAGGGGCTGATACAGATGTTGTCCGAATTTCCTGCTACTGTGCAGGATGCTGCCGACAATTTCAGTCCGGCACTTATTGCCAATTATGTGTATGATTTGGCGAAAGAATACAACCAGTTTTATCACGATTTTCCCATTTTGAAGGAAGAAAACGAGGCGGTGCGAAATTTTCGCCTTGTGCTGAGTAAAAATGTGGGCGAAATCATCAAGACAGGGTTTCGACTGCTGGGGATAAATGTTCCGGACAGGATGTGATTGAAAATAAATAAATAAAGATATGCTACAACGACAACTGCAACAGCACCAATGGAAAGCCTTCAGGCGCAATCCCATGTTTGAACTCAACATGGGCGTGCGGATTTTTATGTATATCTCGTTTGGTTTTTTGGCATTGGAGTTTTTGTCGCTTGGCTTTTTTCTGGACATACTTTTGCTCGAAATTGGTACTTACACGTATGCCATTGATGTTTTCAATTCGATTGTGCTCTATTTGTTTGTCGTGGATTTTGTGGTAAAGTTTTTTGGGAAGACCAATCAGTCGATGCAAATTGCGCCGTATCTGACTTTGCCGATTAAGCGAAATCGGTTGTATAACTTCCTGTTATGCAAAGAGTTTAGCAGTTTTTGGAATCTCTTTTGGCTGTTTTCGATAGTGCCTTTCGCGCTCAAGTCTATTACGCCCTATTTTGGGTTTGGGACGGCGATTTTGTATATCCTGTTTTTCTACCTGCTTTGTGTGGGCGTCAGTTTGCTGGTCAATCTTATTAACAATCTGCTCAACAGGAGTTTTTGGTTTTATTTGTTGCCTTTGGTGCCGATTGGCGTGCTGTGTGTTGTCCTGTTCGCGACTTCGATACCGTTGGGCGATTATATGCAGCAGGCGGGCGATTTGGTTTTGAATGATAACCCGTTGCTTTGGCTTGGATTGCTGCTTTCGCTGGCTGTCCTTTGGATTGTCAATCGGACGCAAATGCAGGCGACGGTGTATAAAGACTTGCAGGGCGAAAAAATTGATAAGGCATCGTCCTTTTCAAGTGTGGCTTTCTTAGACCGCTTCGGTGCGATTGGGGATTTTATGAATTTGGAAATCAAGCTGACTCTGCGTTCCAAACGCCTGAAACAAACACCACTTGGCTGCCTTTTTCTCCTTGTGTACGTTTTTGTAATACTCTATGTAGATATGTTTTATGCAATGCGGACAGGTCTTGGAAGTTATAATATGTATTTCACTGTAATCATGGCGATTGGCATGCTTGGAATAACGAGAGGGCAACTTATCTTCACAATGGAATCGTCGTTCTTCGATGGTTTGATGTCGCGCAAGGTGTCGATGTATGAAGTCCTGAAAAGCAAGTATTTATTGTATTCTGCTTATTCACTGTTGGTTGCACTTTTGTTGCTGATACCTGTGTGGCATGGAAAATTGAGCTTGTTGGTGCTGGTATCACTTTTCTTTTATACGGTGGGACCCATTTATTTTATGAGTTTTCAAAATGCCGTCTATAATAAAAACTATTTAGACCTGTTCGACAAGGGTACGCAAAATTGGAAAGGGCAGTCGGGCAATACGGTGGTTCTCTCAATGGTTACCATGTTTGTGCCGGCTATACTCATCGCAATCATTAATGGGATATTCGGCGAAACCGCAACGTGCGTGTTTATGCTGATTGTGGGGATGGGATTTACATTCACGTCAAAGTATTGGTTAAGAAACATTTACAAGCGTTTTGAGAAGCGCAAATATATAAATATGGAGGGTTTTAGGTCATGATAGTAGCAAAAGATTTAGTCAAGCGGTTTGGGGACAAAGTCGCGTTGGATATTCCCGAACTGACGGTAGAAAAAGGCACTTTGTTGGGCTTGGTGGGCAATAATGGCGCAGGGAAGACGACCTTGTTTCGCCTCGTTTTGGATTTACTGAAAGCCGATTCGGGCTATGTGCAGAGCAACGGTGCGGATGTCAGCCGGTCGGAAGATTGGAAAGCATACACCGGCTCGTTCATCGACAACCGGTTTTTGATTGATTTCCTCACGCCGGAAGAGTATTTTTCGTTCGTGGGCACCACCTACGGTTTGTCGAAAGAGGAATTGGATGCCCGCTTGTCCGCTTTCGAGCGTTTTATGAACGGCGAGATATTTGAGCAAAAGAAATACATCCGCAATTTTTCGGCAGGCAACAAGCAAAAAATAGGCATCATCGCCGCCATGATGATTCAGCCGGAGGTGCTGATTTTGGACGAGCCGTTCAATTTTCTCGACCCCTCGTCGCAAATCGAAATCCGAAACATGATACAAAAAATGAACCGGGAACGCCAAACAACAGTCCTAATATCCAGCCACAACCTGAGTTACACCACCGACATCGCCACGCGAATGGTGCTCTTGGAGCGCGGCACAATCCTCAAAGACAGGGCTAATTCGCCCGAAACGATTGCCGAATTAAACAGTTATTTCATTGAGCGAACTAATGTTTGATTGTTATTGCGATAACATGCTCATTTCCTGCACCTTAGGATTGCTTCTGCCAGCATCAAATCTTCCGGAGTTGTTATCTTGATATTCTCTTTGCTGCCCGCCACTATCTGCGGGTTACATTCCAATTTGACGGTTACCACCGACACATCATCGGTATAATGAGGCGAATCCGGCGCATCGGTGTACGCCTCCAGCAACACCGGCGCGTGAAATACCTGCGGGGTTTGCACCAGCCGAAATTGCTCCCGCTCCACATCCCGCACATTCCCCTCCAAAGTAACTTTTCGCAACGTATCCACCACATTCACAGCCGGATATGCGGCATCATGCGTGGCAGCCGCCTCAAAAACAGAAGCAATAATATCCGTGCTAACCAGCGGACGAACACCATCGTGAACAGCCACCAAAACATCCGAAAGAGGCGGCTGAGCCTGCCGAAGCACCTCCTCCAACCCATGTCTCACCGACAGAAAACGGGATTCACCCCCTGCCACCAACGTCACAGGAATGGAAAACTGATGCTCCAAACACAACTCCTCCCAATACCCCAACTGCGAAGCCGGCAGCACCAAAATAATTTTCATCTCCGCATCATAGCGATGAAAAACCTCAATCGTATACATCAAAACAGGCCGCCCCGCAAGCAACAAAAACTGCTTAGGAACATCCGCCCCCATCCGCACCCCACTACCCCCAGCCACAATAATAGCCATCTTCCGAAAACCACCAACCGATAACTGCTCACCGGTAACTGGTAACTGGTAACTGGTAACTGGTAACTGATTCATGACAGCCCTTCCAAAATCTTTTTCGTTTCCTCGCTCACGACAAAAAGTTTGTCTTTGCACACTTTCAGCAGTGCGGTGGCTTCTTTCAGCACCGTGCTCAACTCGTCCACATCCAATTTATTTTCTTCAATCAGCCGTTGAATGTCCTGCAAACGTTTGAATGCATCTTTATACGCCATTTTTTCAAGTTCCATATCTTCTTGTTTCTTTTTTTTTGACGGGCAAAATTACATAAAAATTCCGAGATTGCCAATTCAAAAATTAGCCGTATCTTTGCGAAAAATTTAATAAAAAAAATATATGGCAGCAATGACAATAAAAGAAAAACTCGCCATCGGGATGAGAAGTTTTGAATTGGAAGATGCAGGGCATCCGGAGGAAGCAAAGAGGGTTTGGAAACAAATCCCGTTAGCCCCTTATTTGGCAAAATGGTGGAAGGAGATGATGGGCGTAGAAGCTTTGTTGCAACAGGGGTATAACCTTTCAGAAGCGGAAGCGGAATATGGGAAAGATTGGCTTAGTAGATAGGATAACCCACAGTTTGTATAATATCTACCTCGGACGCGAGGGGTTTGCCACAGAGGGCGGCGAAGTTGAGGGGCGTATTTTTCTCACGAGAGGTTTGTTGGAAGCATTGGCTGTTTTTCAAGAGGTGTATGCCAACATCGCCGATGATATAATGATTGTAGTCCTTGTGGAACATGCCTATCTCACAGGAGAATTGCGCTATTGTGACCCTGCCGCAAAGGGAGTGATTGCCAGTATGACGGCAGGCATTGAGGATTTTAATGACGCTCTTCGTGCTTATGAAGTGGTGCAAGATGCGGTGACATATAAAAAAGTTGAAAAATCCTACTCCCACAACTCCAAATATCGGCACAAGGGGATGCCAAAAGATGCGTTTCACATCGCCTGCCTTGCTGCCACTGCCCGCCTGCGCAACTCCCTCAGCACACCCGGCATCAACGGTATTGAACGCGATGTTTATGAACAACGAGCAAGAAACATGGTTGCTGTGCGGAATGTTTATTGGGAATTGCAGCAGATTGCGCTGGGGTGAGATAACTTGCTACCGCCGCCCGGCAAAAAAAAATGGTAAGTTCAATTAGTAACTGCGAAAAATAGTTAAATTTCGATAACCCCGTACAAACGTAGCGCAGTGCGGGGTAGAGGTCAATGCGCGAAGATATGAAAATTATCATTACCTTTGCTCTCAATTTTAGAACAATTCAGATGAATATTGAACAACTTTACAGGATTTTTCGGCAGCACCCCGTGATTTCGACCGACAGTCGCACTTGTCCGAGGGGTGCCATCTTTTTTGCCCTCAAAGGCGATAAGTTTGACGGCAACGACTTTGTGCGGAAGGTGCTTAGGGCAGGGGCGGCGTGTGCAGTGGCAGACCGCATTGACGAGGGTGCATTTTGCCCTCCCAATATTATTAAGGTGGACAATGTGTTGAAAACTTTGCAGCAATTAGCCGGCTACCACCGCAAACAGATGTCGGTTACCGTCATCGCCATCACCGGCACCAATGGCAAGACAACGACTAAAGAACTCATTGCTGCCGCACTAAGTACCAAGTACACAACCCTTTACACGAAAGGAAATCTGAACAACCACATCGGAGTGCCGCTGACATTGCTGCGACTGACCCCCAGAGACCGATTCGCCGTGATTGAGATGGGTGCCAACCATCCGGGGGAAATTCGCGACTTGTGTGCCATTGCAGCCCCCGACTGCGGACTGATTACGAATGTGGGCAAGGCGCATTTGGAAGGTTTTGGCTCGTTTGAGGGTGTCATTCGCACGAAAACGGAACTTTACAGTTACCTGAAAAGCAAAAAAGCAACCGTTTTTGCCAATATCGACAACCACACGTTACAGGGTTATCACAAAAATATGTCTGCCATATATTATGGTACGGCTCCCGAAGCGTACATACACGGGCGTGTGACGGATGTAAATCCTACTTTGCAGTTTGAGTGGCAGCACGGCGAAGTTGCCCATACTTGCCAAACGCGATTAGCCGGTGCCTACAATTTGGAAAATGTGCTGGCTGCGATTTGCGTGGCAAGCCGCTTTGATGTGCCGGATGATGCCATTAACGCCGCCATAGCCGCCTACAAGCCCACCAATAATCGGTCGCAAATGGTGAAAACGAAAACCAATACCGTGATTGTGGATGCCTACAACGCCAATCCAAGCAGTATGCAGGCAGCGTTGGAAAATTTCAAACTTGCCGAAGGTTCAAAAAAAGTGGTGATTCTGGGCGAAATGAAAGAGTTGGGTGCATACAGCCACGAGGAACATCAAAAAATTGTTGATTGGCTACGGGATTCGGGCATGACAGTGTTGCTGGTGGGTAAAGATTTCGCGGAATGTGCGGCCTTAAACCCTGATTGGCAAGTGTTTGACACCACCGCCGATTTGCTGTCCTGTTTGCAGCAAAACCCCATCAGCGATTGCGCTGTGTTGGTCAAAGGCTCACATGCCAATGGTTTGGAGGCAGTTGTCCCCTGCTTGTAAAACACAAGGAAACCTCAAAAAAAGGAAAATTTTAAAATTCTTGCGCGATACTTTGGTTTGTATTAGAAAAATGCCTACCTTTGCGCGAAAATTTGAGAGGTTTGGCTAAGTTTAGTGCATATAAAATAGACCTGATTAGGGCGAGGCAGGAGATTCAAACGTTTGAATATCTGCTTGACAGTCAGTTTTTTGCAGACATCGAATCGGAAGATGTGCAAAAAGGGAAAGTCAAGGTTTCGCTCACGGTGACGGATGTAAACGGGACATTTATATTCGATTTTAAGTTAAACGGCAATGTGGTGATAGCGTGTGACCGCTGCTTGGACGAGATGAATTTCCCGATTGAAACAACCGCAAAATTAGTTGTGAAATTGGGTACAGAATATGCAGAAGGGGCTGATGACGTGATAACAATCCCTGAAAAAGAGGGATTTATCAATATAGCATGGTTTTTGTACGAGTTTGTGGCATTGGAAATTCCCCTCAAACACGTACACGCAACGGGACAATGCAATCGCGACATGGAGGAGTATTTGAAAAAGCACATTGTAACGAGCGAAGAAGAAAATGATGATGAAGAAATTGCCAACGATGAAGAAACAGATGATTGGTGATTGATAATTGATAATTGAAAATTGGTAATTGAAAATATAAACATTTAAATAAAAAAAAGAAAATGGCACATCCCAAACGAAGAGTAGGTAAAACAAGAAGGGACAAACGACGGACACACGACAACGCTGTGTTGCCGCAAATCGCGCTGGACCAAACGACCGGCGAATATCATTTGTACCATCGCGCGCATTGGCACGAGGGCAAATTGTTTTACAAAGGCAAAGTAATTATCGACAAAGCAGCAGTCAATGAATAAGATTCGCGCAGTTATCACCGGGATAGGGGGGGCTGTTCCTCAGTATCGTTTGACCAATGACGAGTTGTCGACCATGGTTGAAACGTCTGACGAATGGATTCTCAAGCGCATAGGCATTAAAGAGCGGCGTATTTTGAAGCCGGAAGAAGCGCGCGGCATTTCCTATCTGGGGGTCAAAGCTGTTGAAGATTTGCAGCGAAAACGCCCTTTTGACCCTTTGGAGATAGGGGCTGTGGTGTTTGCAACTTCCACGCCGGATTACATTTTGCCCAATTCTGCCGCCCTCGTAGCGGCGCAAACGGGGATGACCAATGCGTTTTGCTTCGATTTGGAAGCGGCTTGCAGTGGGTTTATCTATGGGCTGGAGGTAGCCGACGGCTTGATTGCCACCGGACGATATAAGAAAATCATGGTCATTTCCGGCGATGTGTTGTCCGTGGTCACCGACTACACCGACCGCAACACCTGCCCGATTTTTGCAGACGGTTGTGGTTGTGCCTTAGTGGAAGCCACAGAGGAAGATTTGGGCGTTATCGACTCCATTCACCAGTCCGACGGCAGTTCGCCCGAAAGCCTGCACATGTATGGCGGCGGCTCGGCAAACCCCAGCACGCACGAAACGCTCGACCAACGCCTGCACTACATCTGGCAAGACGGCAAAGTAGTGTTCAAACGCGCCGTATCCTGCATGGTCGATTCGTGCGAACAAATTGTGAAACGCAACAACCTCACCAAAGAAAAAATCGACTGGGTAGTGCCCCACCAAGCCAATATGCGCATCATAGAAGCAGTGGCAAACTACCTGGAAATGCCGATGGAAAAGGTGATGGTAAACATCGAAAAATACGGCAACACCAGCGCAGGCACCATCCCGCTCTGCTTGTGGGAGTGGGAATCCAAGTTGAAAAAAGGCGACAGTCTCATCCTGACCGCCTTTGGGGCAGGTTTCACATGGGGCGCAACTTATCTCAAATGGGGATATGACTCTAAATAGTTATGAGTTATGAGTTATGAGTTTTTGGGGGTGACTAAAAAGTCTGTCATTGCGGGCTTGACCCGCAATCCCCTGAACAGGAGTCGAATGTTGGACAATAGGGCAATGTAGAATAGGGGATTGCGGGTCAAGCCCGCAATGACAGGCTTTTAAAAATATTATTATTATGAACAAACAACTTCAATTTCTAATGTACACCACGCCACAAGAAGATGTAAAAATAGATGTGGTGGTAAAAGACGAAACCATTTGGCTTACGCAAAAGGCAATGGCTATGCTCTTTGATGTGCAAGTGCCGGCCATCAGCAAACATTTGAAAAATATTTTTCAAGAAGGCGAATTGCTTGAAAATGCGACTGTTTCCAAAATGGAAATAGTCGTAAATCGAGGGTTTCGTGGTGAAATTATGGAGATGATAGAATTTTACAATCTCGATGCAATTATTTCCGTAGGTTATCGCGTAAATTCTGCCAAAGCCGAAACTGAATACGCAGAATTTAATAAACATCAACAAATCGTTTCCGATTTCGACAAGGAAATTAAAAAATTAGAGCAAAAAGCCGACAGTGAACCAAAATAAACAACACTCATAACTCATAACTCATAACTCATAACTAAATGACGCACAAATCCGGTTTTGTAAACATCGTGGGCAATCCTAATGTGGGGAAATCCACGCTTATGAACGTGCTGGTGGGCGAAAAGGTGTCAATTATCACGGCTAAATCGCAGACCACGCGGCACCGCATTATGGGCATTGTCAATACCGACGAGATGCAGATTGTCTATTCCGATACGCCGGGTGTGTTGCAGCCCAACTACAAACTTCAAGCGAGTATGCTCAATTTTTCCGAATCGGCTCTGGGCGATGCGGATGTGCTGGTGTATGTGACGGATGTGGTGGAAAAAATTGACAAAAACGACTTTTTTCTTGCCAAAGTGCAGAAAGTAGAATCGCCTGTTTTGCTAATTATCAACAAAATAGACTTGTCCAATCAAAAAGAATTGGAGAAACAAGTGGAAGAATGGCACGAACTGTTGCCCGCCGCCGAGATTATCCCGCTCTCAGCCACCAACAAATTTAATATTGACTATCTGAAAAAGCGTATTGAGGAGCAAATCCCCGAATCGCCACCCTATTTTGAAAAAGACCAACTGACTGACCGTCCAGCAAGGTTTTTCGTTACGGAAATCATCCGCGAAAAAATCCTGCTCTATTACCAAAAAGAAATCCCGTATTCGGTGGAAGTGGTCGTGGAATCGTTTGAAGAGGCGGCGGACATCATCCGCATGCGCGCCCTCATCATCGTAGAACGCGAATCGCAAAAAGGCATCATCATCGGCGACCAAGGCAAAGCCCTCAAAAAAGTAGGCTCAATGGCACGCAAAGACATCGAAAAATTTTTCGACAAAAAGGTATTTCTCGAAATGTTCGTCAAAGTCGAAAAAGACTGGCGCAACCGCGACAAATTTCTCAAATCGTTTGGCTATCAGTTGGATTGAATGCCGGTCGGGATGCCGTTGCTTGATTGTATTCGTGGATGATGTCGTCCACAATCTGTTTTGTCGGCTTAATTTCCTTGATGAGAGAGGCTATTTGCCCGATTTCGAGTTCGCCATCCACTAAATCGCCTTCAAAAATGCCCTGCTTAGCACGCCCTTTACCCAAAATGTTGCGCAATTCGTCGGTGCTCATTCCGGCATTTTCCGCAATTGCCACTTGGTCGTAAAATTCATTTTTGATGAGGCGCGTGGGGGCGAGTTTTTTCAGGCACAGCATCGTGTCGCCCTCTTGTAAGGCGATGGATTTTTCCTTGAAAGCCGCGTGTGCTGAGGATTCTTCTGCCAGCGCAAAAGCCGTGCCTATTTGCACGCCATCGGCTCCCAATGTCATTGCAGCCAACATTCCGCGCCCTGTGGCAATGCCTCCGGCTGCAATGAGCGGGATGAAAATTGCCTGCCGCACCTGCGGAATGAGTACAAAAGTGGTCGTTTCTTCGCGTCCATTGTGCCCGCCGGCTTCAAAACCTTCGGCAACAACGGCATCTACGCCCGCCTCTTGCGCCTTCAACGCAAATTTGGAACTCGACACAACGTGCGCCACCGTCATCCCGTGCGATTTCAGCATTCCTGTCCACGTCTTGGGATTTCCCGCCGAAGTGAACACAATTTTTACGCCCTCTTCCACGAGAATATCCATCACTTTGTCTATTTCGGGGTAGAGCAACGGCACATTCACGCCAAACGGCTTGTCGGTGGCAGCTTGGGCTTTGCGAATATGTTCGCGCAATGTGTCGGGGTGCATCGACCCCGCGCCAATAAGTCCCAACCCGCCCGCATTGCTCACTGCGGCTGCCAATCGCCAACCGCTCACCCACACCATACCGCCCGCAATGATGGGGTATTGAATTTTGAATAATTCTGTTACTTTGTTCATAATAGACTATGTATAAATTTTTTATGCTTTTAAAAATCCATATTCATACACTTTCGGCTCAATTTTTTGTGCCAAAGCATTTAATTTTTTGCGCAAATTGCCGATTAATTCGGTATATTGCGTGTCTGTGCTGGTGTTGTTCATTTTGCCTTTGTCGTTGCGCTCTTGAAAATATTCGCGAATGTCATATAATGAGGCGTTTACGTTGTATAGCCCCTCTCTGTCATTGCGGGCTTGACCCGCAATCCCGTGATAATACCTCCAAAGTTCGCGACCTGCATCGAAGACAGCGGTTGCGGCTGGTGAAAATTCGCGTTTTTCTCCCTTTTTCCAGTTCATTTTTGCGGTTTTTTTATTTTTAGCATCCAACAAATAATCGGGGTCGAATAAATCAGCATAGCCGTTTTTTGTGATTTTCCCACTCAAAAAAGTTATCAGAGTGTGGCTCGCGTATGTTGTGCGGGCATTAACTTCTGTTTCCGAAAATGGAATCCAGTGGTTTACACCACTATTTGAAGAAATATTATTGTTGAAAATTGTGTATGTCAAGCAATCGTTGTGAAATTCGGTATCGGCTTCCCATTTTTTGTTTGGATAAATAAATTGGTCGCGGTCGTTGAGCCAAGTGGCGGGAATGACTTTGCGCACAGCAAAATAAACACAAACCTCTATAAGATTGTTAATGGTAACAGGAAAATATATTTTGTGGCTTGTCCCTTTATTGTTTTGAATGGTAATGTAATTATTGTTCTGAAAATCAGGCGCATCTGCTACTAATATTCCAATATTATCATTTTTATCTTTATATTTTCTTAACCAATCATTTATTCTCCCTTTAACATTGTCATAAGAAAATATTTTTTTTGTTTGTATAAATAATCCACTGCGATTGTAAATATCGGCTGTTTTGTCAATAAATTTATCTTTTTTCTCCGTATTCCAAATAAAAAAACCTATTGGAAATTGTCCGGGAACATTATCAAATGTATCTGCCTGACACATAAATACTTTCTCTAATTTTGCAAGAAAACAATTTCTGAAAACGGTTGAATTTGAGCCACTAACCACTTTTAATGTTGAAAATTGCCCTATCTTACAATTAGAAATTTCAAAATATATTCGCACCAAAAACTGCGCAAACAATTCAATACCAACTTTATCTAACTGTTTTTTATATTTTGCATAGATATTAGTTAAGTGAATTTTACTCCTTGATTTATTTTCTTTATTGCTGTTCCCTTCTGCATACGGCGGATTGATATAAACAAGCAAATTTTTGCGGCGTTTTTCGCTTTCAATTATATCAAAGAGCGTGTCCGGCAATTTGCCGCCCTTTGATTGGGGTAAAAATTCATCGTTGAGAAAATCAAATTGAAAAACATGGTCGTGCAGCAGATTTGCGCCGTTGTCTATTCTGTCGTGCATTGCATCCACATCGGCTTTGTCGAGCGTGGATGCCCATATCTTGTACTTATTTGTCAGTCCCGCAAGCAAATTTCCGGTTCCTGCGGCACAGTCCCACACATAATATTCATCCTGCCAATCCTTACCCAGCACATCAGCAAGATAGCGTTGCGAAAGTTCCACCCAAATTTGCGGCGTAAAAAAGCTGCCTTTGCGCTCGCGCACATCTTGCGGCACCAGCAAATCGCGGCGGTTTACAATGTAATCCCAATATTCTTCGTGCGGTGGGCGTTGGTATCGAGCCCAAAACTGATTATGCGCCTTTTGGTTGTCGGAAAAATCGGCACGACTGCTTGTAAACAACCCTGTTTCGCTGATTTTTCGGTCAATTTCATAGAAATTGGAATGTAAAAGCACAAAAAGATTATCTTTAATGCTCGCATTTTCAGAGGACAATAAATCGGCAAGATAAAAATCGCCATCAATGATACCTGCTTTTTTCGCCGCAGTCCAATTGACAGCAATGGACGGTTTCACGCTTTGCAGCCACTTATTGTAAATGATGATAAAATTATTTTTGTCAATTTGAAGTTTGTTGATGGCAAGAGGATTAACCCCCTTGTTGACTACAAAATTGTCACGAATAAATTTTTTCAATTCCTTTTCATCGCTTACAAAATCAAAAAGATAGGTGTTCCATGGAATATCGTTGTCAATGATTTTCTTGATTTGCGCATAAACCAGCTTAAACTCCTTTGTGTCGTGGTCGGAAGGCGTAATTTTCCAGTTGAAATCATTTTGATAGAAAATATGCTGAATTTCGGAATAGGGGACGAAGGCTATTTTTTCGTTGTCGTAGCAGCCCAAAAACGGCGGCGGCATAATCTCGTCGAAAGTGCGTGCTTTCCCAATGGTCAGCACAAGTTGCGTGAGCATTGCCACTATGTCAGTGGACTTTTGCTTTGCCTCAGCCCAAAGTAAATATTCGGCATTGAAACCTGCGAAGTCTTCAAGACTTAACAGGTTTGAACTTTTACGCTTCATTTTAACCGCAAAATCAATCTTGCCCAAAATCTTTGTGCAATCAAACTTGTCAAAATAGTTTTGCGCTACTTTGTTTTTTATTTCTTCTTCGAGGATATTTTGATATTTCATCATGCAAATAGCTTATTTTTTCGCAAAGTTAGCATTATTTTTTTGATAATTTGCTTTGCTATTCCGTTTTAATTTATTAAAAATCCATATTCATACACTTTCGGCTCAATTTTTTGTGCCAAAGCATTTAATTCTTTGCGCAGGATGCCGATTAATTCGGTATATTGCGCGTCTGTGCTGGTGTTGTTCATTTTGCCTTTGTCGTTGCGCTCTTGAAAATATTCGCGAATGTCATATAATGAGGCGTTTACGTTGTATAGCCCCTCTCTGTCATTGCGGGCTTGACCCGCAATCTCATGATAGTATTTCCAAAGTTCGCGACCGGCATCGAAAACGGCGGTTGCGGCGGGCGAAAATTCGCGTTTGACGTATTCTTTTTTCTCCAATTGCTCGAAAAGAGTGGCGTAGCCGTTTGGCACCACTTTCCCATTTAAGAAACTCAACAAAACGTGGCTCTCAAATTTATCTCGTGCATTGACTTCCTGTTCCGAAAAAGGAATCCAATGATTAACACCGTATTTTGATTGTATCTTATTGTCGAAAAGCGCATAGGCGAAACAATCGTTTTGAAACTCAAGGTCTTTTTCCCAATTTTTGTTGGGAAACAAAAATTGGTCTTGATTAACAAGCCATATATGTTTTATGCTTTTGCGCACAGCAAAGTAAATGCACATTTCTATCAAATTATTCACTGTAATGGGGGTAGTATGGTCTTTTATATCATCGGTGGTAATGCGAACCTGCCCATTGTGTTGGAAATCATTTTTATTGTTATGAAGAATGCCGATAGGATAATCTTTTTTATCGTGAAATTTGCGAAGCCAATCGTTTATATAGGCATTTTTTTTGCTGTAAGCATGAAATGTTTTTGTGCCGATAGAGTTCCCTTTGCTGTCAAAAACCGCCAATTCTTCTTTTTCAAATATTTTCTTTTCCGATAAATTCCAAATCATAAAGCCAATGGGAAACTCACCCTTCACATTGTCAAACGTTTTAGCGGGCACAACAAAACCTTTCAAAAATTCTGCACAAAAAAATTCGCGGAATTTTGAAAAATTCGGTGCCTGCAGAATTTTCAAAGTTGAAAATTCTGCAAGCATCGAATAGGGAAATTTGTCTTTTATTCTTGCAAAAAATTGCGCAAAAAGTTCATTAGAAGCATTGCCAATCTTCTTATTATAATCGTGAGTGGCATGTTCAAGCGCAACTTTTGTTTTAAATCCACGTCCTAATCCTGTTCCGGCTTCCGCATACGGAGGATTGATATAAACTACCAATTTTCTTTGTTTCTTAGGGTCATTGATGATGTCCTGCAACCCTTGCGGCAGTTTGGTAAATTCATCGTTGAGAAAATCAAATTGAAAAACATGGTCGTGCAAAAGATTAGCACCGTTCGCAATGCGGTCGTGCATTATATCTACATCGGCTTTATCAAGCGTCGATGCCCAAATGTTGTATTTGTTGGTCAGTCCCGCAAGCAAATTGCCCGTTCCGGCGGCGCAATCCCAAATGTAGTATTCGTCCTGCCAATTTTCGCCAAAAGTGTTTGCCAGATATTCTTGCGATTTTTCTACCCAAACCTGCGGCGTAAAAAAACTGCCTTTTCGCTCGCGCACATCCTGCGGCACAAGCAAATCGTGGCGGTCAATTATATAATTCCAATACTCTGCTCGCGGGGGACGTTCATATCGCGCCCAAAACTGATTATGTGCTTTTTGCCCGTCTTTGAATGTCACTGCGCTCGAAGTGAACAATCCCATGTCATCAATGTGTTTGTTTGCCTCATATTGCGTTTTTTTAAGTACTACATAGAGGTTTTCTTTGATGCTTGAATTTTCTGACGAAAGCAAGTCGGCAAGGTAAAAATCGCCGTCTATGATACCGTTTCGCTTGGCAATGTCCCAATTTATCGAAATGGTTGGCTTAACAGTTTGCAGCCATTTGCCGTAAATGATAATGAAATTATTTTTGTCGATTTGAAGTTTCGTAGTTTCAGATTTTCCGACTATGAAATTGTCGCGGATAAATCGTTTCAAATCTTTCTCATCGCGCTCAAAATCAAAGATATAAGTTTCCCATGGGGTGTCGTTGTTTAATATCTTGTTTATTTGTGCATAGACTTGCTTAAATTCGCGCGTTTCGTGGTCGGATGGCGTAATTTTCCAGTTAAAATCATTTTGATAGAAAATGTGCTGAATTTCGGAATAAGGCACGAAGGCGATTTTTTCGTTGTCGTAGCAGCCGAGAAACGGCGGCGGCATAATTTCATCGAAAGTGCGTGCCTTGCCAATTGTGAGCACAAGTTGGGTGAGCATTGCCACTATGTCAGTGGACTTTTGCTTTGCCTCAGCCCAAAGTAAATATTCGGCATTGAAACCTGCGAAGTCTTCAAGACTTAACAGGTTTGAACTTTTACGCTTCATTTTAACCGCAAAATCAATCTTGCCCAAAATCTTTGTGCAATCAAACTTGTCAAAATAGTTTTGCGCTACTTTGTTTTTTATTTCTTCTTCGAGGATATTTTGATATTTCATCATGCAAATAGCTTATTTTTTCGCAAAGTTAGCATTATTTTTTTGATAATTTGCTTTGCTATTCCGTTTTAATTTATTAAAAATCCATATTCATACACTTTCGGCTCAATTTTTTGTGCCAAAGCATTTAATTCTTTGCGCAAATTGCCGATTAATTCGGTATATTGCGCGTCTGTGCTGGTGTTGTTCATTTTGCCTTTGTCGTTGCGCTCTTGAAAATGTTCGCGAATGTCATATAATGAGGCGTTTACGTTGTATAGCCTCTCTCTGTCATTGCGGGCTTGACCCGCAATCCCGTGATAGTATTTCCAAAGTTCCCGACCGGCATCGAAGACAGCGGTGGCTTCGGGTGAAAATTCGCGTTTTTCTCCCTTTTTCCAGTTCATTTTTGCAGGTTTTTTATTTTTAGCATCCAACAAATAATCGGGGTCGAATAAATCAGCATAGCCGTTTTTTGTGATTTTTCCACTCAAAAAAGTTATCAGAGTGTGGCTCGCGTATGTTGTGCGGGCATTAACTTCTGTTTCCGAAAATGGAATCCAGTGGTTTACACCACTACTTGAAGAAATATTATTGTTGAAAATTGTGTATGTCAAGCAATCGTTGTGAAATTCGGTATCGGCTTCCCATTTTTTGTTTGGAAACAAGAATTGGTCGCGGTCGTTGAGCCAAGTGGCGGGAATGACTTTGCGCACCGTTAAATATATTGAACTTTCAATTAAATTATTAATCGTAATATAAATGCCTCGCGGATTTGGCATTTGTTCTCGCTTATTAATAATATAAATTGTTCTATTGTTTTGAAATCCGTTTCCGTTTGTGCCTGCTAAGAAACCAAGATATTCTCCACTCGGTTTTTTGTTATATTTTGAAATCCATTTATTAATATAATTAGCATTTTCGTAAACATAAAAATTCTTCATGCCCGTTTTTTTACCGTTTGCATTGAAAACATCACACTCTATTTTTTCAATTTTTTTCTCATTGTTCATATCCCAAATCAAAAAACCGATGGGAAAATCGCCGGACACATTGTCGAAAACATTGGCAATAGAAATAAAACCCTTTTTATATTCTGATAGAAAATGATTGCGAAATTTTTCAAAAGCACTGCCACTTATATGTTTCATTTTACTGAAAGCTGCCAACTTGGAATTTGGAATTTCTTTGTATATTCTTATGAAAAATTGAGCAAATAATTCCCTGCCGGCTGTCCCTAATTCTCTTGCATATTTATCGTGAATTTTTGATTGATTGACACCTTTTTTCCCTCCCGCGATACTTGAAACTTCTACATACGGCGGATTGATATAAATAAGCAGACTTTTGCGGCGTTTTTCGCTTTCAATTATATCAAAAAGCGTGTCCGGCAATTTGCCGCCCTTTGATTTGGGTAAAAATTCATCGTTGAGAAAATCAAATTGAAAAACATGGTCGTGCAGCAGATTTGCGCCATTGTCTATTCTGTCGTGCATTGCATCCACATCGGCTTTGTCGAGCGTGGATGCCCATATCTTGTACTTATTTGTCAGTCCCGCAAGCAAATTTCCGGTTCCTGCGGCACAATCCCACACATAATATTCATCCTGCCAATCCTTACCCAGCACATCAGCAAGATATCGTTGCGAAAGTTCCACCCAAATTTGCGGTGTAAAAAAACTGCCTTTGCGTTCGCGCACATCTTGCGGCATAAGCAAATCACGGCGGTTTACAATGTAATCCCAATATTCTTCGTGCGGTGGGCGTTGGTATCGAGCCCAAAACTGATTATGCGCCTTTTGGTTGTCGGAAAAATCGGCACGACTGCTTGTAAACAACCCTGTTTCATTTATTTTTCGGTCAATTTCATAAAAATTGGAATGTAAAAGCACAAAAAGATTATCTTTAATGCTCGCATTTTCAGAGGACAATAAATCGGCAAGATAAAAATCGCCATCAATAATACCTGCTTTTTTCGCCGCATCCCAATTGACAGCAATTGACGGTTTCACGCTTTGCAGCCACTTATTGTAAATGATGATAAAATTATTTTTGTCGATTTGAAGTTTGTTGATGGCAAGAGGATTAATCCCCTTGTTGACTACAAAATTGTCGCGGATAAATTTTTTCAATTCCTTTTCGTCGCTTACAAAATCAAAAAGATAGGTGTTCCATGGAATATCGTTGTCAATGATTTTCTTGATTTGCGCATAAACCAGCTTAAACTCCTTTGTTTCGTGGTCGGAAGGCGTAATTTTCCAGTTAAAATCATTTTGATAAAAAATGTGCTGAATTTCGGAATAGGGGACGAAGGCGATTTTTTCGTTGTCGTAGCAGCCGAGAAAGGGCGGCGGCATAATCTCTTCGAAAGTACGCGCCTTGCCAATTGTGAGCACAAGTTGGGTGAGCATTGCCACTATGTCAGTGGATTTTTGCTTTGCCTCAGCCCAAAGTAAATATTCGGCATTGAAACCTGTTAAATCTTCAAGACTTAACAAGTTTGAACTTTTACGCTTCATTTTAACCGCAAAATCAATCTTGCCCAAAATCTTTGTGCAATCAAACTTGTCAAAATAGTTTTGCGCTACTTTGTTTTTTATTTCTTCTTCGAGGATATGGGGATGTTTCATATTAACTTTTAAGTTATACAGCCTTTATTTGCTCTGCAAATTTTGCAATCACCGCAACAAACTCCTCAGGCAGCTTTTTCAAAACCTCTTCTGCAATCTCTTCCGGCACTTCGCCATAAAAAGCCTCTGCAATTGAGCCTGTCATGGCTGCAATGGTGTCGCTGTCGCCGCCCAAGGATACGGCATAGCGGATGGCGGTTTCAAAATCGGTGCTTTCCAAAAAGGCGATAATTGCCTCAGGGACAGAGCCTTGACAACTTGAGTCGAAACGGTAGTTGGGGCGTATCTCGTCGCACGTCCGATTCAAATTATACTCGAAAGTTGTGGCGATATACTGTTTGATTTCTTCTTTGGATTTTCCCGTTCTTGCCAAGAAGACGGCGGCGGCAATGGCTTGTGCGCCTTTGATGCCCTCCGGATGGTTGTGGGTGACCTCTGCGCTGCGTTTGGCTTCGCCCAACGTGTCTTCCAATGTTGCGCAGAACCAGCCGACCGGACTGACCCGCATCCCTGAGCCGTTGCCAAAACTATTGTACGGCTTAGGATTGTCTTCATTCATCCATTGGCGACGAAACATTCCGCCAAAACCACTTTTAGGGTAATTGCGAGCATATTTTTGATACACATAAGTGTAATCCCTCTTGTCGGACAAAAGGCATTCCATCGTTGCCACACTCAAAACGGTGTCGTCTGTGAAACGGCAGGCATCTGAAAACAGTGGAAAATCCGTCCGTTTTGTGTTGGTGCGTTCATAAACCGAACCGATTATATCGCCTGTGATAGCCCCAAGTATTTTTTTCATATTATCAATTTTTTAATTTGTGCAAAGGTACGAAATAATTCATGATTAATCGTTGACCCTGGTGAACTCATAACTCATAACTCATAACTCATAACTATTTCGTACCTTTGCACGCGTAATTAAAAAACATTGTTATAATGAACGAAATTGTGGCGAATGAGGGCTTGATGCAGGTCATAAAGACTAAATTTATGGAGGGTGGACCTTGGTTTATGGGGGCTATCACGCTGGTTTTTGTGGTTGGTTTGGCTTTTTGCATTGAGCGGCTGATTTATTTGTATCTCTCGAAAATCAAATCCCGTCAATTTTTGTTGGAGGCTGAAAAGGAACTTGAAAAAAACTCTTTGGAGGGCGCAAAAAACTTGGCTCGCAACCGGCGGGGACCGGTGGCAAGTATTGCATATCAGGCATTTAATCGCATCAACGAGCCTGTGGATGCCATCGAAAAATCGGTGCAGGCTTACGGCAATGCGCAGGTTGGACTGCTCGAAAACCACCTCTCGTGGATTTCGCTCTGCATCACCATTGCGCCCAGTTTGGGCTTTTTGGGGACAGTTGCCGGCATGATTATCGCGTTTGAGGACATTCAGGTGGCGGGCGACATCAACCCGACCATCGTTGCCGGCGGGATGAAAGTCGCGCTGATTACAACCGTTGCAGGGCTAATTGTAGCCATCATTTTGCAATTTTTCTACAACCTGATTCAAACATGGATTGACGATTTAGTCAACGACATGGAAAATACCTCAGTGAGTTTGATGGATATGATTTTGAGGTATAAATCCTGATTCAGACAAGAATATTTCAAATTATTTTTGTACTTTTGCGCCGAATTATAATTACGAAAAATTTAGAATATGCAATTAACAGCAAGATTAGTACAAATCATGCCCGCAGCAACGGGAGAAGGGCAAAATGGTCCGTGGCGTCGCCAAGAGTTTGTCCTCGAAACGGATGGACAATACCCTAAAAAGGTCTGCATCCAAACATGGGGCGACCGTGTCAATATTGAACAATATGCACCCGGAACGATGCTGACGGTGGATTTTGACCTCGAAAGCAGGCTCGGCAATCTGGGCGACCGCTGGTTTACCACAGCTCGTGCGTGGAAAGTGGAAGTGGCAGGTGCTATGCCACAGCAGGGATACCATGCGCCACAACCGGCTTACGGTGCACCACAGCCTGCCTACGGAGCACCGCAACCCGCTTACAGCGCACCCCAACCGGCACAATCGGCACAACCCGCTTACAGTGCGCCACAACCGGCAGCTCCGGCAGCCGACCCACTCGCATCAACGGTAGCGGCTTCAGAAAATTCATCGGACGACCTGCCCTTTTAATTTTTGATTCGGATGGCGGAGCAAAATCCCCAACCTTTTCTCAGTCTTGTTGCAGCCGATTTAATCACGCGCTATGGTGCTGACTTGTCGGATGTTACGGTCGTGTTTCCTAATATCCGCGCCGGCTTGTTTTTTAACAACTACCTGTATAAACAGGCGCAGCAACCGTTGTGGGCACCTCATTACACCTCCATCGAAAACCTCTTTGAGCAGGCATCCCACTTGCAAACGGGTGATAGCATCCGGCTGATTAGCCTGCTGTATGATGTTTATATTCAGGTGTTTAACAAATATGCGAGCGAACCGAGTGCCGAAACGATTGACGAGTTTTTCTTCTTCGGCGAGGTGCTGCTCAATGACTTTGACGACATCGACAAAAATTTGGTGAATGCCCGCGCCCTGTTCAGCAATTTGCAGGATTTGGATGCCTTGCGCGATGATTTCACGCACTTGTCCGACAACCAGCGCGAGGCATTGATGCGCCGATTTCAGCAGTTTTTTGTGGGCGACACTGCCCTAAAAACTGCTTTTCGCAATATTTGGAATATTCTCGGCGAAGTTTACACCGATTTTAAGCAAAAGTTGGTTGCTGAAAACACTGCCTATCCGGGAATGTTGATGCGCGATGTGATTGAAAATGATCGTCATTGCGGGCTTGACCCGCAATCCCCTGACAATGAACTCCATTATGTGTTTGTGGGCTTCAACGTCCTGAGCAAATGCGAAGAACGGCTTTTCAAACACCTGAAACCACAATCCGCATTCTATTGGGATTACGACAAATACTACCTCGACACAGAAGCCGGACGATTTATCAAACAAAACATCCAAAAATTCGGCTCTGCATTAGACAAAAGCGACTTCGACACGTTCACGCACTCGGAGAAAAAAATCACTTTTCTGGCATCGCCATCAGACAGCGCACAGGCAGCGGCAATTAGCCCGTGGATTGACACTCTACAGCAGCCACCCACGTTCACACAGCCCAATTCGGCGATTGTGCTGTGCAACGAAAAACTGTTGCCAACCGTAATGCACGCCATCCCGCCTGCAAAAGTGGAAAACGTGAACATCACAATGGGCTTCCCAATCACGCAAACCGCCATTTGTAGCTTTTTGCAGGTTGTGACGGAGATGCAGACCAAAGGCTATCGCGCCGGCGACCAATCATTTTATTACAAATTCGTGCTGCCCGTGTTGAGGCATCCTTATACGCAGTTGATTTTTCCGGAAGCCGCCGAAATGGAAAAAACAATCATCCGAGATAAACAGTTTTTCATTAATTCTCAGGGGATTGCGGGTCAAGCCCGCAATGACAATGCTGCTACGGGCGGCGAAGCCGCCTCCTGTCATTGCGGGCTTGACCCGCAATCCCCTGCCATATTTGCCCCCCTCCCCGACACGCTCGCTTTGGCAGCATACCTGCTGGAACTCATCCAAGCCATCGGCAAGAAACATGAAAAAACATCATCCGAAGTGGAAGTTTACACCGGACTGCATCAGGAGTCAATCTTTCGGGCTTTTCAGGTCGTGAATCGGCTATATGCGACACTGACGGCGGACAAAAAGAAGATGAAGAAGGAAACTTTTCTCCGCTTGTTGCGCAAACTGTTGGCAACGGTGCAAATTCCTTTCCATGGCGAGCCGGTCAAGGGGCTGCAAATCATGGGCGTACTCGAAACGCGCACGCTGGACTTCAAAAATCTGCTGATGCTGAACGTCAACGAGGGTTTTATGCCCGGCACAACAGGCGAAAACACGTTTGTGCCCCAGTTTCTCCGCGAGCATTTCGGGATGAGCACCATCGACCATCAAGACTCCGTGTATGCCTACTATTTTTATCGCCTCATCCAACGCGCCGCACATATCACGCTGATTTACAGCACCGACAAAACGCAAACGGGCAAGTCGGAAATCAGCCGTTTTCTGCTGCAACTGCTCGTTGACCAAAATTTGAAAGACAAAATTCAGCGTTTCTCGTTGCAAGCCGCCATCAAACCCCGCCAAACGGAGGCAATCACGGTCGAAAAATCGCCGGAAATCCTGACGGCACTAAAAAATCGCTTCGATGCAAATTACCCCGAATCGCGCCCACTGTCGCCAAGTGCCCTCAACACCTACATAGATTGCAGCTATCGCTTTTATTTACAGTATATTAAGGGCATCAAAGAGAAAGAGGAGCTGGCGGATGAACTTGACAATTCTATTTTTGGCAGCATCTTTCATCGCGCGGCGGAATACCTTTACTCAGACTGTCATTGCGGGCTTGACCCGCAATCCCCTGAAACGGAGCATGAACTTGCGATGGGGGGATTGCGGGTCAAGTCCGCGGTGACAAAATTGACCGAAGAAGAAGCGGAACAATTAATTGCTGCAATGGAAAACAATGCCATAGAAGCACCTCAATTGGAACTTACGCCAGAAAATTGGCTTGCTGAATTTGGTGAGGACGGCACTATAAATACACCAATAGGAGAGGTTAAAATGGGTGAAAACCAGCTCGCTAAGATGTTGTTGAAGAATAGGGCGGCAGAATTTGGAATGATAAAACCCACCCTAACCAATCCTGATGTGATTGTTGAGAAAGAAACAGAAGCAAAGGATGGGCATACAGAACGCCCAAGTAGCTATTTGTTCATCAAAACGTTCAATACTCATAACAAAACTTATCATCATTTTGAATCAGTAACTGTAAGTAAATCAGGGAAAGAGGTTGTCATAAGCAATCATATTGCTACCGAAAAATCAATAAAAAAGGAATTGTTAAACGGAACGATGCTATATAGTAACAGAACAAATCCCCCTAACAGCTCTGAAAGGTACTTAGCTGAAAACCAAAACGGTAAGTCGGACCTTGTTCCTACACAAGGGGGAAGTGTTTCTGCCGACAAAGGTACTACAAATATTTCAAAACACCAAATTTCGGCAAATACCAATTACCAAATACCAATTACCGGCGAATATTTGGATGATTTTTTGAAAAATCCGCATAAAATTGATGATTTGGTGCTGCGTGCTTTCAAAACGGAGTATTTCAATGGGCGTGAGGTTGGTAAGGAGGATTTTAATGGGGAGCAGTTGATTAATTTTCATGTGATTAGCAGGATGTTGACGTGGTTGATTCAGTTTGACCGCTTGCGCACTCCGTTCACTATCAATGGGTTGGAATTGCGGGTGGCGGGCGAATTTGCTTTGCCCGAACGCGGTGTGACATTGAAAATTGGCGGCATCATCGACCGTTTGGACGAAAAAGACGGCTCTCAGTACATCATCGACTACAAAACGGGCGGCAATGCCAAAGAAATTAAAGCCGTTGAGGACTTGTTTGAGCAAAAAGCCGGTCGCGCCACGCACATTTTTCAGACATTTGTTTATGCCTCCGTGTTGCTCCAAAAGCAAGAAACGATGTTGCCAATCGTTCCACAGCTGCTTTACATCCGTCAGGCGCACCAAGAGGATTATTCGCCCACGATTGTGTTTGGCAAAGAAAAAGAGCCGATTACCGACTTTCGCACATTGCAGTCCGAATTTAAAGAGCTGTTAATGAGCAAAATAGACGACCTGTTCAACCCCAATATTCCGTTTACGCAAACAGAAATTGCCAAAAATTGTGAATATTGCAGTTTTAAAGAGTTGTGTGACAGATAAAATGGTACTCACCCTTGATAGTAAGCAGCCCCATGTAAAACAGCAGGGAGCCCCTCATCGACTTCCGAACGCGATTAGGCGATGCCCTACGCTATTGCTCGAAGGCTTTCACCCTTAACTTTAATCATAACAATCACTGAAATCATACGAAAATCAAAGTTCAGATTTTTCCCTCTTTTGGCAACTCACAATAATTTTTGTACTTTTGCCGTTTCTAAGCAGAGAAAAAAAATAATTCATAATTCAGAAAATGAGTATTAATAGCATTTTATCAAAAGTGTTTGGGAACAAATCCCAGCGCGACCTCAAGGAGATTGACCCGTATGTGCAACGAGTGCTTGCGGCGTATCCCAATATCGAAAAATTGTCGAACGATGGTTTGCGTAGTCGCACGCAGCAACTGATGGTTGACGTTCAGTCGCGTGTGGCAACAGAAACGGCGCGAATCGCCGAACTGCGGGCTTCTATCGACAGTCTTGAACTCGAAGACCGCGAGCGGGTGTGGGCGGAAATCGACAAAATCGAAAAAGATGTGACGGAAACGCACGAAAAAACGCTGGAGGAAATCCTGCCGGAGGTGTTTTCGATTGTGAAAGACACGGCGCGGCGGTTTGCGCAGAGCGAAGAAATCCGCGTAACGGCTACCGATTTTGACCGCCAATTGGCTACTACACAGGATTTTGTGACCATCGACGGCGACACCGCCGTTTTCAAAAATCATTGGATGGCGGGCGGCAACGAAATCACGTGGGATATGATACATTATAATGTACAGTTGTTCGGCGGGGTGGTGCTGCACAAGGGAAAAATCGCCGAAATGGCGACCGGTGAAGGGAAAACGCTGGTGGCGACGCTGCCGGTGTTTCTCAACGCGATGACGCGCAACGGGGTGCACGTGGTGACGGTCAATGACTACCTCTCGAAGCGCGACTCGGAGTGGATGGGTCCGCTGTATATGTTCCACGGGCTGTCTGTGGACTGCATCGACAAGCATCGCCCAAACTCCAACGAGCGGCGCAAAGCCTACGAAGCCGACATCACGTTTGGCACCAACAACGAGTTTGGGTTCGACTATCTGCGCGATAATATGGCGATTAGCCCCGCCGACCTCGTGCAGCGCAAGCACAATTACGCGATTGTGGATGAGGTCGATTCGGTCTTGATTGACGATGCGCGCACGCCGTTGATTATTTCGGGACCCGTGCCCAAGGGCGAAGACCAATTGTTTGAGGAATATCGCACGCGCATCGAGCATATCGTGGACGTGCAGCGCAAATTTACCAACAATCTGCTCGCCGAGGCGCGCAAACTGCTTGAACATAGCGACGAGAAGCAGCAGGAGGAAGGTCTTAAACTGCTTTTCCGCTCCTACAAGGGGATGCCGAAAAACAAGGCACTCATCAAATTTCTGAGCGAGCCGGGCGTGAAGGCGCGGATGCTGAAAACGGAAGAGTTTTATATGCAGCAGCAAAACAAGGATATGGGCATCATCACGGACGAACTTTATTTCACAATTGATGAGCAACATAACTCTATCGAACTGACCGACAAGGGTCACGAACTGCTGGCGGGGCATTCCAACGACGCCGACTTTTTCGTGCTGCCCGACATTGGCATCAAAATAGCCGAAATTGAGAACGCCTCCCTCGACGACAAGGAAAAACAGGCGCAGAAGGACGAACTGATGCAGAATTACGCCGTGAAATCGGAGCGCGTGCACACTGTGAACCAACTTTTGAAAGCCTATTGCCTCTTTGAAAAGGACG
This sequence comes from Bacteroidia bacterium, assembly GCA_025996835.1. GTDB lineage: Bacteria > Bacteroidota > Bacteroidia > Bacteroidales > Azobacteroidaceae > Azobacteroides. The sequence goes on from BNTU01000008.1 coordinate 44,011, forward strand.
ACGAATATGTGGTGATTGACAACAAAGTGATGATTGTGGACGAGCAGACGGGACGTGTGATGGAGGGTCGCCGCTATTCCGACGGGCTGCATCAGGCGATTGAGGCGAAGGAGCGCGTAACAGTAGAGGCTGCTACACAGACATTTGCGACCATCACGCTGCAAAATTATTTCCGTATGTACCACAAACTCGCGGGGATGACCGGTACGGCGGAAACGGAGGCGGGCGAACTCTGGGACATCTACAAATTGGATGTGGTGGTGATTCCGACCAACCGTCCGATTTCGCGCAGTGATATGAACGACCGCATTTACAAGACGGCGCGCGAAAAATATGCGGGGGTGATTGAAGAAATTATCGCACTGAAAACGGCGGGTCGCCCCGTGCTGGTGGGCACCACGTCGGTGGAAATTTCGGAACTTTTGAGCCGAATGTTGAATATGCGCAAAATTCCGCACAATGTGTTGAATGCCAAATTGCACCAAAAGGAGGCGGATATTGTGGCACAAGCCGGTCAGACGGGCACGGTTACGATTGCGACCAATATGGCGGGTCGTGGTACGGACATTAAACTCTCGCCCGAAGTGAAGGTTGCGGGCGGTTTGGCGATTATCGGGACGGAGCGTCACGACTCGCGGCGCGTGGACAGGCAGTTGCGCGGTCGTGCCGGTCGTCAGGGCGACCCGGGGTCGTCCGTGTTTTTCGTGTCGCTCGAAGACAACCTGATGCGCCTCTTTGCCAGCGAACGCATCGCCGGGATGATGGACAGGATGGGCTTCAAGGAGGGCGAGGTGCTGGAACACAAATTCCTCAACCAAACCGTGGAACGTGCCCAGAAGAAGGTGGAAGAAAACAATTTTGGTATTCGCAAACGCCTCTTGGAATACGACGATGTGATGAATTCGCAACGTGAAGTCATCTACACGCGCCGTAAGCACGCTTTGGTGGGCGAACGCATCGGGTTGGACGTGCTGAATATGATTTACGACACCTCCGTGGCGATTGCCGACAATTTTGCCGGTTTCGGCGACTACGAAGGATTGAAATTTGAAATATCCAAGACCTTGGCAATCGAATCGCCGGTGAGCGAGGCAGAATTGCAAAAAATGCGGGCAGACGAACTCACAGAGCGTATTTTTGCCGCCGCGATGGAAAGTTTCAAGCGCAAAAACGACCGCATGATTCAACTTGCAACGCCCAACATCAAACGGGTCTATCAACAGCAGGGCGACCGCTACGAAAACATCATCGTGCCCATCACCGACGGCGCGAAAACGTACAATATCAGTTGCAACCTCAAAGCCGCCAACGACTCGGAGTGTAAGGAGGTGGTGAAAGCGTTTGAAAAGGCGATTTTGCTGCACAGCATCGACGAATCGTGGAAAGAGCACCTGCGCGAAATGGACGAACTGCGCCACTCGGTGCAAAACGCGAGTTACGAAAACAAAGACCCGCTGCTGATTTACAAACTCGAATCGTTTAACCTCTTCAAGGCGATGGTGGACAGCATGAACCGCAAAACGGTAGCCGTCCTCATGCGCGGGCAACTCCCTATGCGCGAGCCGGAAATGCGCCAAGCCGCCCCCGAACAAAAAACCGACTTCTCGCGCTACCGAACGCAGAAAGACGAGTTAGCCGACGGTCGCCGCCTGCAGAGCAATGTGGCAAACCGCGACACCCGCGAGCCGCAAAAGCCCCAGCCATTCAGGGCAGAGAAGACCGTCGGGCGCAACGACCCGTGCCCCTGCGGGAGTGGGAAGAAGTATAAGAATTGCCATGGAGGGTAATTCACAATTGGGTGAAGGTATTCTCGCTTTGCTCAAATCGGCAGTAGAAGCTGTTTCATTTGAGATTACAGACCGCATTCGTCTGCTTGAACAGTGCAACTTGCTGTAAGACTGCCATCGACGGTGGTAGCCGTTATGACGGCTGTGCCTGCTCCGGTTCTGCTGATTACCACAGCAGTATCAGTGCCTGCCAATGCCGGTATCTTTACAATTTCGGCAACACCGGTAGCCGGCAAAATCGTCCAAGTTACACTTTTATTTATGGCGGTTAGCGGCGAAACGAATGCCCGCAGGGTATCTACATTGTTCGGAGCCGCGCAATTGAGTCCAATAACATCTTTATCTAACACCAGTCCCGTTACGGGAACACTGATATTGCCGCCGGTGGGCACTGTCCATTCTACTTCAGTGTCTGTCCAGGGTTTGACTGTGGCTACGATGTCTGTGGGCTGATTCAGCACCTCATTGAAATTGCCAAAGCCGGGTCCGGAAATCTCGTCGATGATAACTTTGTAATGGTGGTTGCGCAAAATGTCAACGGGTCCTCTTTCGCTCACAAAAGGGACGGTGTAGTACGACAACTTATCTCTGCCCTGATAGTAGCCTGCCAATATCATACTGGTTACTTTTTGAGGGTTTGCTTCGGTGCGGTTGTCTATCTCAAAAAGGTAAATATAGCCGTTGCAGCCGTTCCCTGATATGGTGTCGCTCCCTGTATATTTCAAGATACGCGTGGTGTCTTTGTCGTTACCAATTTTGGGGGGTATCGGAAACTGCATGGACGGCTTGATGACATAACCACTATGGGCATCCCACGAATCCGGATCCGGAACTATTTTACCACTTCTGACCACATTGTAAATCCATATCTCCGCCAAGTTAAAATCGGGAACCACATAGCTCGCATCCACCGACACTTTGGCAACCATCCGTGTCAGGGCTATTTCCGCCACCAAAGACACATCGTCCTCCACGATGAGATTTTTCAACTCACCCCACATCGGGAAGCCCGATACTTCCAATTTGCCGCCGGAGGGAGCTACTTTCACCAAATTAGGCAGGAACGATTCTTTGGTAACACCCACCCTTAGACCGGCGACTTTATCCAACTCCGCCGTGCAATTAGCCAGCACCACGACCGAATTGTATCGTCCAAATTGCAAATTAACGGTAAGAGACACATACTTGGCATTAGCCGTAATGTCCGTAAAATAGGATGAAGGGAAAGTAAACCGCTCTACATATTTGTCTGCCTCATCGAAAAGCAACATATCAACCTCATTGATACGATTTTCGGGTTCCGTCCCGGGCGTGGCATAAGTACTCGCCCTCAGTGTTTGGCTTTCTTTAAAACTCAACTGAAAGATTGTATTTGCTGCTTGCGACATTTCTTTATGACTAATTTCGCGAATTTCGTCATTGTTTGTGCACGAAGCCAAACACATAATTCCCAACAAAATAAACATCAAACGCGACTGTATACCTGTGCTCATTTTTGTCTTCTCTTGTTTGTTCGTTTTAATATTCAATCGTCACGTGGATTGATTTGTCTCTGCCCGAAGCACTCGTGGCAGAAGCTGCTCTGGTCGCATACTCGGTGCTGGCACCATATTGCACATAGTCGTCAATCCCGTTGAAAGCATCAAAAAGCGAATTTGCGCCTCTCCAGCCCACATAACTGGTGTTGACCCTGTACTTGTGGTTGCGCACAATGTCGATGTTGTCCCCTTGTCTGTCTTTAAAATCAACGCGGTAGAAAGTCTTCAACGGTGGCTCGCCCCTGTGCTCTATTGTATCGTGGAACAAACCTTCCATCACCAAACATGTGCGCTGAGCATCCTTGATGAGATTGCCGTCCGTATCAGCCACATTATTTGCCTCGAAGAGGAGAAACTCGGTGGCTTCGTCCGCGATGCCGGCTTTGTATTCCAATGGCACTAATGTGTTTGTTCGCTGCCAGCCGCTATTGATGGATGCAGCCGCTAAGTTGATATTGTATGGTGCCACCCTACCTTTGCTGTAGGTATTGTAAACGTGTATTTTTTCTAATTTAAATAGTTGGTTGTCGGGGGTGTTGGCAACCGTCACACTGATTTTGGCAACCGACCGATACAGAGTTACGGTTTTGCCCGAACTGGAAGCCGCCGTGACGGTAACGTTGGTCAACTCTCCATACATCGGGATGTCATTGAAACTTACTTTGCCGGAGGTCGTTTGATTAAACATATAGCTCTGTATCAGCGACTTATTGTAAGCCGAAGCCATGAAAGAGCGAATAGTCGGCAAAATATTGTCCACATTCGCCCAAAACGCAATCGTCCCGTAGGTGCCTTTCACCAATTTGATGGAAAATGTTTTGCGCTCGCCGGAATATCCCTGACTGGAGATACCGGTTCCGGACACCATCAGTGTATCCATATAGCGGTTGTCGGTGTCAAAAAGCATCACACAGATAGATGACACTCGGTTTTCCAGCGGAGTAGCATCCGAATAAGTCTGCGTAGCACGTGTTTCGGGAGCAAATCCGTTGTCGGGAAAGTCCACCGTAAACGTTACTTCCTGCGTATCCTGCGTATCCTGCGCTTTTTCCGTGTTTGCCAAAGCGGGGTTCACTTCCTCGCAAGACATCATTCCAAACATCACAAACAGCATAGCCACAAGCAGTTGCACTTGCCGACATACATTCAATTCTATCTTCATTGCCTTCATTTTTAGCAGTTTTAACTCAAATTCGGGCACAAAGGTACGAAAAAGTTATGAGTTATGAGTTATGATTTTTTTTTCAACCGTATTTAATATTCAGCGGTATTCTGCGATTTTGCTTCCGTCTGTTATGCCGGAAGGCTGTCCCGTTAGGGACGGAATGTGATACACCGATATTGATATTTCGTACCTACGGCACGAATGAGGCGGGGGCGATGGCAGGGCAAACGCATCTTAATTTAACATGATTTAAATAATTTGATAAAATTGCGTTAAAGCGGTTGCCTCTCAAATAATCGTTGTCGGGTGGATTTAAACAATAAAAATCAGGGTGTTGCGTTTCATT
>BNTU01000009.1 GCA_025996835.1 Bacteroidia bacterium
GTCGCGATTCGTCGATTTTGAGGGTGGCGAGCCTACTTTGTGGCGTGAAGCCCCCCCATCCCCCGAAGGGGGGCTTCCGACTCCCCCCCCTTGGGGGGCTGGGGGGGGGCTAAACAGCCTCATCGACCTCTCCAAAGAAATCGGCTTCTATTCCGCCACGATGACGACCAACGCGCAGATGCCTTTCGCAGGCTCCCACGCCGATTCTATTTGGGTGAGCCTCGATGGTTTGGGCGCGTTTCACGATGAAATTCGCGGTAAGGGGGCATTCGACCGCCTGGTGCAAAACATCGCCACTGCCAATCATCCGAAGTTGAGCGTCAATATGGTTATCAACGCCAAAAATTATACTTCGGTGGAGGAAACTATTGAGTTTGCCAAAAATAATTCTGCCATTCAGTCCATCTCGCTGAATTTTCATACGCCCTATGCGGGAACGGAAGACTTATTTTTGGATTGGGACACCCGCGCTGAGGTCATTGATTTGATTATCGCCAAGAAGCGGGCGGGCTACCCGATTATGAACTCGGTTTCGGGACTGAAACTGATGAAACACAACAACTTCAAGAAACAATGCTGGGTGTCCAATTTCATTCAGTCCGATGGGACGCGCCTGGAAACTTGTGCGGGGAAAAATGCCGGGGTTTGCGACCGGTGCGGCTTGTCTATGGCGGGCGAAATGAATGCCGTTTTCAACTTAAAGCCCGACACCATTTTTGCCGGAATGCGGTTGCGTATGTGAAACAACATTGTGGAGCAGCGACAACAGGATGTAGGCAACAATCGTGAGGCAGACGCCCAACAGCGGATTTCCGCTTTGCGCACAAAAACCGATGAGAATAATTGCAACAATCACCACCAAAAATGACCACTTGTTGTCTTTCCAGCTCGCATTTTTGAATTTCAACGCCAACATGGGGACTTCGGACACCATCAGACTGCAAAAAACGAGCACGAGAGCCAACACAATAAACACCTTACAGGGTACAGAAACGGCATTTATAGATGGGATGAATGAGGCAAAAAACAACGCACACGATGGTACGGGAAGTCCTAAAAACGAGGTTGTCTGCCGCGTATCAATATTGAATTTCGCCAATCGCAAGGCTGCGAACACGGGTAGCAAAAATCCTAAAAATTCGATGCCTGTCAGGGGATTGCGGGTCAAGCCCGCAATGACACATTCTGCATCCGCAGTGATGCCTTCTAAATAGACATAGACGATGCAGCCCGGAGCCACTCCAAAGCTGACTACGTCTGCCAGCGAATCCAATTCCTTGCCGATTTTGGACGGGGCGTGCAGCAATCTTGCGGCAAATCCATCCAAAAAATCGAACACCGCCGCCAATGCTATGAAGCAGAATGCCGCTAAAAATTTGGCATCGCCGCTGAAATGCAGCACCGCAACACACGCCAAACAACCTGAAAACAGGTTCAGGCACGTGATAAAATTGGGCACGTGTTTCATTATTTTCATCATGCCGTGGTGTTAAATTTTGCTACAACTGTTTGATTGCCATAGACTTTCTGGTCAAGTTCGACCTGAATATCTACGTCTAACGGCAGGAACAAATCCACCCGCGAGCCAAATTTGATAAATCCCAACTGCTCGTTGATATGCGTTTCGTGTCCGATTTCGGCATAGGTGACGATGCGGCGCGCCATGGCTCCGGCAATTTGCCTCACAAGTATTTGTGTGCCATCTTTTCGCTCAATCACTACCGAAGAACGCTCGTTTTCCAAGCTGGATTTGGGCAAATAGGCTGCCTTGAATCGCCCGTCTTGATGCCCGTAATGCACAATCTTACCGTTTACAGGCATCCAATTGATGTGCACATTGGTAAGTCCCATAAAAATTGAGATTTGCAGGCAACTTTTCTTTAAATACTCGGCTTCAAACACCTCCTCAATCACCACTACGCGACCGTCAGCCGGCGCAATCACGATGTCGTCGGTGTTCTCCTCAAAAAAAGGTCGCGGGTTGCGAAAAAAATTGACCACTGCCAAAAAAACGGCGATAGAAACAAACAAGCAAAGATAAAACAGCGTGCTTTTGTCGACATAATGCAGTGCAAAATTCACTCCAACCAACAACACAAAAGCAGCAAAAATTATCCTATAACCCTCTCTATGTATTCTCATGCAACAACATTTGTTAATTGTATTAAAAAAACGGTGCAAAGATAAGCAAAAATTTTGAATAAACTCCAATTCATGTTGTCTTTTTTATGGCTGCTTGCTAATATATGCTAATTTTTAATTTTTAATTTCTATTTTATTGTAACAACAAGCGGTTTTTCCAACGCTTCTTTGAAATTTTCAATATAATACAGAAATTCATCACTCGTTCTAAACCCAAATTTCGACCAACCGTAGCCTGCATAATACGTTATCGGCGTGTAGGGGCGATAGGTGGTTACAGCCAACAGATGCGGATTGGCAATTTTGGGGCTATAATCAAAGAGATTTTTTTCAAATTTATCAGGAAACACAAGTGCCACATACACCTGTTCAACGGATTTGCTAAACGGCTCTGTATAAATTAAATAACCTTTGTCGGGGTCAACCAGGCATATATCTTCCACCCGACGGTTGACAATGCCTGCCGCCACCTTTGTGGGTTGCCTAAAATCGTATCGTTGAGTTATTTGTGTCAATTGTGAACCGGCATCCAGGGAAAAAGTGCGACTTTCGGCAACTGCTTTCCCATTGATAATGAGGTCTTTATAGTTGAGTCGAAACGTGGTGCGCAATGGTCCATTGTCAAGAATTTCAAAAGTAGCAAAATTCTCATTCAGCACCAACTCATCGTTGATATAGGGTGCCATCGCCCCTGCCCCCAGCGTGCGACCGACCTTGTAATCGTCCAAGCCTTCGCCATTGTCGCGGTGATACGGTGCAATGCCCGCCAAATCGTTTGCATACCATTTGTTAATAATCAGCTCGTTGGTGCGCTTATACCAGATATCCAAACCATTGCTCGGACCGTCAATCGGGATGAGAGCCTGCCCATAGACGCGAAACGCCACGCGGTCGTTTTCCCACGCGAAATCGTCTTTGCGCTCCTCAATAAATCGCCCGTAGGTTTTGGGGGGAAATTCCTGTTTTTTGCCAACGGAAATGTTGAACGTGGCGCGTGCTTTGGGTCGCAACCCCGACTGAAACAGCAATTTGCCATCGGAAGTAACCTGCGACGTGACAGTTTCGCCTTGACTGTTGTGCACAATGTATGTTTGTGTGTCCGCCAATTGCGTTTGCCCTTTCAATTTGTGCAGCGGAATTTCGACTAATTCGGTGCTGCGGTCAAAGCCGCTCGGATTTTGCACAATCACCTGAAAATCTTTGGCTTGCGCAATAGTTGCCGGTAACAAAAGCAATGCTAATATATGAATTTTTAATCTTTTCATTTTTAATCTTTTCATTTTGGTGCAAAAATACGGTTTTTTTATGTAATTTTGCGCAAAAATTAAAAATTCACACAATAAAAAATTTACAAAAATGAAAATAAAAACAAATGTGATTGTAGGAGCTTTATTGGCTTGTTCGGTGTGTGGTTTTTCTCAGGAAACGCCCAATGACAAAAAAATAATTTCCGTGATTGGGACGGGCGACATCATGCTTGGCTCCAATTATCCTTCGGAAGCCAAACTTCCGGCGCACGATGGAAAAGAATTGTTGCGGAATGTGAAAGCTGTGTTGCGCGATGCGGATGTTACTTTCGGTAATCTCGAAGGCTGTTTTCTCAATAGCGGCGGGACTCCCAAAGCGTGCAAGGGCGGTTGCTATTTTTTCCGGATGCCCGACCGGTATGTGAATTATTTGGTGGATGCCGGTTTCGATGTGATGAATATAGCCAACAATCACATGGGCGATTTTGGTGCATCCGGACGCACCAATACGGTTAAAGTGCTGAAAGAAGCCGGTTTGCACTATGCCGGTTTGGAAGGCGTATGCGAAACCTCTGTTTTTGAAATCAACGGCGTAAAATATGGTTTTTGCGGCTTTGCGCCCAATTCGGGAACGGTCAAAATCACCAATATAGCGAATGCAAAAAAGATTGTTGCCGCACTGAATACCACGTGTGACATCGTTATAGTGTCGTTTCACGGCGGTGCCGAAGGGAAAGGGCACAACAGGGTAACGAAAACCACCGAAACGTTTTATGGCGAAAATCGCGGTAATGTTTATGAATTTGCTCATGCCGTGATTGATGCAGGTGCCGACATCGTTTTTGGACACGGTCCCCACGTTGTTCGCGCCGCCGAGTTGTATAAAGACCGCTTCATTATTTACAGTATGGGCAATTTTTGCACGTCGGGCGATTTCAGCATTGGCGGCATCAGCGGTTACGCGCCCATCGTGAAAGTGTTTGTGGACAAAGAGGGAAAATTTGTGAACGGGCAACTGTTCTCATTCCTTCAAAACGATAAAACAGGTCCCGTAGCCGATAGCAACCATTCTGCTGCCAAAGAAATAAAACGCCTCACGGCATTGGATTTTCCTCAAACGGGGTTGGTTATTTCCAATGAGGGCGTTATTGAGCGGAAATGACTTAGAATAGGCGCAACGGTCTGCCAACGGATAAGACAGCCCCTTTTTTGATATTATTCAAAGCGCGAAGCCTCTCCACGCTCACCCCTATTTTTCGGGATATTGAATACAGCGATTCACCTTTGCGAACACGGTAGTATTGCACTTTGCCATCGTCATCGCCATCGCCATCGGTGTGTGAATTGCTCGCCGTATATTCGGCGTTGTTCGCCGGATTGACTTTGGAAAACGTATAATAATCGTCCTTGAGACACATCGCATTGAAATCAATAATCTCCTCCGGGTCAATCTCTTGCCCTAAAAAGCGAAATTCAAAATGCAGGTGTGGACCCGTTGAACGCCCTGTGTTGCCGCCTAACCCAATCGGCTGACCGGCTTCGACCGTTTCGTTTTGCCCCACCAAAAAGCCGGACAAGTGACCGTAAACCGTTTCCAAACCATTGAGATGGCGCACCACTAAATAATAGCCATAGCCCCGCCGGTCGAATGTGCGCACGCGAACCTTGCCGTCAAAGGCAGCTCGCACCGTATCACCCTTATGCAACGCAATGTCTGTCCCTTTGTGCATCCGACGAGAACGCGAACGATAGCCAAAGGGCGAAGTCACCCGCCCCGCGATGGGCATCACGAATTGGGACACGTCAATGTTGACTGATTCGGGAACGTCAGCATCCGCGTAGGCGTGCACAGTAGCAGTATTCCAACTGTCGTAAAACTCCTCAGCAGGGTCAGACATCCCACGATTGAGGCTCGATAGGATAGAATCCACTAATTCGGCTTCCAAACTGGTTTTCTTATGGTCGGCAAACAATTCGGCATTGCCACGCGCAGAACCTTGCGCATACACATTTTCCGTAACGGATAATAGAATAAAGGATAGCAACAGTGTACTCAATACACCAATTTTTGCTTTCTGTACAAATCTTCCCTGTATCATCATAATCTAATAATTTTCTGCCTTTCGCCAAACGAAAAGGGGAGAAAGGCGGGTGCAAAGTAACGGCTTTATTTTGTAATAAACAGCAAATGCACAAAAACTTTAACGCAAATTCACATAAAAAAAGTTAAATGGCTTTTCCCCTATCAATTTTATGTACCTTTGCGCAAAAATTATGCGAAATATGGATTCAATGATGAACTTTTCAAACATCCCTTCCCCCGCATACGTGATTGATGAGGCTTTGCTGCGTCGGAATTTGCAACTCATCTGCTCTGTCAAGGAGCGTGTCGGTGTGGATATTATTTTGGCATTCAAGGCTTTTTCTATGTGGCGGGCGTTTCCGATTGTTAGGGACTACATTGGGTTTTCTACTGCCAGTTCGCCTTGGGAGGCGCGGTTGGCGGTGGAACAGATGGGCAGTCGGGCGCATACCTATTCGCCTGCCTATACGGAGACTGATTTTCCAACGATTATGGCGTGCAGTTCGCACATCACTTTCAATTCGTTGGCACAGTTTCATCGCTTTTACAACGCCACATTAACTAACCCGACGCCCATTTCGTGCGGGCTGCGCATCAATCCCGAATATTCGGAGGTGGAAACGGATTTGTACAATCCTGCTACGCCCGGTTCGCGGCTGGGAATTGTGCGCGAAGAATTGGGTGATACGTTGCCGGAGGGTGTTGAGGGGCTGCATTTTCACACACTTTGCGAATCGGATTCGTCGGCATTGGAGCACACTTTGGAGCATGTTGAAGCCAAGTTCGGGCAATTTTTGCCCAAAATCAAATGGCTGAATATGGGCGGTGGGCATCTGATGACCCGCAAGGATTACGATGTGGAGCACCTCACCCGGCTGTTGCAAAATTTCAAGCAGAAATATCCCCATTTGGAGATTATTCTTGAGCCGGGAGCCGCTTTTGTCTGGCAAACGGGCGTGTTGCGAGCCTCTGTCGTGGATATTGTGCGCAACCGAAACATCCAAACGGCGATTCTGAACATATCGTTTGCCTGCCATGCGCCCGACTGCTTGGAAATGCCCTACAAACCGGTGGTGCGCGGTGCCTGCCAGCAATCTGTGGACGGCAAACCCACCTACCGACTTGGCGGAAATTCCTGTCTGAGTGGCGATTACATCGGCGATTGGTCATTCGACCACGAACTGAAAATCGGCGACGACATCATTTTTGAAGACATGATTCACTACACCACCGTCAAAACCACGATGTTCAACGGCATCCCACACCCCCCCCTCTGCCTGTGGCGCACGGATGGCACGCTTGAAACCTACCGCACTTTTTCGTATGAGGATTACAAGGGGCGGATGAGTTGAAAAAACAGAGTTTTTTAATTTTCAGCCCGATTTTTTTTTTTGCAGGGAAATTTGTCGTGCATCCGCCGAAAGTGGAGTTTGAAAAAAGCCGTTGTCTCGAAAAAAAGTTGTACTTTTGCAACGTAAAATTTGTTGCTAATTTTTTATGGGTAAGATATTAGAATACATACAACAGTCGGGCAACGGTAAGTTCCAATGTTACAAGACAAAAAAGTTGTCGTTAGATTCACATGACGACGGCACAATCGCTTATGCTTGTAATCGGCAACAGCCGCCGGTGAATACGCTATATCAGATAGCGGAAATATTGCAAGTGAGTGTAAAAAATTTGTTGGTGGATAATAAAAGGAAAGTTTAAATTATTCATGCTGAAAACTCAAAATATAATTATAAATAAAAAATATTGTTATGCGAGTAAAATTAAGTAAAGCAGTTAAAATGTTCTTTGGAAACTCTTCCTTGGAAATGGTCTATTTTGAGGCAATTGCCAATGCTTTGGATGCAGGAGCAACCCAAATAGACATTACTATTTCTGCTCAAGATTATAGCCAACCTGAAACATTGACCATAGAAATATCAGACAATGGTATTGGTTTTACCGATGAACGATTTCAAAAATTCAGCAATTTGTTTGACGTTGATGACACAACCCATAAAGGTTTGGGACGCTTGGTTTATTTGTGCTATTTTGAAAAAACACTTGTATCAAGTAATTACAATGACTATTTTTCAAGAAAATTTGAATTTTCGGATGCCTTTAATGAAGATAGTGAAATAGTAAAAAATGAAAACAAGAATAGTAGTGGCACAAAATTATTTATGTCAGGATATACTTTGGGACGTTTAAGGCAACATGCATATATTCAACCGTCCTATTTAAAGAATAAAATTTTGGAAAAGTTTTATTCCCGATTATTTAGATTAAAACAAAACAATCAACAAGTAGAAATTTCTATTTCGTCAATGGTTAATAAGAAAACCGTTAATGCTGTCTTATCAACCAACGATATTCCTAATTTTACTTTTGTTCCTGTAGAAGACAAACTTGATTTTTTCTCAAAAATAGAATTTTATTATAACATTGAAGAGGCATCAATGGAGATTAGTAGTGCGATTACGGCCATTTCTGTAGATAATCGAACGTATCCGATAGACATTATTGCACCAGAAAATCTTCCTGTCGGATATAAAATGGTTTTCCTTTTATTTTCTGATTATTTTAATGGTCAAGTAGATGCTGCTCGTGAAACTATTAATATGCCAGAACTCGAAAAAATCAAAAAGTTATTTAGAAATGAAATTGCTAAAATTATAGATAAAGAAGTACCTCAAATAACACAACGGAATCAAGAAAGAAAACAACGCTTAATAAATCGTTTCCCTCATTTGAATGGTTTATTTGAAATTGAAGGAATTGGATATACTTCCGAAGAGGAATTATTAAAAAAAGCACAAGAACAGTTTTTCCGTGCACAAAGGAAAATATTAGGTGTGTCACATTTGACAGATGAACAATTTAAGGAGTCATTAGAATTGTCTTCACGTGCGTTAACTGAATATATTATGTTCAGGCAAATAACCATCAATAAACTAAAGTCTTATGATAAGAATAATTCGGAGTATGATATTCATAATTTGATTGTTCCAAGACGAGAACAATTTGACGGGAGTAATTTGCAAAATGATTTGTATAGGAATAATGTTTGGATACTTGACGATAAATATATGACATACGACACTGTTTTGAGCGAAGCAGATATGTCGAAAGTTATAAGTGTAATCACAGAAGGAGAAGTCGTTGGAAAAGATGATGATAGGCCTGATATTGCTTTGATTTTTTCAGGAAATCCAAATGACGAGGACAATAATAGAAAAGTAGATGTTGTTATCGTTGAATTAAAGAAAAAAGGACTTTCAACAGAGCTAAATTCAGTTGTGGAAGTACAATTGGAAAATAGAGCACGTAAATTGATGCAATATTACAAAAATAAAATCCAACAAATATGGTTTTATGGTATTGTCGAATTTAATGAGGAATACGAATTGCATTTAGAGGCTGATTATCATAGACTCTATTCAAATGGGAAAGTATATTATCGAAACAAAGAAGTTGTTTTGCAGAGAAGCCCACGTGTTTCTCTACCTATTGGTATTTTTATAATGGATTTTGAGGCGGTTGTAGATGATGCAAATGCAAGAAATTCCACATTCTTAAATGTTATCAAAAGTAAATTTAAGCTACCATGAATGCAACCCACATCACCCCCTATCTCGCTTCCCTCTCCGCCCTGTACTCCCAAGGCATCACCACCGAGCATTCCTTTCGTGGAGCATTGGAGACTTTGCTCAAAAACATGACCGGTTTTTCGGTTGTGAACGAAGCGCGGCATATTGACTGCGGTGCGCCCGACCTCACGCTCTTAAAAGATAACATTCCTGTCGGCTTTGTTGAAGCAAAGGATGTTGGCAAAAATTTGAACTCAAAGGACTATAAAAATCAATTTGACAGATATAAAAAAGCACTTGACAACCTGATTATTACCGATTATCTGACTTTTCAGCTTTTTGAAGGCGATGAATTGGTTGCAGAAGTGCACATCGGGGAAATCACTAACAAGGGGATTACTCCCCTTGCTGAAAGCTTCAACAAGTTTATTGAGTTGATTAGAACATTTTCGCAGTACAACGGGAAATCAATTGCAAACTCCAAACAATTAGCCGAATTTATGGCGGCTAAAACGCAACTTTTGGCGGAAGGAATTGAAAAAACGATGGTGGAAAGTGGCAAAGAGAGTTCTTTATCACAGCAATTAGATGGATTCAAAGAGGTGTTGTTGCCGACAATGACAGGGGTGCAGTTTGCAGACATTTACGCGCAAACCATTGCCTACGGTATGTTTGTGGCACGCTTGCAGGACAATGCAGATGAGAAATTTTCACGACAAAAGGCGGCAAGCCTTATTCCGCAATCCAATCCTTTTCTTCGCAAACTTTTTCAATACATTGCGGGATACGACCTCGATGAAAATATAAAATGGATGGTTGATTCGCTTGCCGATATGTTTAATTATATGGACATTACGGCAATTCACAAAGAATTTGACAGTAAAGATAAAGACCCGTTTTTGCATTTTTACGAAGATTTTTTGACTAAATACGACAAAAACCTCAAAAACGCACGAGGAGCATATTACACGCCAATGGCTGTCGTAAAATTTATCGTGCAAGCGGTTGATGATATTTTGAGAAGCGAATTTGGTATAGCAAACGGATTAGCCGACAATTCAACAATCCCCCCCCTTAATCCCCCCTCCGGGGGGAAACAAAGTCCCCCTGTGGGGGATTTAGGGGGCTTCCACAAAGTCCAGATTCTCGACCCCGCCACAGGCACAGGCACTTTCCTTGCCGAAGTGGTGCGCAATATTCACCGGCGTTTTGAAAACAATGCAGGAATGTGGGACGAATATGTAAAAAATCACCTCATCCCCCGCCTCAATGGTTTTGAGATAATGATGGCACCCTACACTATGGCACATTTGAAATTGGAAGTAATATTGAGAGAATTAGGATATAATACGAACAATAGCGATAGATTGCACGTATATTTAACAGACAGTTTAGAAAATCCCCAGCAGCATATACAACAAATTCCGTTTGCCCAATGGCTGAGCAATGAAGCCATTGAAGCCGCGCAAATCAAAAACAATGCGCCGGTGATGGTTGTATTGGGAAATCCGCCATATCGCGGAGAAAGTAGCAATAACGGTACTTGGATTAAAAGTTTGATTGGACAATATAAAAAAGAGCCACAAAATCCGTCACAAAACATTCCAAACACAAAATGGATAAATAATGATTATGTGAAATTTATCCGTTTTGGGCAACACTTCATCGACAAAAATGAAGGAGGCGTTTTAGCGTATATTACTGCCAACAGTTTTTTAAGTGATGGAACTTTTAGGGGGATGAGGCATAATTTAATGAAATCGTTTGATGATATATATATTCTTGATTTACACGGAAGCAAAGAAAAACAGAATCTATCAAAAAATGATAAAGACGAAAATGTTTTTGATATTGGAGAGAGTGTCAGCATTAACATTTTTATCAAAACGAGAAAGAAAAAAAACAATGAATTAGGGAAAGTATTTTATTCTGATATTTTTGGCAAACAACAAGAAAAGTATAATTTTCTGCTCGAAAACAACTTACAATCAATACATTGGACTGAACTTCGTCCTCAAATGCCCAATTTTTTCTTCGTACCCAAAGATTTTTCTTTACGAAAAGAATACGAGAAAGGTTTTAAGATAAACGAGTTGTTGTCTGTAAATTCACAAGGGATTGTACCAAGCAATAAGCATTTTACGATTCAAAACAACAAAAAAGATTTAGAAAACGCTATTAAAGATTTTTTGAGATTAGATAAAAATGAAGCCATTGAAAAATATCATTTAGAAACATCCACAGGGTGGACTGTTGAGTGGGCTAAACAAAATTTAACAAACAGTCCTGATTTTGCGAATATAGTAGAGTACAATGATTATCCATTTGATATTAAATACACCTATTTTTCAGAAAAATCGAATGGCTATTTAACGCGCCCTCGAGGTGAAGTGATGAGAAATTTTGTAAATAAACAAAATATAGGATTGGTAGTTGCTAAAGAATGTATGGATGATTGGAAATATGTGTTCATTACCGATAAAATAACTTCGTTGAATTTAACGGCTGGTGCTCAAAAATATGGTGCTTGTTTTGTTTTTCCCCTTTACCTTTATGTTGAAACGATAGCAAAAGGCGGCAAACGCAAGGTAGAAAAGGTACCGAATTTGAACGCAGCAAACCTAACAGGTTTTGAAAACCTGTTAGGTTTCATCCCCACCCCCGAGCAAATATTTGACTACATTTACGCCATTCTACATTCGCCGTCATACAGAGAAAAATACAAGGAATTTCTGAAAATAGATTTCCCGCATATTCCGTATCCGCAAGATGCAGAACAATTTAATAAATTAGTGGCGTTTGGCGAAAAATTGAGGCATTTACATTTAATGGAAAATATTACCGTTCCAAGTCATTTTGCCAATTTCCCCAAACAGGGAGATAACAAAGTAGAAAATTCATTTACCGAAAAATCCAATGCCTATAAGGAAAATAAAGTTTGGATAAATGACAGTCAATATTTTGACAATGTTCCTGAAATCGCTTGGAAATTTTACATCGGCGGCTACCAACCCGCGCAAAAATGGCTGAAAGACCGCAAAGGTAGAACGCTGACATACGAAGATATAGAACATTATCAAAAAATAATCTTTGTACTGAATGAAACGGACGAGATAATGAAAGAGATAGATTTAATTTTGTAATTAAAAAACAACTTCGGAATATGCAGAAAAGTACAAAATAACCGACCGCACAGCAAGAAATGATATGTATATAACTAACAATGTCGCGCTTTGTTCAGCATAGCCCTATTTCTTCAGCAAAAAATGCAAAATGCTGTCGGATGCTGCTATTTCTGTGGCTGTAAACCATTTGAGTGTGCCTTGGATGTAGGGAATTTCCAAGCCTTTGAACGCATAGTGCAGAATGGATGCCATATATTCGACGTTCTCAATTTCAAAGACACCTTCCTTAACTCCCTCTGTCAGAATGGCTTGGATGTAATTTATCTCGCGCACATCAAACTGTTTTCGCACCGTTTCGATTTTCCAAATATCGCGAAAAAAGGAGGCGCGAAGGGTGCCGTTCCGAATCACCAACTGTTTGAGAGCCTCAAACCGCGTGCAAATAAATTCCAACAGTTTTTTATCGGCGGGCATTTCGCGCTCGACCACCACCTCCAGCGACTCATAGAGTTGTTTTAGTTCCGATTCTACCACTGCCTGATAAATTTCTTCTTTGTTGTTGAAATAGGTGTAGAGCGTGCGGCGACCCTTTTGGGATGCAATGGCAATATCATTCATGGTCGTGTTCTCCACCCCCATTTTTGCAAACAGCTGGCGAGCCACGTCCATCAATCTCTCTTTTGTATTTGTTCCTTCGATACTGTCCATTTTTCACACCTTTTTCCACACCTTTTTCCACACCTTTTCCACAGATGAGCCGCAAATTTACAACAAAAAATGATTTTGACAAAATAAATAGCAAAAAAAGTGAGTAAAAGGTTGTGTATCCGAAAAAAAGTAGTACCTTTGTACCCGAAATCGCGGGGTGGAGCAGTTGGTAGCTCGCCAGGCTCATAACCTGGAGGTCATCGGTTCGAGTCCGGTCCCCGCAACACTCAAAAAAAACTTTTTCTGCACGCTATTTATACTCGTCCCAACTCTTAATCGGAATATTTGCCATATCAATCTCGCAAAATGCGTGGATAAACGCAGAGGCGAGGCGCGAATTGGTGAACAGCGGGATGTTGAAGTCGATGGCTCCACGGCGGATTTTGTAGCCGTTGGAGAGTTCGCCCTCCGTGAGATTTTTCGGGATGTTTACCACCAAATCAATCTGTTTTTCGTGAATCAATGTCAATGCGTTGGGTTTTCCGTTTTCGTCCGGTTGCGCCACGAGGATAGACGGGATGTCGTTTTCCCCCAAAAAGTGGTGCGAACCATCGGTGGCGTAAATCACAAAACCATTGTCGTGCAGCAACTTACAGGCATCGAGCATATCCACTTTCGACTTCGTTTCGCCGCTCGAGATGAGAATGTTTTTCTTCGGAATGCGCACCCCCACCGACAGCATCGCTTTGAGCACCGCCTCGTAATAATCGTCGCCGATACAGCCCACCTCGCCCGTGCTCGCCATATCGACCCCCAACACGGGGTCGGCTTTTTGCAGGCGCGAAAACGAGAATTGCGAGGCTTTGATGCCCACGTAATCCAATTCAAACTCGCTCTTGTTGGGCTTTTCGACCGCTTCGCCGAGCATCACGCGCGTGGCAAGTTCTATGAAGTTGAGTTTCAGCACCTTAGACACGAATGGGAAACTGCGCGAAGCACGCAAGTTACATTCGATGACCTTAATATCATTGTCTTTCGCCAAGAATTGAATGTTGAACGGACCGGATATTTCGAGCGCAGAGGCTATTTCGCGGGCAATCTTCTTGATGCGCCGCACCGTTTCGACATACAATTTCTGCGGCGGAAACTGAATCGTGGCATCGCCCGAATGCACGCCCGCAAATTCGATGTGCTCCGAGATGGCATACGTCACGACTTCGCCCTTATTGGCGACCGCATCAATTTCGATTTCTTTCGCGTTCTGAATAAATTTGCTCACCACCACCGGATGTTTCTGCGACACATTCGCCGCCAATTTCAGAAACATATTCAGTTCCGTTTGGTTGGAACAGACGTTCATCGCGGCACCCGAAAGCACGTAGGACGGGCGCACAAGCACCGGAAAGCCCACTTCCTCCACAAACTTGTCGATGTCAGACAGCGAACTCAACTCCTTCCACTGCGGCTGGTCGATGCCCAAGCGGTCGAGCATCGACGAAAATTTGTGCCGGTCTTCGGCATTATCAATATTTTTCGCAGTCGTGCCGAGAATTGGCACACCGGCTTGGTCGAGCGACAACGCGAGATTGTTCGGGATTTGCCCCCCCGTCGAGAGCACCACGCCGTGCGGATTTTCCAGTTCGAGAATGTCCATCACGCGCTCAAATGTGAGTTCATCGAAATACAGGCGGTCGCACATATCGTAGTCGGTCGATACCGTTTCGGGATTGTAATTGACCATCACGCCGCGCCAGCCGCGCTTGCGAATCGTTTCCAGCGCATTCACCGAGCACCAGTCAAACTCAACGCTGCTGCCGATGCGATAGGCACCCGACCCGAGCACGACCACTGAACGCTTGTCGCCCAGATAGTTAACGTCGTTTTCGATGCCATTGTAAGTGAGGTACAAATAGTTGGTCAGTGCCGGAAATTCTGCCGCCAAAGTGTCAATTTGCTTCACCACGGGCACGATGCCGAGTTTTTTGCGGTGGTCGCGCAGCACGGCTTTGTTGTCCGTTGCCGTATCGTTTTTGTAAATGAGTTTTGAAATTTGATAGTCCGAAAACCCTTTTTGCTTCGCCGTTTTCAGCAACTCGGCGGGCAATTTCTCAATGGAATTGACCTTTTCGAGTTCTTTGGACGTTCGATGGATGCCCTGCAATTTTTGCAAAAACCACAGGTCAATTTTCGTCAATTCGTGGATGCGCTCAATGGTGTAACCCGCCTCCAGAGCCTGTGCAATGATGAAAATGCGCTTGTCGGTAGGCTCGCTCAACGCCTTGTCGATGTCGTCCGCTGCCAAACCCTTGTTGGCAACGAAGCCGTGCATCCCCTGCGCAATCATCCGCAGCCCCTTCTGAATCACCTCCTCAAAACTGCGCCCGATGGACATCACCTCGCCCACACTCTTCATACTCGACCCAATCTCCTGCGACACGCCGTGAAATTTGCCCAAATCCCAGCGCGGAATTTTGCAAACAATATAGTCCAAAGCCGGCTCAAAAAACGCCGGAGTGGTCTTCGTAACCGAATTTTTCAAATCCTGCAAGCCATAGCCCAACGCCAATTTAGCCGCAATAAATGCCAACGGATAGCCCGTAGCCTTAGACGCGAGCGCAGACGAGCGGCTCAAACGCGCATTCACCTCAATCACGCGATAGTCCTCCGACACCGTGTCGAAAGCATACTGCACGTTGCATTCGCCCACAATCCCGATGTGGCGGATGATGCGAATCGCCAATTCGCGCAATTTGTGATACTCCTTATTAGTAAGCGTTTGCGACGGTGCCACAACAATACTTTCGCCCGTATGGATACCCAGCGGGTCGAAATTCTCCATATTGCAGACCGTGATGCAGTTGTCGTATTTGTCGCGCACCACCTCATATTCGATTTCCTTCCAGCCTTTGAGCGATTTCTCAATCAACAACTGATTGGAATAGTTGAACGCTTTTTCAGCCAAAGCCTGCAACTCCTCCGAATTGTTGCAAAAGCCGCTTCCCATACCGCCAAGGGCATAAGCCGCGCGCACGATAATCGGATAGCCCAACTCCTCAGCCGCCTTGTGGGCATCCGCAATACTCTCAACGGCAATGCTCTTAATCGACTTCACATCAATCTGGTCAAGTTTTTTGACAAACAATTCGCGGTCTTCCGTGTCAATAATCGACTGCACAGGTGTCCCCAGCACCTGTACATTGTATTTTTCAAACACCTTGCTTTGGTAGAGAGCCACCCCGCAGTTGAGGGCAGTTTGTCCGCCAAAAGACAGCAAAATGCCATCGGGGCGTTCCTTAGCGAGCACTTTTTCGACGAAAAACGGTGTAACGGGCAAGAAATAAATCTTGTCGGCAACCCCTTCGGAAGTCTGCACAGTCGCGATATTTGGGTTGATGAGGATGGTTTCGACCCCCTCCTCTTTGAGGGCTTTGAGGGCTTGCGAGCCGGAATAGTCAAATTCGCCCGCCTCCCCGATTTTTAGGGCACCGGAGCCGAGTAGCAGCACTTTTTTGCACGCAGATGACGCAGATTTTACGGATTCACGCAGATTGTTTTTATCTGCGAAAATCTGTAAAATCTGCGTCATCTGCGTGCTACCATTCATTGCACCCACGAACATATCGAACATAAAAGCGGTGTCGGTAGGACCCGAAGCCGCCTCCGGATGGAATTGCGCCGAAAACCACGGCTGTTTCTTATGGCGGATGCCCTCATTCGAGCCGTCGTTCATATTGGTGAAAAGCACCTCCCAATCATCGCCCAAAGTGTCGGTATTCACCGCGTAGCCGTGATTTTGCGAAGTGATGAAGCAGCGATTGGAATTTGCCAACTGCACGGGCTGGTTGTGGCTGCGGTGTCCGTATTTCAGTTTGTAGGTCGTTGCGCCGCCCGCTTTTGCCAGCAGTTGGTTGCCCATGCAAATCCCCATGATGGGCTTGCCCGCTTTCATCGCGGTTTGGATGTGCTTCACGGTGATTTCGCAATGCTCCGGGTCGCCCGGACCGTTGGAAACAAACAGTCCGTCGTATTCCAATGTGTTAAAATCGTAATCCCAAGGCACGCGGATAATGGTCACGTCGTGTTGCAAGAGGCAGCGGATGATGTTGTGTTTCACGCCGCAATCGACCAACACCACCGTTTTTTTGCCGTTACCATATTTGATAACCTCTTTGCAACTGACCTTTGCCACCTGATTTTCCAGCGCGGGGTCGATAAAATCTATTTCGTTGGGCGAATTGAAGACGATTTTTGCCTTCATTGAGCCTTTTTCGCGAATTAGTTTGGTGAGGGCGCGCGTGTCCACGCCGTAGACTCCGGGCACTTTGTGCTCTTTGAGCCAGTCGCCGAGGCTTTTGCAGGCATTCCAGTGGCTGTATTCGTGCGAATATTCGGAGATAATCAGCCCGCTGACGTGGATTTTTTCCGATTCGTAGAATTGAGAAAGCCCGTTGGCATCCGTTTTGTTTTCGGGCACGCCGTAATTGCCGACTAAGGGGTAAGTAACAGTGAGGATTTGACCGGCGTAGGAGGGGTCTGTGAGGCTTTCGGGATAGCCCACCATCGCGGTATTGAAAACGACCTCGCCCGCCGCCGCCGCCTCATAACCAAAGGAATAGCCGCTAAACGATTGCCCATTTTCCAATACTAATGAAATCTTTTTATCCATACATGCAAAAAGAGTTTTTTTTGTTTTGGGCGCAAAGGTAGGAAAAAGTTATGAGTTATGAGTTATGAGTTATGAGTAATTTTGATGCGGTTGCCCTGACGAATATCTGAAATGTAGTTGCTAATTCATTAATTTTTCATACTTTTGTAGCATCAATTAAAAAAAAATAATTTTATGAAAAATTTGAAAGTAAACGAGATTATCAGTACTATGAAGAAGACCACCCTTCTGACCGCCTGCGCCTGCGCGATGCTGACGGCTTGCAGCGAGAAACGTCCCGCTGTGGTTGAGAATCCTGTGTTTGACGTGTGGAACAGTGCCACGCTCGAAGTCCACAAAATTGAGATGAGCGATACGGCTACCGTGCTGCACATCGGTGCTTATTTCCGCCCCGGCGACTGGATACGCATAGACAGCAAAACCTACATCCGCGAGAGCGGCAAGAGCGGCGACAGCCAAAAACTCATTGTTACCCGCGCCGAGGGCATCGGGCTGGACGAGGAGTTTAATATGCCCGAGTCGGGCGAGCATTCGTTTGCGCTCTATTTTCCGCCATTGCCGCCCAATGTTACCAAAATTGACTTCATCGAGAGCGATTGCGAAGAATGTTTCAAGACGTGGGGAATTTATCTCTTGCCCGGTGCCAAATTGCAGACAGTCCCTCCGCTCAAGAGCGCAAATCAGAGCAGCACAAAACCCCTGCCCGAGCCGTTTATCTCCACCAAGAAAACAATCCTGCGCGGACAATTGCTGGGCTACCACAAGGAGATGGGGCTTTCGATGGAGGTGTATGCCAACGAACTTTTTGCCCCCGACAACAATTCCACAACACTGGAAGTGGCTGACGACGGCTCTTTTGAAGGCGAATTGCCCATCAATAAACCGCAAATGACGCTCATTTTTGCTGCCGGTTCGGAACTTTATACCTTTGTGGTGCCGGGCGAGGAGCAGGAAATATACGTTGACCTGCGCAAAAAATCGCGCCGCGAAGCCCGCCACCGCCTCGACAAAGAACCGAGCGACTCCGCATTTATTTACACTTCAGGCATATTTTCCCCATCCGATACAAAAACGATTTTTGCCGATACGAAGAATTTCGACGTTTATATGGCGTTTTTAGAGGCAACAGCAAATATGTCGCCGCAAGCGTACAAGCAATATGTGCTTGACGATATGAAGCAAAAATTAGAAAAAATACCTGATGCCCTCTCGCCAACCGTAAAACGCTTTGCCGAAATCATTACCCGTAGTGAAGGGCTTGTCCGCCTTATGTCTTATGACGCAACCAAAAACATAGACCCCAAAAAAGCAGGATACAAGCCACCCAAACCCTCGTTGGAATATTATTCGTTTTTGAAGGATTTGCTAACGGACGATATGGTGTTTACCGACTACTACAAACCTTTTGTAAAGCATTTAATCAATACCGATGTATTTTTGCCGCAGGGCAATCCCTCTGTCAGCGAGCGGTTTGCGTACTTTAAGGAAAAAATTACTCCGCTACTCGGCGATGGGCATACGCTATTGATGGACATTGCGTATGCAACTATGTATTCCGAGCGTTTTGAGAAGGGGGAAGTGTTAACGGATGCCGAAAAACGGGAGATAACCGCCGCCGTGAGCCACAAGGAGGTTGCCGAACTCTTGATAGCCGCAAGCGACCAATTGCAACAAATATTGGCGCAAACCACCGGCACCAATGGCAGCATTATCCACGAAACGCCTCAAGCGAGCAACGAAAAACTACTCAGCACCATCCTCGCCGATTACAAGGGCAAAGTAGTGTTGGTGGATTTTTGGGCAACGTGGTGCGGTCCGTGCCTGGACGCCAACAAAAAGATAAAGCCGCTCAAGGAGGAACTGTCGGGCAAAGACGTAGTGTTTATCTACCTCACGGGCGAAACCTCGCCGCTTAGCTTGTGGCGCAAAATGATACCCGACATCGCAGGCGACCATTACCGCGTAAGCGATGCGCAGTGGCGTTATTTGGGCGATATTATTCCGGTGCAGGGTGTCCCCACTTACCTCATCTACGACAAAAACGGGAAGCAAACCTACAAGCAAACGGGCTTCCCCGGTGTGGCGAAAATGAAGGGAGAGATAGAGAAGAATTTGTAGTTGTTAAACATTCCATATCTTTAAGATATGGAATGTTTTTAATATTACGAAAAAAATTTCACCATCGCCCTGAAATAGCCGATAGATTCGCCAATTACAGGAATATCTGCAAGTTCATACAAATACATCGTTTTATCAAGTTCAACGCCCTGTGCTTTTGATTTTTCCCGTATTTTCAATATAGGGTTGGGCAGATAAAAGGGCTTTTTCTGCAAATTCAAGCTGCGACCATCGCCATTGTGTATGTCAAAATTGCGCCACGTGAGCGGATAAGAAGTTACCAGCAAATATTTTGAGCCACTGCTTTTGAAGTTGTTGAGGGCTGCCATCACGCTTTTGTAACTCAAATGCTGCAAGCAATCTTTGCAAAAAATCAAATCCACTTTCGGCAGTGTGTCTTTTGTGATATCAATTTGCGCAAACCGAACTTTATCCGAGGTATATAATTTCCGGTTATTTGCAACGATTTCTGCCACAATGTCGCCGCCGATGTAGTCGCACGTTTTTGGAACTTCCTTCATCCAATTGTAGTCGCCGCAAGGAACATCTAACATTGAACGAATGTCAAACTTGTCTATAAGCAACGGCAATTGTTCCCGAATGGTAACCGTTCCCGCTATTGTTGACCCACTGCCGGATACAGATTCTTGCGAACCCCAATAATTGTTTTTGTAAATATCCGTAAAGGATTCAGCAGAGTTTTTCAACAAAAACTTGTCCTTATTAAACAAATAGGAACGCTTCAATCGTGCTAAAATGATATACAATGCCGATGGTAAAATCCATCTTATCAATTTTTTAAATAGTTTGATAACTTTTTTTATTTTTTTATTTTTTATTGAATATCTAATGCTGAGTATTGGATACGAAAAAAATGCCCCATTTTTGGCGTTTTTAGCGATGCCGAAAAACAGGGTATTTTAGGTACCTCCGAAATATGCGCGTAAAGGGCATTTAAAAGCCCGCTATTGCACGATAAATTTTTCTGAAATGCGGGGGGGGGGGGGGGTAGAATATCGCCCGCCGTGAATATTGCCGCGGCGGGATGTTACCGATGTCGTATTTGCGAACTGTGTGTACATACGTCTTTTGTTAGAACGGCGCAAAGGTAGTAATTATTTTTGAAATGGCAAAATAAATGACATTTTTTTTTACAATTTTTTAGTTGAAGCATTCACGCCCTTCAGACAATTAGCATCTCAACAGCAGCGAGCTATCCCCATAACTGAGAAATCGAAAATCATTAGCAAGCGCATAGTCATAAATCTCGCGCCAATGGTTGCCGCCCGTGAATGCTGCAATCAGCAGCAGTAGCGTGCTTTTGGGCTGGTGAAAATTGGTGATGATGCCGTTGACGATTTTAAATTCGTAGCCGGGTGCAATCAGGATGCGGGTGTGGGTGGTGAGGATGTTGATTTTTTGCAGGGTCATATAATCCAACACATTTTGCAATGCCTTGCAAGTGGGCAATTGGTCAGGGGATTGCGGGTCAAGCCCGCAATGACGATTGCGGTCAGGGGATTTGGCGTAGGGAGTCCACTGCGTGACAGCCAATTCGTTGGGTGTGGCGTTTGGATTTTTTTCGAGGGTGGCACCTATGTAATAGAGGCTTTCGAGGGTGCGGACGGAGGTGGTGCCTACGGCGATGACTTGTCCGGGGTGTTTCAACAGTTTTTCGATGGTTGTTTTTTTTACTGTGATGCACTCGGCGTGCATTTCGTGGTTGGCTAAGCGGTTGACTTTGACGGGTTTGAATGTGCCTGCGCCCACGTGCAAGGTTAATTCTTCCAAGTCGATTTGCTTCTCTTTTAGCGATTCCAACACCGCATCGGTGAAATGCAAACCGGCGGTGGGGGCTGCTACGGAGCCTTTTATTTTTGAATAAATTGTTTGATATGTCACCTTGTCGCGCTCTTCCGTGGGGCGATTGAGGTAGGGAGGGATGGGCAGTTCGCCAAATTTTTCCAGAATGTCGGCAAAACTCCAATCGGAACAGGCAGCAGGGGTGTTCCAATCGGAATAGTGCCATTCAAAACGGACGAGGTGTGTATCGCCATAGTTGGCGATGCGTTCGGCAGTAAATGTCAGATTATCAATTTGTTGTGTCAATTTCTCATTTTTCCAGCGCTTGGAATTTCCCACCATGCAGAGCCACGTACACGAGCGAGTTTGCACAAAAGCCTGTGCATAATCCGAAGGCTCCTCAGGCTCTAAGCAAAAAATCTCAATCGCCGCACCGGTAGCCTTCCGAAACACCATCCGAGCCTGAATCACCTTAGTATTATTGAACACCAACAGCGCACCCGCAGGCAAAAAATCCCCAACACAAGCAAAAGTGCTCTCCGAAATAACCGGCAACCGGTAATTGGTAACTGCTAACTGGTAACTGCTAACCGGTAACTGGTAACTGCTAACCGGTAACTGAAAAACGAGCAACTTACTCCGGTCGCGCTGCGGCAACGGAAATTTGGCAATCCGCTCATCAGGCAAATCATAGTTAAACGCCTCAATATCAATATTTTGTGCGTTCACCATTCAATTTCTCCGGAAAAGACCTCCACAGCGGGACCTGTCATAAACACATGATTGTTTTCGGCGTTCCATTCCAATTCCAAATCGCCCCCCAGCAGCGCGATGGTGGCTTTGCGCTCTAAGCGACCTGTCAGCACGGCGGCTACCAATGTGGCGCAGGCTCCGGTGCCACAGGCTTGTGTTTCGCCGCTACCGCGTTCCCACACGCGCATTTTCGCGAGGGTCGGGGAGATGATTTCGACAAATTCTGTGTTGGTTTTTTCGGGAAACATGGGGTGATTTTCGATTTTGCGCCCGATTCGCTCAATATCCAACGTGCTGAATTTGCTTTTCGTGAAAATCACCGCGTGAGGATTGCCCATAGAAACGGCTGTGACGGAGAATTTTTCCGGCTGAAAATCAATTATCCGGTTGATGAGTTGTGCCTCCGACCATGTGACGGGCACTTTTTTTGCATCCAAAATTGGTTCGCCCATATCGACTGTGACCGTATCCACTTTGCCGTTTTTGGGGTATAATTTCAGGATTTTCACGCCGCCATTGGTTTCCAGCGAGATGGTTTCTTTCGTTGTTAAACCCCTGTCATATACATACTTAGCGATGCAGCGGGTGGCATTGCCGCACATCTGGGCTTCCGAGCCGTCGGCGTTGAACATCCGCATCCGAAAATCACACGTTTCGGAGGGCAAAATCAGCACCAACCCATCAGAGCCGATGCCCTTGTGGCGGTCGCTAATGAAGATAGACAACTCTTCGGGGCGTGCAACATCTTCCGTGAAGCCATTGACATAAACATAGTCATTGCCGGCTCCGTGCATTTTTGTAAATTTCATAACAATGATAATTGAAAAGCGGGGCAAAATTACAAAAAAAACTCATAACTCATAACTAATAACTTAAAAAAAAATCCTACCTTTGCACCCGCATATAAAAAAGTATATATGAAAAAAGGAAATTTTGGAAAAATTGTGCTGTTCACTGTAATCGGGTTGGTTGTGGTGTTTACTTTTTGGTTTTTGTGGGCAAAATCGCGACCAAAAGTGGTGCTGTATGATATTGTAACGCCTGAAATGGGGAATATTGAGAATCAGACTGTGGCTACCGGCACGATTGAGCCGAGGGATGAGATTTTGATTAAGCCGCAAATTTCGGGCATTATCACGGAGGTAACAAAGATAGCAGGACAGCGCGTGACGGTGGGCGAAGTGCTTGCACGTGTGAAAGTTATCCCCGAAATGGGTTCGCTCAACTCCGCCGAATCGCGGATGCGCATTGCGAAAATCGAGCAGACAAAAATTGAGCAGGAATTTGCCCGCCAAACGTCTTTATATGCCAACGAGGTGATTTCCAAAGAGGAGTTTGAGGCATCGGAGGCGGCTTACAACAAGGCAAAAGAGGAAACGAGCAATGCCGTGAGTGCATTGGATATTGTGCGCGACGGGGTGACCGGTCGCTACGCCCACCTGAGCAATACGCAAATCCGCTCAACCATTGCAGGGATGATTTTGGACGTGCCGGTAAAGGTTGGAAACTCTGTGATTCAAGCCAATACGTTCAACGATGGCACAACAATCGCCTCCGTAGCCGACATGAACGACCTCCTTTTCGTAGGCACGATTGACGAAACGGAAGTTGGCAAAATCAAAGAAGGAATGCCCCTCCGCATCACGATTGGAGCGATTGATAACCAACAGTTTGATGCAGTTTTGGAATACATCGCGCCGAAAGGGACCTCCACCAATGGGGCGGTATTGTTTCAAATAAAGGCAGCAGTTCAGATACCTCCAACTACCTTTGTACGTGCAGGTTACAGTGCCAATGCTCAAGTAGTACTTCAACACGTGGAGGATGTTTTGAAAGTACCCGAAAGCGCATTGGAATTTAGCGGCGACTCCACATTTGTCTATGTTCTCACAGATACTTTGGCACAAACCGGCAAACAAGATGACTTTGAACGCCGACAAGTAAAAATAGGAATGTCCAACGGCATAGATGTAGAAATACAAAGCGGCATCACCCTCAACAACAGGCTGCGAGGCAACGAAATTGACCCCAAAAAAATTAAAAATTAAGGATTAAGAATGATGAAAGAAACCTGCCGCATATTGCTTTCCCTATTGATAGTGGTAACTGGTAACTGGTCACTGGTAACTGCCCAAAGGGCTTGGACTTTGGAGCAATGCGTGGAATATGCTCAGAAGAATAATATTGATATTAAGCAGCGCAGTTTGCAGGTGCAGGCTGCTAAGGAGGATTTGAATACGGCGAAAAATGGCCGGTTGCCAAACTTGTCTGGGGGTGTGGATGAAACGGTGAGTTTTGGGCGTGCGCAAACAGCTCTGGGCACTTATGATGACATTCAACAATCGCAGACGAATTTTGCCCTGCGCTCTTCGATGCCACTTTTCACGGGTTTTCGCATCTCCAACGAAATTGCGCGCGGCAAGTTGGATGTGGCGGCGGCGACGGAGAATTTGAAAAAAGCGAAGGAAGACCTGTCTATCAATGTGGTTGGGCAGTTTTTGCAGGTGATTTTTTGCAAAGAAACGCTGCACGTGACTGAGGAGCAGCACCAATTAAGTCAAAAGCAAGCCGACAAAACCCGCTTGCTGGTTGAATCGGGTAAGTTGGCACACACGCAACTGCTTGATATTCAGGCACAAGTTGCCAAAGACAATGTGGCGGTGGTGGAAGCACGGAACAGTTTGAATTTGGCATTATTGAACTTGTCGCAATTTTTGGAACTCGATTTCACCCCCGATTTTGACGTAACCGCGCCGGACATTGAAAATCAACTCATTGCCCCGCTACAATCGCCTGTACAACTTTATGACTACGCGGTGAACGTGAAACCCATCGTCAGAGAGCAGGAATTGCGAGCAGAGGGCGCGGCAAAGGATGTAAAAATTGCCCAAGCGGGTCATTTGCCCACGCTGAGTTTGGATATGGGCATATCCACGAACTATTATTATCTGTTTGGCGATAATGGCGGCAAAAATGAAACTTTGGGCGAACAACTCAACAACAAGCGGGGCGAATACATCGGCATCAGCCTGCAAATCCCGATTTTCAACCGCTTCGCCACCCAAAATCAGGTCAAAAAAGCCCGCATCAACGTAGAAAACCAGCAATTAGCAGTAGAAAATGCCAAAAAGACACTCTACAAAGAAATTCAAACCGCCTATCAAAACGCATTGGCAGCCGGCGAAAAATTGAAGGCAACCGAACAGGCAGTAGCAGCCGCCACCGAATCCTTCAAAGCCACCTCCGAACTCTGCGGGCTTGGCAAAGCCACCACTTTCGACTTCAACGAAGCCAAAACCAAACAAACACAAACGCAAATCGACCGCATCCAGGCAAAATACGAATACATCTTTCGCTCCAAAATTTTGGATTTTTATGCGGAAAGTCAAAAATAATGTTTAGTTTTGCGCTTTAAACACACATATATTATGTCGGAGAATATTAGCATCAAAAAGGGGTTGTTGCCGCTTTCCAAATTGTATGGTTGGGTGGTGAAGGGGCGCAATAAATTGTTTGACAAGGGTGTTTTGAAGTCGGAGCAGTTTCCGGTGCCTGTCATTTCTGTTGGCAATCTGACGGTTGGGGGGACGGGCAAAACGCCTCATACGGAGTATCTTATTCGCCTCTTGAGCAAAAAACACAAGGTGGCTGTGCTGAGTCGCGGTTACAAACGAAAGACGACCGGCTTTCACTTGGCAAATGCCCGGTCTACGGCGCAGAGCATTGGTGATGAGCCGTTTCAGATTTTCAGAAAATTTCCGGAAGTGACGGTTGCGGTGGATGGCAATCGGAGGCGGGGCATTCATACGCTGTTGCAACTGCCTGTCAATCAACGTCCTGACGTTATTTTGCTGGATGATGCCTATCAGCATCGCTACGTGACACCATCGCTGTCTATCCTGCTGACCAATGCGCAACGGTTGTTTTCCAAGGATGCGTTGCTTCCGGCGGGGCGTTTGCGCGAACCGAGTGCCAACAGCAACCGTGCCAATATCGTGATTTGCACCAAATGTGGCACCGATTTTTCGGCAAACGATTATCACGCTTTGGCGCAACAAATTCCATTGACCCCACAGCAACAATTATATTTCACAAATTATCACTACAAGGGTCTCTTGCCCGTGTTTCCGGATGCTACGCCGGTAAAAAAAGAAAATCTCGAACGGCTGAAAAAAGAGGACTATTCCCTGCTACTGTTGGCAGGATTGGCACAACCGGAGGATATGAAAGCGTATTTGCAAACCTATACCGCCGATTTGCAAACTCTCATCTTCCCCGACCATCACGCCTTTTCCAAAAAAGACTTTGAACACATCGCTGCAAAACAAGCGGCAATCAGGAACGACAAAAAGTTAATCATCACCTCCGAAAAAGATGCCATGCGCTTGATGGACAATCCGTTTATGCCCGAAAATCTCAAATCGCAGTTGTATTATCTCCCTATCCGTGTGGCGTTTAGCAACGAGCAGGATGAAGAATTATTTGTGCGAAAGATTGAGGAGCATATCGCTAATTTGCAAGTTATCTGCGCCTGTTGAGCCGTTCCCGCGCCGCCTCAATCAGCGTGTCGCGCTTCCTACGCGCAGCAGAATTGTCCAAACTAACCACAGTATCGGGTGCAATGCCGCCTTCAATATCCTGCATATCAGCACTATACATGGGGCAAGCGGAGAAACGCACACCCCAGCCGTTGGGAATTTCGGACGAAAACGGTAGCCCGGAGCCGCCGCCGGTGGTGTCGCCAAGAATCGTTACGCCGGGCAGTTCGGACATCGCATTGACAAAATCGTTGGTCGCACTGTAGCAATGGCGATTAGTCAGCACCACCACATCACGCAAATACAGCCAACGATCTGCGGGCGGTTCGATATACTTTGGCACCGGCTTTGAAAAATCATTGTGCCCCTTGCCGGTTTTGTGCTGCATATAGCCCACCAGCGTTTTTTCCCTCACAAAACGGGATGCCAACATTTCCGCATAGTCCAAAACACCACCACCATTGTCGCGCACATCCACAATCATGCCGCGACAGTTGCGAAACGTGTATATCACATAATCCAAATTGGCCTCACCAATGGCATCCATAAAATCGGCGTAGCGAACGTAGCCAATGCTGTCCGGTTCAAGAATTTTATAGCGCAGTCCGGCGGCAATCTGATAATCGTGCCCCAAGTAGGCATCAATCAACTCTTGGTTAAAATTTTTCGGATAATTTTCGTACCAATCCCAATAACGCCCCAGATTGAATGCCGAAATCAAGTTCACGTGCCCGTCCCGCAACTCCCGAAGCATCGCGCTCAACACCAAAAACAGCGTATCTCGCGACATTTTAGGGGTGATTTTCGGCGCATATTCCGCATGAACAGCATCCCAATCCACCCCTTTGACGTCAAAAAAACAATAATGCTCATCCATAATTTTCCACAAAGCCTCAAAATTGCCCCGCGGCGAGTTGTCGAACTCCTCTATCTCGATGCAGGTGGCGAAGAGCAGGGGCAGCAGTGCGATTAAACTATATTTAAAAAAATTCTTCATTCGTTTTCATGGCAAAAAAGGTTTAACACTCCTACCCGGATGCACTGTGAAATATTGTGAAATTCCGATGAAAAAGGTGTTGGAATGAACGCGCGTATCAACTTGATTGACACGGGTTTCGTACATCCAATTGACATACGAGAGGCGGAGTATGGTGCTGAAATTGAACGGCAGTTCTACCGACAGGATGTTGCGCATCGAGAGGTAATTGTGGAACGATGACAATTCGAGCGGGGCATCGCCCGTGCTAATCTCATAATACGACTCGCCAAATTCGGGTGCCCAAAACATCCCCAGCGCGGGGATATTCATTTGATAGCGCAACTTGATTGGCTGCTTTTTTATCTTAAATTGATACGCTGCGACGCCTGAAAGCCCTAAATCCAGATGCACTTTTGCCGTTGCCGGATTGTTGCCGTTGCGCAAGTTGTAGATGCCACCGACCAAAGCCTCCGCATGCAGTCCGGCATACAATTGAAAGCCGTGTAGCGGCTCAAAACGGCGATACATGCCAAAATCATACGCCACAATCCCCATGTATGTCGATGACGTTTGCGTTGGATTTTCGCTCAACGCCACATTCATATTGAACAAATGCTGCATCGCAATCGTCCCGCCAAGTAGCCCTGTCATGCGCATTTCCTCTTGAAGGAGTCCAAAATTGTAGCCGGTATATTCAAGCGGCGACAAATAGGTGTCATAAATGGATGCCTGCCCCACACCCAGCATCGTGGATTTATATATCGGCTCTTGCGCCGCAGTATTCAGCGATAAACAGGTTAATAAAACACAAATGAGTGGCATTTTTTTTCTGTTTTTAATGCGAAGCCATTGTTCTTTTAGAATGTGCGACCACTTTTTCCATTGGATGCGAAGCCACTTGTTTCGTTTGATGCGGCGCAAGGTTTGCCTCCACCAATGTTTCCACGCATCAGGGCTGAACATGGTGGAGTCGTTGATGGCTTGATAGGTCAGAAAAAATGCCAGAACCGCCAAAATGGAGGAACTGAACCAAACACCCGACCAGACCTCCCATACGCCCTGTCTTGCCATTTTAGTGCCAAATTCATTGAGGGTGTAATACGTCAAATAGAGGGAAACGGACAGCACAGCAGGCATCCCCAGCCCACCCTTGCGGATGATTGCCCCCAGCGGCGCGGCGATAAAAAAGAACAGCAAACTGGAGAACGCAAGTGCAAATTTGGACTGCAACTGCATCTCATAGATGCGTAGTTGCGATATTGCCGCATTTTGTTGGTGCATATTAAACGAATGATTCGTCTGTACTTGGTCGGATTTGTCTTTTGCCCGTTGCAACAAACCAATTCGTTGTTCCGACGACAATCGGTCAAAATAGTGCTGAAAACCATTCGTAAACAGGGTGTCGCGCGTGCCGGATTTGGAGGCATAGCGTTTGGGTTCAAAGGTGTTGAGGTAGGCTGCACGCTTCAGCAGAGGCAGGCTGAAGCGATTGAGACTGTCCTGTTCCACACGCACCGAGTCGATAAAAGTCTTCAGTTCGATGATGTTTTTGCCATCGGCGCGACTGCCCAGCACAGACTCGTCTTCCATGCTGAAATTAGCGTCAAAACTGATTAAAAGCTCTCTAAATTTGAATGTTTCGCGGCGATATGGAATCATTTCGTTGGCTCTGCGTACATGGTCGGTATTGAGATTTTCAAACGATTCGCCGCTGTGAAGCGACAGCACCAGATATTTTTTGTCTTCCGACATTTTCAATCTGCCCGAATCAGCCAGTATCACTTTGGCATTTTCAAACCCCTGCGAATAGTCGTAAATCTTCATGTCGCGCAACAAGCCGCCTTTCTTGTCTTTTTTGCGCACAAAGACATTAAAACCATCAATTTCACGGTAAAAAATGCCCTCAGGAATATCCAATTCAGGTGATTTTTGTTTCAAAGACAGCATTATGGCAGCCATTTTGAGCCGCGCACGAGGCTGAACATTGTTTTGAAATACAAAGGAGATAACGGTGATACACACCACACAAACAATCAGCGGCTTCATTATGCGTAGCAGCGATATGCCGGCTGCCTTCATCGCCGTGAGTTCACAATGTTCTCCCAGATTGCCAAACGCCATCAGAGAAGCCAGCAAAACAGACAATGGAATGGCTGTAGGCAATAAATGGAGAGAAATGTAAAGGAAAAACTGTGCAAGAACACCGGCATCAACCCCTTTGCCAACCATATCAGCAATGGACATCCACAAAAATTGCATCAGGAGTATAAACAAACTGATGCTAAGCGTCACCAACAGCAACGGGAGAAAATGCCCCAAAATAAATCTATATAACCTCTTCATCAGTTACCAGTTACCAGTTAGCAGTTACCACCCCGTCAATTGTCAATGACCACCAGTTTTTAATTGCTAACTGGTAACTGGTAACTGTTAACTGAAAAGTGCCCGGAACAAGACTCGAACTTGCACATCATTACTGACACTAGTCCCTGAAACTAGCGCGTCTACCAAT
This sequence comes from Bacteroidia bacterium, assembly GCA_025996835.1. Lineage (GTDB taxonomy): Bacteria > Bacteroidota > Bacteroidia > Bacteroidales > Azobacteroidaceae > Azobacteroides. The sequence continues at coordinate 30,193 of BNTU01000009.1, forward strand.
TTCGCCATCCGGGCTTTTCAAATTGCGGCACAAAGGTACGAAATAGTTATGAGTTATGAGTTATGAGTTGTGAATTTTTTTTTGTTTTTTGTTTTTTTAACGCAATCAGTTGTAACTCATAACTCATAACTACCCACCGCTGCAACGCCCCGATATGTATATCTAATATTTTGTTACGCATGAGCACAATAATATCGTATAAAAACCCGATTTGCTCCGGTGAGCGCACTTTTTTCACTTCCTCCAACAGATTTTCATTGCTCACGAGCGTTTCTCTTAATGTCCTTGTTTCCATATCACTTGTTATTTTTTATGACTATCCGCAATCATACCACTAAATAGTGTTTTCTGCAAGCAATTTCCGATTTTGTCCCGCATGGGACGGCACTTTATTAACCGTAGACTTCAGTCTACGGGAGTGACGGAGTCCACCCCCCAAAGTCCCGCATGGGACGACACATTGTTATATACCGTAGACTGAAGTCTACGGTTAATAAAGTGCTGTCCATGCGGGACAAGGAGCGAGAGCCAGGTATGATTGCGGATAGTCATTTTTTTTTATTTGAGATGGTGGCGGCTTTCAATTTTCAACACACATAATTTCGCCTCTATAAGGAATCATCACCGCAACATCCACCACCAACAAACATCCTACCGCTGTTGGCTGGGGGGTAGAAAATGGGCTGGAAGTGAATTTCAGCCCGAAGAAGCCAAACGATTGATTGACAGATTTGAGCTTGTTTTTTACACCCAAATATGGCAGAGATAGAACTGCATGTGCTAAATGCGCAATATTTGAACAGACATATTGCAACAATAGACTAAATGCAGGAGAAAGTTTTAGCGTGGCAAATGCATAGAAACAACAAAAATGCAAAAATCAATTGGCAATTCACGACTAAGGATGCTCGCATAAAATTAAAGCGATTATATCCGACATTTAGTGATTTAAATCTGTCCTCTCATTGTATTGCTACTTATTAGGTGAACTAATTTTAGGAATTATTTGTATAGAAAACCGTTTGTTATTGTCCTCTGTCTTGTCTCTATCTAAGCCGCTATACCCACTGCCGCATATCAAAACCTCAGTATTGTATTTTCTTAAATCAATGCCATTACTCAGCCATAGTAAATAAACGGCTAAAGCCCTTTCATAGCTCGTTTTATACCCCTCTCTCTGATCTTTATTTATGCTATGGTCCCATCTGTTTGCCATATTTCCCTCTATGACTAATTGATAGGAAAAGTCTGCATTTTCTTTAGATAATTTTTGTAATAAAATTTCGACCTCCCGACCAACTTCAATGGTTGGTTTTATATATTCCGACAATATCTTTGTTTGGAGTGGCTGAAATATCTCGTGTCCAACCAAGTCTTTTGCAACAAATTTTTTGCTATCGGGATAATACTGAAATTTTCCCGACTTAATCAATGGCTCAAATTGCCTGTCTATTTGAGTAATTCGTTCCAATTCTTTAATTGTTGCTCCCTGTTCACTTATTTTCTTGTGCAACAAAACAATTACCAGCACAAACAGCACCAGCATCACAAAGAACAAGCTGGTCATCAAATCGGAATAACTTGTCCAGAAGAAGGATTCTTTTTTATGTTTACTCATTTGCTATTTATATATTGTAAAGTTTTTACTCCCCAAACAAACACCATCACACAATTTTAACCTTTGCTTTTTTGGTAACTTTCCATCTGCCGTCTTCGTCGAGAGTTGCGGTGCCTTTTTCTACTTCAAGCGAACTTTTGCCGATTTGCTGCACATCACACCCATCAATAAAATCGGGATAGCGCAACACCATGTTTTCCGCACCGGAATAAATCGTAAAGACTGCCATTTTGCCATCGGGGTCGTCTTTAATCAATTCAAACACAGTATCATCGCTAGGCTGTACCCTTATGAATTTGAGGTAGCCATCGTTTATCAAAGCGGCATAAAGTAAGTTTGAAACTGGCGGTACAGGAGAAGGTGGCGGTGCTACAGGACGTGGTATTGGTATATTCTCAACACGAGAACATTTCTGCTGTTTACTCGCGTGTCTCTTTTTCTTTCTCATCTCGTAATTTTCAAAAATTACTGAGAGAACCATTAAGAGAACCATTAAGAGAACCGTACCACCTATAACGTAGTAGTATGTACGTGTTACTAGATCTTTCACATAATCGCCATTGGGACGGCTATATGTTATATTGTCTTGTACATAATCGCCCTCGTATGTAGTACTATCGGAGTATGTCATTTTGCCCTTACCATTGCGGAAGCCATCTGTAAAATCACCTTCGTATATTCTGCCGTCTGCATAAGTTGCCTTGCCTTTGCCATTAGGCAATCCGTTTTGTATCTTTCCCGCATAAATGAAACTGACTCCATCCGGACGAGTGATGGTGCGCACATTTGAAAGTTGTTTATAATGATAAGTTTGAAAAGAAAGAATACCTGTCACAGATATTAGAACTACCATAACAACATAGAGAAATGTTGGGGTTTTGCCTTTTGGGTGCAATTTTTTAACTTGCTTGCTCAACTCAATGTTCTTGGATTGCTCTGCACTGAATCCTTTTTGAAGCGCGGAATACTTATTGTTGAGAGTATTATATTCATCTTTTTGGGTAGCTAAAGTAGCTTCTAATAGTTGTTTTTCATCATGTAGTTTGCTTGTGCCTTCTAATGTTTTTTTGAGTTGCGCTATTTCTGCATCTCGCTCTGTTATTTTGGGCACTAATCCTTTTTGTGCATCCGATAGGGCATTGGTCAGTACTTGCTTTTGTTTTTGGGCATCATTCAATTCTTTTTGGAGTCTTGCTTCTGCACTCAATTCTGCATCAGCAACCAAAGGCTCAGCACAAAACATGCAATAATTGACACTGCTCGGATTTTCTGTCTCGCATTGTGGACAAAGTTTACTCATAATCTTTTATTTTTTTATAATTTCTATTTTATAAATGTTCACACATATTTCGTATAATATTGAAACTTGTTCCTCGATTGTAGTCCCAATATTTTCCGCCCGGATATTGAGCCTGCCAATCCAAATTCAGCCAAATGTTACCCTGACTGTCTTTGCGGTGCCACATTTGCGCATTGTTGTAGCGAGCAGACAAATAGCGTTGCACTTCCGATTGATTTGTTTTTCCAATATTGACTTCGGTAAACGCATGTCCGCTTGAGGCATCGTATGCAAAGTTTATTCTTGCTTCTCCGCCGATTGACAAGAGCATCGAACAGAGCAAAATGGCAAAATCGTCACAATCGCCGTTTAATCCGTTTTTCAAGGTTTCAGAAGCCCTTGAAAAATAATCTCCTGTAACAGGGTCGTTAACATATTTCCAATTATTGTAGCCATAGTCGAAGATTTCACAGACTTGTCCTAAATTAAATTCACCCGGAGAAAAACCGCCCAATAACACTGCTGTATTTCTTACCGTTGAATTATCATAATCGCAAGCCACAATCAAATCTTTCATTTCCCCTGTGATATTGTAATGGTCGATAAAAGCCTGACGAGAGTGTCGGTCGTTCGGTTTTTGAAATAGAATTTTTGGCGATGCCGGTAAATTTCTTGCTATACGAACAGGTGTAATCGGCACTTTGGGGTCGTAGTTTGGTACCACAACAGGTTCTGTTGGTACAACTTTTGGTGGTACCGGCTTTATATTGGGCTCCGTTGGCGTTTCTTGCCGAGTAGCACTTCTTTCGCTTCGCTTTTTGCGGTTGCTGCACGCTGAGAGCGAGAGAATAAGTAATAGTATAATACCTGTGATGATAAGTTTATTTTTCATACCAAATTAATTTTTGCTGATATTTATTGGTGTCTTGCAATGTTTTATTGTTGATATATTCCAATTCAAATATCTGTTTTCTATGTAACCGTATTGTTTCTTTGGCTTCATTAATTTCTTTTTGGAGTTTAGCTTCTGCACTCAAATCTTCTCCAACAACCAAAGGGTCACTGCAATACATACAATGATTGGCAGTGCTTGAATTTTCTTTTTGACATTGTGGGCAGCGTTTCATATCTCTATTTTTTTCTTATTTTATGTAAAAACCCTATTAATAGCCCTATAATAAGAGTAATACCCGGTAGCCAATACTTCCACCTTCTATCCCATTCTTTGATAAAATCAAAATATACAACGTAATGAATATCATTATGCTCTATTTCAAAAGTACCCCGTTTGTTTTCTGGTTCTTTTTTCCCTTGATACTTTAATATGATATTAGTATAGTCCGAATTAAAGAATGTCCACTCTTTGTTTCCAAATTCCGTGTCATTTACAAACCATCTTTGGTGGTTTGGTTTGAGATAAATTTTATTATGAGAACAAATCTTTTTATCACACTTTTTAAACACAAGACGAAAAGAAGTGGTTATATCGTTGTTATCATCTTTTGAATAATACCAGTGTGCTTTTTTTTCGGTAATTCTAATAGGTACTATTGCTTCACTTTCATCAATTTTTCCAATAACAAAATGGTTCTCATACGGAAAAGCAGCTTCAGTTTCTAAAATAAATACCCCCTTTTGATGGTTATGGTTATCAATAAAATAATTTTGAACTATGTTTGAGAGTAATTCTTTTCTTGCTTTGATTATTTGGACTCTGTCCTGTTCTGTTTCTTCTCGGCTGTCATAATCGTGATAAAAATCACTATAAACATATAAAGCGTATTCACTTAACTCAGTTGCTGTTTTTTTTGTATGCTTTCTCAAATTATCATTAAATACATCGAAATCTGTATGTTTTTCATTGTTTTGTGTTTGTATTATTTTTTTAATTTCATTTTTTATATTTTCTTCTGTTAATTTTTGGAAACCATCATTTTTATACAGCTCACTAGGGTCTCCTATTTTAAGAACCATAAACTCGCCATCTTTATTTTTATTTTTTATTAATTCAAAGCATAGCCTCGCTTTTAAAAAGTTTCCATAAGTCTTCTTTTCATAGAAATTCTTCACTAATTTCTTTGCATTATCTATTTTAGACTCTCCATAAAGTTCTTCAATCTTTTTACAATACGTATGATATCTATCTTGCAAATCATTCGCAATAGTATTACTTAGCCCTGCTCCAGAATTGTCAAAAGCAAAAATTAATTTTGGCAACTTTGAATCTGAAGTTATAGGCTTAACAAATTCACTTTCAAAATCAATGCTGTCTTTAGGAAAATACAAACGGTTTAGTTGTTCTTTGAATGGAGGGCTGTCGAATGGTACAAACTGTAATATTATTGGGAGAACAAGCAACACAATATCACTAAGGTCAAATCTATTGTTCCCGTTCCTAAATTTTATGATCTCGGCAATAACATAACCAATTACAAAGGCTGCAATCAACAACCATAGTGCACTGTGTGTTTTCCATCCAACAATTAAACTCACAGGACAGGATATAACTGCTACCACGAAAATAATCACGTTTAGAATTTTTTTGTTCATAATCATAAAATATTAAAAATTATCAAAATTAACACCAACAACGATATGCCTACAACAACAGAAACTAAGTAATAAAACCACTTGGGCATTATTGATACTTCTCTTTGCGTTTCTGCATTAATCTTTTTCAGATTATTTTTCAAATCTTTTTTACTCTTTTTTTCATTATCTAATTTTTCATTTAAGGTTTTAATTTCTTCTTTTAATTTGTTCATTATTTTTTTTTCGGCATTCTTTTTTGCTTTTTTTGCGTTGTCAGTAATCGGGTAGCCACAATGCAAACAAAAATCGTCCATTTCTGTACATCTCTCTTTGCATTTTGGACACTTTAACTCAATACCGCAATACATGCAATGATTGGCCGCGCTTGGATTTTCTTTTTGACATTGTGGGCAGAGTTTCATACTATTTTTTGAATAAATTGATAATAGAAAGTATCCCCACAAAAGCACCAGTGGCATTGTCATCTTCTTCGACCCAATAATAACGTTTTCCCATGTTTTTATATAAATTTAATTTTTGCTTTTTTCGTTATTTTCCACGTGTTATATTCCAATTCGGCTTCACCCTTCTCTGTGGTTTCTACCGATTGAGAACCAATTTTTTGCACTTCGCAGCCTTCGAGAAAATCAGGGCGGCGCAATATTTTTTCGTGAGCATCCTTGTAAACTTCAAATGTGGCGGTTTTGCCGGAAGGTGTTTTAACTAACTTGAATATAGTGTCTTCGGTGGATGTGGCGGTTACTTTGTGAAATGTTTCGTTGTAGATAGAATCGGCATACAATACAAAATTATCTGTTGCCACATTTTCATTATTCTGCTTAGACGTTTCTATAATGCTTGACTTGGCAGATTCAGATTTTTCATCATTTTCATTTCTGTTGCTTTGAGAGGCTATCTGTTTATTTTCATTTTCCAATGTAATTATTCTTTTTTCCAGCGTGGATAGTTTCTTTTCGAGTTTTTTGTCATCGTTTTTAGACCTCGTTAAAAGTTTTTTTAATTTACTCACCACAATAATTGCAAGAATGAAAATAATGACAAACCATTGCCAAAAATCTGTGGAATTATTGCCTTTACCATCTGTTACAGGGGGAGTTGTTGTGCCTGTTTCTGCAATGTTTGGTTTTGAAGTGTTGTCAAATTCGTGTAATTGTTTTTCTAAATCAGTTTTCAATTCTGCGGTTTTTATTGACAAATAAGATTCAAAATCAATAGGGTTTGATGGTAATGAAATTAATTTTTTAATAATCTCTTCTTTAGCCCAATCTGCAAAATCATCTTTCTTCTTGTCATTTATATTATCAATCAGTATCTCTGCTCTCTTATATCTTGCAGACTGCCGCAAATCATCATAAGAAAGTGCATTTTCAAAAGAATGTATTTTTTCCAAATTTGGGTTTAAACGGGCGTTATAGTCGGTGATGTAATCGTGCGCAAGACCTTTATCTTTGGTTCTTATTTTTTCATCAATATACGCCTTTGTGTACTTACAATTCACATAATCAACCAACTTGTCATACGTTGCTTTGTCAAGTTTATTTTGTGCAGAAATTGTTGTGCTGTACAAAAAAATAGCCGCTATAGTGTATATCGTTTTTCTCATCTTTTTAAAATGCTATCAGATATTGCCACACTATCAATTGTTGTAGGAACTATATCTATTGGAATATCAATTACATTGCTGTTGGGATAAATTTCATCACTCGCTTTTCTATCCATTAGCGATATGCCAACAAGCGTTACGCAGGATAGCGCAATTATTCCACCAATAGCAAGAGCCGAAATTTTAACTCCTTTGGATATTGTGCTGTTAATCACTCCACCGCTTGCTTTCATCTGTGCCAATTTTTCAATACTGCCGGCAAGGCGGTCGATTTTATGGGTTTGCTCATTTGTTGCTTTTTCCAACTTCAACATACTGTCTTTTACTGCGGTCAGATTTTTGAGCTCATCAACAATGATGGAGGTGCCCTCCAATTTATCCTGCAATGCCTGTTGTTGTTTTATGGTCGCCTTTGCAAACTCGGCAAGTTGCGTATCGGTGTTTTCTCTCAACCGCAAGAGAGCGTCCTGCAAACTTGTGTCCACCGTGCCTACAGCCTTGCTGATTGCGGCTTTACGGGCTTCAACCTGAGAGATTTCCGTTTCAAAAAACAATCCCATCTTTTCGATGGCTTTGGCGCGGTTTTCGTTTTTATCCAAGTTTTCGTTGAGTGCTTTCACATTGGCGATGTACTCGTTCACGCTGTGCAAGTAGGTGCTGAAATAACCTATTTCATCGGTGCAATTTTTCAGTTTACTATACACCTCTATGTTGGCAGCCGCAATTCTATTTATTTTCAGTTCTTTGATGGCTCTCATCGTTTCCACCTGATATTGGTAGGATTCGTTCACGTGCTGCAATGTTTCTCGAAGTTCTTTAGTGTTGCCGGAAAATGTTTCGTTAAACTTGGCAAGATTAGCTGCCATTTTTTCAAGGGTGCCGAAAATATCACCGGATAATTTCGGCAATAAATTGGCCTGTATCCAACTCAAAAACACATTTTTTGTTTGCTCTATTGCCACTTTTGCGTTTTTGGCTTTGGACGAACCAGAGATAGTAAGCAATATGCCCACAATACTCGAAACCATCGCCAAGGCAACACCTCCCAATAAGGTTTGCACCCCTTCAGCACCGTTTCCTATTGTTGCGTTGCCCAACAAATCACTTAATCCACCGCTAATCACCAAGAAACCGACACCGATTAAAATCCCCACCATCGTACCCATCAATCCTAAATACAAGGGAACGGGAATTTGTGTATCAATTTCCTCCTCTTTTGCATCACAGTTTCTATCTACAATATCTTTGATGATGTGAAAGTCACTAACTGCCCCCGCATTGTTCAACAGATAGTTATTGATAGACTCAACAATCACATTTAACACAGAATTTGAGTGCTGCGTGCTGATGCCAACAACGTTTTCATCCACTGCAAGAAGTTCCAATTGATTATCATTCTCAGGAAAAACATCGTCAAAAATTTCCAGTTTTCCCTTATTAGAAAGATAACTTTTAAACTGAAAAATAACAATAAGTGCTATTACCGCAATGATTATAATGTAGTGCATAGTTTATACAAATTTAACTTTTGCTTTTTCGGTAACTTTCCATTTGCCGTCTTCGAAAGTTGCGGTGCCTTTTTCTACTTCAAGCGAACTCTTGCCAATTTGCTGCACATCACAACCATCAATAGAATCGGGACGGCGCAACACCCTGTTTTCCGCACCGGAATAAATCTTAAAAACTGCCGTTTTGCCATCGGGGTCGTCTTTAATCAATTCAAATACAGTATCATCGTTAGGCTGCACTTTTACGCTTTTGAAGTAGCCATCGTTTATCGAATCGGCATAAAGTGAGTTTGAAATTGGTTGTTGTACCGATGGCTCCGGCTTCGATTGAAGTGCATTACCAGCGTCTTCCTCCTTTTCATCCTTAACCTCCTCCTTTTTTTTGTTAGGTTCCTGCTTCTCATTTATTTGCTCATCATTTGCTTTATCCGATTGACTATTATACGATGGTGGTAATTCAGAATCTACAGGTTGCTCAGGTTTTCTTTTGCGAACAATTAAGAGAACAACCACAAGTGCAGCAGCAAGAATGTAAGAAACCCAATCAGGGATATTTCCATTCCCTTTTTCCGAATATGTTACTAGTGGTTGTTTTATAACTGCTAAAATAGAATCTTTTTCTTTTATAACACGGTTTAACGAATCTCTTCTAGTTATACCCTCATTCCAATCTATTTTGGCAACAATTGTATCTGTTTCATTTTTTTGAGGTTTATTATTTGTAGTTTTGCTTTTTTTTGCTGAAGTTGTATTGGTGCCATTATTGACATCAATGGCATCTCCTGCATCAATTTGATTAGAATCTCCTGAGTTATCTGTTGGTTGCGGAACATCTTGGTGAAAATTAGAAGGTTCTTGTGCCAAACACACCACACTATTCAGCAAAACAGCCGCTAATATAAAAACTGATTTTTTCATTTTTTCATTCTTTTAATAATTAAACATATTATAATTCACTTATTTTGAGCGCAAGCGCATGCAAAACACCAATCAATGGGTAGAAGAAAAGCGTTTCTTCCACTTTGTTGCTTTCCTTCAACTCTGTCAGGTTGACAGAGTCTTCGCTACTGCCTAACCAATCTTTGTACTTTTGGTCTAAACCGTCAAGAAGCGATTGACTTAGCTCGGTTTTATCCTGACAAATTTTCTTTACGATTTGTAAAATGCCAGGGTCAGCTGCCAGTTTGTTGGTAAAAAAATTGTTGTTGTCGTCGTGCAATTTGAATAGAAAGTCAATATAATTGCTCACCTCTTGGCAAATTTGTTTTTCCACATCGGGGGTAATGTCTGCATAACGCATTTGTTTTGTCGCTATTTCATCAAAAGTATTACCGAGCAAAGTGCATTTTATGGCATCAATTTTATCGAAATTCTGTGCTTTTGGCTCTAAAATACCGCCCTTACAAGTGGCTTTTTTCGGATTTTCTTCAAATTTCACATCCAGAGGCGCGCTTTCTCTTTCTCCATCATTGAAGACACCATCGAAAATCAGTTTGGCAAATTTGCCAATCATTGCGTTGCTGTCCGACAATGCACGTAAAGTTTTTGAGCCATTGCCACTGAACGCTAAGGTAAGCGGTTTGCTTAATCCTTTGACTTTCATTGCTTTGGCAATATAATAGATGATGGCACCATAGAAAACGATGAACACATAACGCAACCGCTCATCATTTGACAAAGCAGCCAAGAAGTCAAGTGCATCATTGCCTTTCACTTTCTTGTTGCTTGTCAACGAGAAAAGAAACACAATGATATCTGAAGATTTCTTTCTCGCTCCTATGTTTTTCAGTACGGTTTCTAGTTCTTCTTGTTTGTTACTGCTCAAGATTTGCATAAATTTATCCATATATAGGTTGACAAAACCATTGTAGTCGGAGTCCCAATTGTTGTGTCCGTCACCAAAAATGGCATTAGAGGCAAATCGAAACGACAAAAGCATCTTTGGCTCACGATTTTCTACTACATATACGTCGGTAGTACCTCCACCAACGTCAATTGTAACCACATTGCCTCTTGCACCCTGTTTTTTGCTGTAATAATGGTAGGGCGCAATTGACTCCGACATACTGATAACATTTTTCTCTGCATCAGCACCAAAATAATCAAGATACAAATCTTTCCATACCTTGTTGAGTTGAATGCATCGACCTTCGTCCATACTGGCAGGGTAGAACCAAATTATCTTTGTGGCTTTCAAATCTCCACTATTCAGCAAAACTTTGTTGCGCAACAAGATAAAAATATTCTCCAAATACAGTTTTATAATTTTATCGGGCACACCACTCCATTTCAAATCTGTTTTCGCTTCGTTATAGTCGGGAGTCCCTTTCTTTTCATAAAGGAAAGGGATGTTTCCATCTGCCAAAGCGATGGGTCTTTTGTTGTAATCAATATTTTGGTGTTCCTGAAATACGGTACGCATAGGAAACGAGTATTCGTCGCTGTCATCAATAGTATTGGGAATAAAGTCATGCTTAAAAATCCCTGCGATATCCTTGTCCGAGGCATCGTAATTTTCGTGTAACAGGTGCAATTGTTTTTCGTTTGCGCATATGTTAAACGTAATAGGATTGTTGTCGGTGGTGTATTCAATGTGAGTGTTGGTTGTGCCAAAATCGACGGCGAAAGTGAATTGATTTTTGCCGCCAACCGATGCAAATTTAGGCACAATAACACCTTTACATTCACCAACGGAAACATTGATACGGTCAAAATTATCATTAATGACGTATGCCTCCGAACTGTTGATGTTATCTGCAAGGTCTTTGGCATCACGCACCACATGTGCTGTTGTGGAGATTTCCTTTTTCCCGTTATAGCAGAAGAGTTTCACATCCTTTTGTCCTTTGTCCGAAAGTGCGATACGGTAATGTTTATTTACCGCTTCAGAGAATTTTATTAGTGGTAAAATGCCTAAGCCAAATTTCTTGTCTATCAGAGCACCATCGTTGGTTTCTCGGTTGGGCAACACGGCTTCAAAGTAAGTGCGACTGTATTCAATATATCCTGCCTCAATTGGAATACGCAAAATAGCGCGAACTCCGGTAGCGTGATTTTTCAATTCAAACATTTTTTTGTTGTCGTGCATTACCTTTGTTCGCAGGTCATCAGCAGAGAAAAAATTGAAAAACAAGTCGCGCAATGGCAATAGAAAACTGAATTTATACGGATCACCATCACTGTCTTTTCCATCATTTTTGTCAAGATTGCCATCGAAAAAACTGTTCTTGTTTAATTCGTAGGGCATACGTACAATGGTATCTTCGAGAAAATCGCCGATTGTGAGGTAAGGATACAATGCGCCGTCGCCCGGCAAAGTGCGGTCTTCCGGTTTACGAGTATCGTAATATAGCACAACAGTATTTTTATCCCATTTCTCTTTGACGTAAACGGTTGGCAGCACGTAAGTTTCCACGGGCAACACCAAAGGCGAATGTCCGCTGATAGTGGCATCAGACTTTATCACAAAACCACTGACAGCCCCGACGTCTGAGGGATTTTGCTTTTGCTGCTTCAGCACCAAGCCGTCAATTACCTGCACCACATGTCCGGCATTTTCCAAAGTAACATCATTATATTGCGTAAGGTCTTCCGCCTTTATCTGTTCACGCATCTTCTCTTTGTCGCCTTCACTGAGTTTATTAAAATTTGTTTCCAAATACTCATCCACTTCTTTAAATAATTTCGAAAAGTTGGGTGTTTTCCGCAACAGATGCCAGTATTTCTGATATTCCAAATCTCTTTTGTAAAGTGGAATATACTCGCCATCGAACGGGGAATCGTTGCCAAAACGGATTGCCTTGGACACATAACTCAAATCGTTTGCCGAAGTAAAAAACAGCGTAGCAGGCGAAGTAGCACCGATAATGTTGATTTTCGATGGTCCCTTGACAAAGTTCAAAAAATACATTTGCTGCATCCGGTCAAAATTGTATGCTTCACCATCTTGTTGCAGGTAAAGGTCGTAGGTTCTGCCTAACTGTTGGTGTTCTGCATCGGGCGAATTCAACAATTTTTCCAAATCGTTTTCTTTATCCCAAGCCATTATTTCTATTTGACCTATGAACTTGTCAAAATTGAAAAAGATTTGACCCACATCAAGGCATTCAGACACCATTTTATGGTGGATGGTGTCGCCATCAATGCCCAATTTGTTCACTTTTTTGAAAGCAGTTTTTACTAAATCTATCCTCGCAAAAGGCGATGGAATAGAAGTTATTTCTCTCTTGGGTGATGCGTCCTGCATTTCCTCTATCACACTTGAGGTATACTTAGTGGTCTCATCTCCCTGCCAATCTTCGCAGTTGCCTACGGCTTGTTCGTGTAATCTAAATATGTGACTCATATCATTTAAATTTTAAATTCTAAATTTTGATTTAACTAATTCTTCCGTTCCCAAATAAAAAAGTTCCATAAAATAATGGAGTGCCTTTGAACTGCTGTCCGTAGCCTTCTTTTGTATCGAATTTAATTCATCATCGAACAAAGCATAATTGGACTTGATTTTTTTCAGTCTTGCCGGCAACTCCCCTTTTATCATACCATACACATCGTTTTTCTTTTCGCTCAAATCGTATGGCGAGAAAGCACGAGTGTTGTTACTCATTTCTTGCAACCACTCGAGATAGGCTTTTTTAATACCGGCTAAATCCGATTGAAAATATTGTTGGCTCACAAAGTTATCATCAATTTTATGGTCTATAGCCCAAGGCTGAATACGATACGATTCATTGAATTGCTCATTCAGATATTTGCAAAACAACAAGAATTGCGTCATCGGCTTTTTGATAGTACGATTGGTTTTATCACACAAATCGTTGAAAATAATTTGTTCTGTCTTATTTTTGATACCAAATTCTTTGTAAGTCGGGTTTTGCACTCTGCCATCAATTGTTGCGAAACTGTCGTCCTGCTGTGCCGCAAAATCAACGACAGCCAATGCCGCCGCCAATTCCACAAAATGCGCTTCGTTGCGTTGTGTGGCACCTCCTTCCGAATTTTCGTAAGCCTTAGTTTCCTTATCGGCTATGTAGTACAGAGAATTAACTTCCTTGAGGTTAACATCATAATACGATAGTGCCGCTTTGGCTTTAGAAATAAACGTGGTAGAGTCTATTTCGCTGTCTTCGTCATTTTTCACGTCAAAATAGGGCAACACGGTAACTGCGCCAATTGGCACATTGCGTATCAATTCGTTTTCGTTTCTGCCTTTTGGTTTACGAATTTCTTTTACCAAAAGCGGAAACCCACTTGCACCTGTTCCACCAAAAATGGAACTGATAACAAAAATCCTGTCATCGGCTTTTACCGAACTTGTAAATGCCTTAAATTCATCGGAAAAAGAGAATTGGTTCAGCACGACACTCCCGATATTAGGATTGCCTTTGAAACCAACTTCCATTGTTGCATTCAAGTTTTTTTGGGAGAACAACATCGAAGCCAAAGCATAGTTGGGACTTTCATTGCCTTTTTCGTCCTTCATAAGCGACAAGCCAATGTATTCTTTAAAACTACTATCTTTGGTGTTTTGCACCGGTATTCTTCCCGACGGAATAATATCCATGTTGATTTTAGTTTTGAAGAAACTGTTTTTTGCAGAGTTATCCACATTGATACGGTCGCGCACTTTCACATAATCCTGCATCAACTTCACCGTGCGAGTTAAATCCGCCGCCGCCAAGTCGGGGTCAATGATAATCGGCACCACTTCGTCCGCATTGATTTTTACCCCAGCCGCCAACAGCATTGTCAGCGACTTCAGCACCCGCGAGCCGGTGCCACCTATTCCGAAAACATATAATTTACTCATATCATTACGAATTAAAAATTACGATTAAAAAGGGATGTATTTGTTCCCGGTACTCCCCCACTTTATTATGCAGGATATAATAAAGAAAAAGACTGCCGATATGATGAGGTCGGAAAAACCAAACATAAAACAGTCTAAGCCGGAAACGGTCAATCCTTCACCAACATTGATGTTTTCATTTATCAAATCGGTGTAGGGGATAGCCCACCCCACGATTAAGTTAATCACAGCCACTGTGCCAAGCATCAAATACCATTTCCCACGCTTTTTGTAAGCAGGATCCCACAGATAGTAGAAAAACACGCAAAATAACGCTGCCGTTACTAATCCGATTATTCCACAGACATCAAACAAATTGGTGTTAATGTAATCATAATCACCAATTTCATCACTAAACCCTCTACCGGCTAAATGTTGAGCCAAGTTATCTCCAAACAGAGAATCAAACCAAGAAAAAATTGTTTCAAACATACTATAATATTTTTAAAATTTATTTACTAATATTTACTTTTATCTTTGCATAAGATTGGTAGTTGTCTTTCGTTTCTTTTACCACAATGTTATACGCATCTTCAATTCCGCCTACCAGATATTTTATCCCGTAGGTTTTATCCATTGCTCCCGCGGCATTAATATTCAATCCCGAATCGTCGTTTTTATCTTTTATCCAACTTGGTTCTTTGTTGACAAGCGTAATTTCTACATCTCCTGTGGGTATTGGCTTGCTTGTAGAGAGTTGGATTTTATGTGTGTATTTGGCATTTGTTCCGGTGTTTTCACTAATAGCCACTGTGAAAGCATCGGAAGGTTGCCCTTTTGCCATCAACGCATAGTTAGTGGTGTCGAGCAAATACTCCTTGCCAAGCAAAGCCTGTAATGCAGTGAAATCAACCCCTATTGTAAACATAAATTTACCTTTATGTGTCCCTTTGTCTGCTTTTTCAACTTCGATAATATGGGTTCTTGTTTTGCCTTTTTCTTTACTTTGTTTGAAAGACCCAATTTTTGGGGACGGTTGTATGCCATATTCTATACTGTGCGCCTCCGGTAAAAACGTGTAAGAATCGGTTATGCCACTGCCTTTAAAATTATTGTTCGGAATTTTACTCTGTAAGGTTGCGATATAATCAACATTGCCAATAAGCCATATAAAAAATGGACGGCGGGCATTGATTTGAGTTTTCGCATCATAACAATTATAATAGGTGCCATTGAAATGCGATGTAAGTCTGTAAATGGTAAATGCCGTTTGCGGAAATTGCTTGATATGTTCGGCAACATCGGTTTTTATACCAATTTGCTGATTAATAAGGTATTCATCAGCATTTTTATTCTTCCCTCCGGGCGAAAACACAAAATCCGAAACAAAAATCGAAACTGTTTTGTCATTTGTCGCTTTCAAAACAGTTTTCAAAACATTTGCAATATCGGTGGTGCCGCGATTACCTCCTCTTTTTTGGAAAGTTGTTGGCTCCAATTTGTCAATAAAATCCTCAATATCGCTTCCGTGTGGAATGATTTTACTGTTGATGTAGAACAAGTTGATAGAGTTTGCAATCCCTGATATTTTTATATCACTCAGATAACTGTAAACTGCGTGTTCAAAGTCCGTCTTTCCTTTCACATAGCCATCCATACTACCGGAGTTTTCAATGTAAACATTCACGACAGGTTTTTCAACCGGCACATCCGGAGGCGGAAAAACAACCGTAGTAGTCGCAGTTTCACCTCCTTTGGGTTTGCCTTTCCTCTTATTATCACATGCAGCTAACAAGAGTAGCGCAACAAGGGCAACTGAAAAATTTCTCATAAATAACTTTTCCATTTTTTTATCGTTTTTATTCCTGAATTTTCAACATTTTGCACACACCAAGCCCACTTGAATGGCGATTCGTTGCCAAATGGAATATTCAAAACCTTGTTTAAGAGGGGAATGTTTTGGGTGTTAATCGTATAAGTACCCGGCGGAAACTGGTCGTAAATTACGCCGCCTTTCACTAAAAAAGCAGTCTGAGCCGTGTTCACAACCAGTTGCGTACCAATCCGCAAATCGTCCGAAGGAAATTTCTCCGCAAACTTGGTGCCATCAGTCCGGCACGTTACAACATCTATTATCGCCATTGTCTAAAAGTTTTTGTGGGCTTCAACAACTCTTAGACCCTTTCGTTTGGCAATCAAAGCGTAGAACTGCTCGTGTGATGCCTATTTTAATCAACTGGCTCTACTAAAACCTTTTCCCTCAAATAAGCACGAACAATCCGCGCCAACGAGGCGCAAACTTTCGCAACTTATTCTCGAGGGAAATTTAGTAGATTTCGTTGACCAGAGAATAAGAGCGTAAAAGCTCTATTTATCAATACATTATCATTCCAAATAAGTTCTTTTCCGCATCATATTTTCATACCATATTTTCACACAATGCGCAAAAAAACGCGGCAAAGGTACGGAATTATTTGGATTTACCAAATAATTTTTATTTTCTAATTATTTATCATCGTAATGCCCAAGCAGGGAAAACACATTGACATCATCACCATCTACCCGATACACAACCCTATCTTTCTTTGACAGTTCACGTGCCCACTTACCGGAAAGGTCATATTTCAACTCTTCTGGGCTGGCAAAACCGGTATAAGGATGCTCCAAAATATCTGTCAAGATACGCTCAAGCCGTTTCTTTGTCGCCGGTGAGCCGCTTTTCTTGATGATTTTCCTATCGCTTTGTGCTTTAGGCTTGAAAACTATTTCCATAAGTCTTCAATTTTTATCTTTACGCCCGGCAGTTTTTCCTGCTCGTTAATCATCTTTACATATTCGGGATTGTAGGGCGATTTATCTTCCGCCCGACTAACGACACGCCGCTTGTTTTTGTTCGACATCATCCCGTTTAAGAACGCTTGCAATTCATCCATTGTTACGCTGTACTTATCAAGGTCAATACGCGCATACCTTGCACGCCCTCGCGTGCCCTTTTCATACTGTACACCTGTCATTGTTTCCATCGCTGTGTAATTTTTAATTGATACAATCGGCGGCAAAGGTAAACACTATTTTTGATATACGCAATTTTTTTTTCGCAGTTACTAATTGAACTCGCGCCTAATTCATATTTATTTTGCACCTTTGCAAAAATTTTACTCAGATTGAAATTATGAACAAGATTGTTGAATGTGTCCCCAATTTTAGTGAGGGACGCAATTTGGAGGTTGTGGAACGCATTGTTGATGCCTTTCGAGGCAGGCAAGGCGTGAAATTGTTGGATTATAGCAGCGATGCCGACCACAATCGGATGGTGGTGACGGCTATTGGCTCTCCGGAGGCAATACAAATGGCTGTGTTTAAAGCCGTTGGCACCGCTTTGTTAAAGATAGATTTAACACACCATCGGGGCGAGCACCCACGCATGGGGGCGGCAGACGTGATTCCTTTCATCCCGTTACACAATATGTCGTTGGACGAAGCCGATGCTTTGGCTAAATCCACCGGCAAACAGCTTGCCGCGCAATACAATTTGCCTGTTTATCTGTACGAAAAATCGGCTTCCGCCGCCCACCGCTGCAACCTCGCCGAAGTACGCAAAGGCGAATTTGAAGGGCTGACTGCCAAAATGCAACGCCCCGAATGGCAACCCGATTTCGGTCCCGCACTCCCCCACCCCACCGCCGGAGCCACAATCGTCGGCGCACGAATGCCCCTCATAGCATTCAACAATCTTGTTCATAATTTCAATCTGAGTAAAATTTTTGCAAAGGTGCAAAATAAATATGAATTAGGCGCGAGTTCAATTAGTAACTGCGAAAAAAAATTGCGTATATCAAAAATAGTGTTTACCTTTGCCGCCGATTGTATCAATTAAAAATTACACAGCGATGGAAACAATGACAGGTGTACAGTATGAAAAGTGCACGCGAG
>BNTU01000010.1 GCA_025996835.1 Bacteroidia bacterium
AAATTCTTTCTCCTCGAACTCGGTTCCGGATTTACCTTTATCGGAAACCAATACCGAATAGCACACAACGATAAGGATTATTTTGTCGATTTGCTGTTTTTTAACAGAAAAATACATTCTTTGGTGGCGATTGATTTAAAAATTGGAGAATTTGAACCGGATTTTGTCGGCTTTATTGGAAAAATATAAATTTAAGGTTGAAATCTTAAAATGTGCAATTTATTAAAAGACAGCGAATTCAAACCATGAATTTCTAATTTCGCATTTTGCGTTTCGCATTTTGCGAAATATTTTATACCTTTGCACCCTCAATTAAAAAGAATAGAATGAAAACAAATAGTCCGTATAATCCATTTCTCGTTGCAGGATATTGCAGCCCTGAATATTTTTGTGACCGTGAAACAGAAACAGCAAAAATCATTTCAGCACTCAAAAATGGTAGAAATCTATCTTTGATGAGTCCGAGACGTTTCGGAAAAACAGGGCTGATTCATCACGTTTTTTATAATATAACGGAAAGCGATAAAAATGCCGTCTGCATCTATTTGGATATATATTCTACTCAAAATTTAAATGATTTTGTTCAGATTTTTGCAGAAAATGTTCTGGGAAAAGTGGACGGTAACTTGGAAAAGGCGATGAAAACGTTTGCTTCTTTTTTCAAAAGTTTTCGTCCGACACTTTCGTATGATGCCATTTCCGGTCAGCCGGAATTAAGCGTTAAAGTCGAACAGGAGTTCACGGATAAAAGTTTGCAGGAAGTGTTTTCGTACTTGCAACAATCGAACAAAAGTTGCTATATTGCAATAGACGAATTTCAACAAGTGGCAGAGTATCCGGAAAAAGGGACGGAAGCCCTGCTGCGCTCTTATATTCAGTTTTTGCCTAATGTGAAATTTATTTTTGCCGGAAGCAGGCAGCATTTGATGAGTGAGATATTTCTGTCTGCCAAACGCCCTTTTTATCAAAGCACCCAAATAATGTCGCTCAAAGTGGTTGATAAAGCTATGTATTATCAATTTGCAAATGAGCATTTCAAAAAAAATGGATTTACATTGAGTGTAGAATGTTTTGATTATATTTATACTAAGTTTGAAGGGCATACATGGTATGTGCAAGCTGTTCTTAATCGTCTGTATGAGTATCGAAAAAAAATAAACACTGTTGAAATAGTTTATTATGCCGTGCAGGAACTACTGGATGAAAATACCTATTCCTATCAGGAATTGCTGAATGCATACACCGCAATTCAAGTTAATCTGCTTCGGGCGATAGCAAAGGAAAAAGTGGTGGAGCAAATAAATTCCGGCGATTTTATTTCTAAGTATGGTTTGAAAAATGCAAGTAGTGTGAGTCGTTCATTGAAAAAAATGCTTGATACAGAACTGGTTTACAAGTCGGAAAAAGGATATATCGTTTATGATAGATTTTTAGGCTTATGGCTTGAAAAATAATTTTGCAACGTGCTGGTAACGAAAAAAATTATAATTATGCAAGAAACAATCATTAAACAAATTCAGCAATCAATCGAAGTCAAAAGCCGATTGCTATCAACGCCGGCGTCGCTCAATCAGATTGAGGTTGCCGCTAAGGTCGTCACGGAAGCCTATCAGGCAGGTCACAAAACACTGTTGGCTGGCAATGGTGGCAGTGCTGCCGATGCGCAACATATTGCAGGCGAGTTTGTTAGCAAGTTTTATTTCGACCGTCCGGGTATTGCTTCCATCGCGCTGACCACAGACACCTCTATCATTACTGCTATCGGCAATGATTATGGCTATGACAAGCTGTTTGAGCGACAGGTGCAGGCGCAAGGTGTGCAAGGCGATGTGTTTATTGGCATTTCCACTTCCGGCAATTCCGAAAATATCATCAAAGCCTTAGCCGTTTGCAAAGAGAAAGGTATTTTTTCGATTGGTTTGACCGGCGAAAACGGTGGCAAAATGGGAGAATTGTGCGATATTTGCATCAAAGTGCCGTCCAACGAAACGCCGCGCATACAGGAATCGCATATTCTGATAGGTCATATCATTTGCTGCCTGGTGGAGGAAAAATTATTTGGACACCTCAAACCCATTGCTCAATGAATCCGGATGGTCATCAAGGGTTGATATTGAATTACGATTTTTGATAAAAAATTGGAAAAGTGTAGTTTTTATATGCATATTTACTTGGAAAAGTGTAGTTTTTGCTTGCGTATTTGATTGGAAAAGTGTACTTTTGCAGCGTTATTTTTAATGGAAAAGTGTAATTTATGCTGAAAAGGAAAATACAATTGCTTATGACAGAGCATTTTAAGTCAATGACTAATAATAAGATATTAGTCATTGATGGAGCGCGGCAGATTGGGAAAAGTTATATTATCCGATTTGTTGGCGGTAAATTGTTCAAAAATTACATTGAAATCAATCTCTTGGCTGATTCTTTGGGTGCTCAACTTTTTGCGCATACTAAAACTGTGGAGGACTTTTATCTGCAGTTGAGTATGCTCGCAGGCAGCAAAATGGGAACAAAAGAAGATACGCTCGTTTTTTTGGACGAGATACAGGCGTACCCTCATTTGCTTACGTTGCTCAAATTTTTGCAGCAGGATGGGCGGTTCACTTACATTGCAAGCGGCTCGTTGTTGGGGGTTACTTTGGCGCAAACGGAATCTATCCCAATGGGCAGTATCGAAATAAAACGGATGTATCCACTTGATTTTGAGGAGTTTCTGTGGGCTAACAATTTTGGAAAAGAGGCTATAAACGGTTT
Source organism: Bacteroidia bacterium (assembly GCA_025996835.1). Taxonomy (GTDB): domain Bacteria; phylum Bacteroidota; class Bacteroidia; order Bacteroidales; family Azobacteroidaceae; genus Azobacteroides. The sequence goes on from BNTU01000010.1 coordinate 2,755, forward strand.
GCGACAAAAATTTTTGACACGCGAAAGTTTGCCGGAAAACATTCACAACAAAGTGATGGATTTGTTTAAAAAGTATCTGATTGCAGGCGGATTGCCCGATGCGGTCAATACTTACCTTGAAACAAAAAATGTGATGCGCGTGCGTGATTTGCAAACCGAGATTCAACATTATTACGCCATTGATGCCTCAAAATATGATACGGATAATCGTTTGAAAATCAGAAAGATATATGATATGCTTCCGTCAAATTTGGAAAACAAAAAGAAACGCATTGTCATCAAAAATATAGAGCACAAGACCGGCAAACGCTCCGGCGATTATGAAGAAGAATTTGAATATTTGATTCAATCCGGTATTGCGTTGGAAGTCAGAGCCATATCAAATCCGGTTTTTCCTTTGCTCGAATCGTGCAGCAAAAACCTGCTGAAATTGTATCTCAATGATGTGGGACTTTTGACCAATGTGTTGTATAAAAACAACATTCGGGCGATAATGGACGACGAAGCGAGCGTGAATTTGGGCTCTGTATATGAATCGGTGGTGGCTTCCGAACTCAAAGCGCACGGTAAAAACCTGTTTTATTACGACAACAAAAAACACGGGGAAGTAGATTTCCTGGTTGACGATTACGACGCGCTTTCGGTTGTGCCGGTGGAAGTAAAATCCGGCAAAGATTATTCGGTTCACCGTGCGCTCAACAGTTTTATCGCTATCGAAGATTATCACATTCAGGCAGCCTATGTGCTTTCAAATGAGCGGATTATATCCGTCAAAAACAAGGTCACATATATGCCGGTGTATTACAGTATGTTTTTGTAAATCAGTAAATTATAATTTTGCGAAATATTTTGTGTGTTTGTATATGCGGGAATTAAAAAAATGTTGCAAAATTTGCATACTTGAAAATAATTTTGTAATTTTGCAACGATTTTCAATTGGCAGTCTTTGATTGCAGCAAAATTTAAACATAATGGAACAAATAATCGGAAATAATTTGCATTTGTTGCGCGGAAAGTTTGACTATACTCAGGATGAAGTGGCTAACTATCTTGCTATTGATAGGGGTGCTTATGCCAATTATGAGTGTGGAAGCAGAGAAATGCCTTATGGGTTGATGATGAGAGCGTGCGAATTGTATGGTTTGTCTTTGCCTGATTTGCTGGAAGAAGATACCGCCAAGTTGGAGAACGAATTAATTTGCTGTTTTCGTACCGATAATTTGGGTGCAAAAGATGTAAAAGAAATTGCACGATTTAAAAATATCATTCGTAATTATCTTAATATTTTGGAAAAATAAACCATGCCAACCATCAATTATGAAGAAATAAGTCAGTTGGCATTGGACTTTAGAAACCAATGCTTTTTGAACGCTTATGATGCGATAGATTGTGAAAAATTGCTGCTGAAACTCAATGTGTTGACTGTTTTTCGTCCTTTATCCGGTGCTTTTTCAGGCATGTGCGAACGAAAACGAAACAGGTATTTTATGTTGATAAATTCGGAGCAGGTGTTAGCTCGTCAGCATTTTACAATTGCTCATGAATTGTATCATTTGTTTGTACAGCAAGAGTTTAAAGTTTATTTGTGCAATCCGGGAGTGCAAACCAAAGATGTAGAGGAAACAAAAGCGGATGTGTTTGCAGCTAATTTTTTGCTGCCGGAATTGGGCATTAAGCAAATGATACCGATTGCAGAGTTGAAAACAGGCATAACGCTTCCCACATTGTTTAAATTAGAAAGTTATTTTTCGGTTTCTCATGCGGCTCTTTTGAATCGCCTGAAAGATTTGAAATTGTTGACAAATAGAGAAAAGGAAGCATACAGTACTATTTCCGTTATACAATTAGCCAAAACGTATGGATTTGATACAAAATTATACGAAAAAGGCAACAATGAAAATTTAGTGATTGGCGATTATGCCGTTTTAGCAAGAGAAAAGTTTGAACAAGACAAAATTTCGGAGGGTCATTACATCGAATTATTAAATGCAATAGGAATACATTTACCTGCTTATAACAATGAAGAAAACCAAAATAGTTATTGATGCCGATGTAATCATTCATTTTTACAAAGCAGATGCACTTTCGATTTTGCACAAAATATTTCCTGACTACGATTATGTGATTTTGAGCATTATCTTAGACGAAGAAATTCATGGGGCAGCACTCGATAGTATTAAGAACCATATTCTGTTGTTGAAAAACATTAAAATTGAAAAGTGGAATCCATCAGGGGAAATGCTACGCGAATATGCTTTACTGCTCAAGAAATATGGAACAGGCGAAAGTGCTTGCATGGCTTATTGCAAATTCAATCACGACATAGTGGCGAGTAGTAATTTGAAAGATATACGGGAATATTGCGAAGTCAATGCAATTATTTACCTTACCACTATGGATTTTTTGTATGAAGCATTTAAGAAGAGTATTCTGACAGAAGATGCGTGCAACCAATTTATTGCGACCGTAATAGCGAAAGGGAGTAAATTGCCCAATCTTAAAATTACGGAGCATCAGTCAAGAGGTTTATGTTTATAATAAAAAAAATATATGAAAAAAATTATCACAACACTGCTTTTAAGCACCTTGCTCATATCTTGCGAGGAGCGGCATTTTTTGAATGATGTGAACTACCGACAGAAGGTTCACGAGTTGTATACACAGCGGCAAGAAGAAGCTTCAGGTCGTGAAGAGGCTCTTTTTTCGGTTTTTAACAACAAAAAATTGACGCTTGAAGAGCGGGAGGCGTTGGAATTTTTGTACGCCTATATGCCTTTGTGCGATTTGGCGGAGTATGATGGCGATTTTTTCTTGCAGCAGGTGCAGGTCGCTTTTAAAACACGGAAAACTTTTTCGTGGGGCAACGCTATTCCGGAAAATCTTTTTCGCCATTTTGTCCTGGTTTATCGGGTCAATAATGAGTATTTGGATACTTCGCGCGTGGCTTTTTTTGAGGAATTGAAAGACCGTGTCAAACACCTTTCTATGGCTGAGGCTGCGTTGGAGGTCAACCACTGGTGCCACGAAAAAGTGACTTACCGCGGCACCGATGCCCGCACGTCCGCGCCGTTGGCTTTGGTCAAAACGGCGTGGGGACGCTGTGGCGAAGAGTCCACCTTCACCGTGGCGGCTCTGAGGGCTGTCGGCATTCCGGCTCGCCAATGCTACACGCCGCGCTGGGTGCACACAGACGACAATCACGCTTGGGTGGAAGTCTGGATAAACGGCAAATGGCACTACATGGGTGCCTGCGAACCGGAACCCGAATTAGACGTGGCATGGTTTACCGGTCCCGCAAAACGCGCGATGATGGTTCACACCAAGGTTTTCGGACATTACACCGGTCTGGAAGAGAAAAATTTGGAGACACCGCTCTATTCAATCATCAATCTCACAAGCAATTACACACATACGCGCAAGGTGAATGTGCTTGTGCTTGATACGGAAAATCAGCCTGTTGAGGGTGCTCGTGTGCAGTTCAAAGTCTATAATTATGCTGAATTGTACCCCATTTCGAGCAATGTGACTAATAAACGGGGCGAAACATCCATCATTTCCGGTATGGGCGATTTGGTCGTTTGGGCGGATAAAGACGGCGTTTATGGTTACCAAAAATCCGAGCCGACAGATTCGCTGACGGTCGTGCGGTTAGACCGAATGGGGGGCGATGTTTACAGTGAAGATTATATTATCAATGTGCCTCCTGCACAGTCTGTTACAGAAGTGTCGCCGGAAAAAATTGCGGCTAATGTTGTCCGTTTGACTCGCGAAGATTCTATTCGCAATGCCTATATGACCACTTTTGCCACGCACGCCACGGCTTACAAATTGGCGGAGGAAACAAATTTGGACCGAGTGGATGTGTGGAAATATTTGCAATTGTCGCAAGGTAATTGGGAGGAAATCAGCGAATTTCTGAGAACTGCAAAGCAAAATCCTTACCTTTTCCCATTTTTAGCATCGTTGCGAGCCAAGGATTTGCGCGACACACCCGCTGCTTTTTTGCGAAACCATTTAGAAGATTCTACAATAATAACACATGTAGCATCGAATTTGATTGCGCCCTACATCCTTTCGCCACGCATCGGAAATGAATTGATAACGCCTTGGAGAGGTTATTTTGACGTGGATTCGGCACTGACTGCGAAGCAAATTATTGACTACATTCAGGAAAATATCTGGATTAACGATGCGGACAACTATTACAATTGCATGATTACGCCGCGTGGAGCGTATGAATTGGGAATTGCGGACAAACGGTCGCGCAACATCCTGTTTGTGGCGATGTGTCGCGACAATAATATCCCTGCCCGTATCGAAACCGCTACTGCTAAGCCGCAGTATTATGCTGCCGGACAATGGATTGACGTGTTTTTTGACCCCGCAGAAGGGGCACAGGCAAACCTGCCGCAAGCCCGATTGACACTCACCAACAATGTTTTTGGAAACATCGTGAAGCCGGGCTACGAGTCGCATTTCACGCTGGCGGTGTTCAAAAACGGCGATTTTCAGACCCTGAACTATGAAGGCAATGCGCTGTTGGCAAAATTTCCGGCTCATTTGGCGTTGGATGAGGGCTATTATCGCCTCATGGTGGGTAGTCGCGCCAATGACGGCGCGGTGTTTGTGCACACCGAATATTTTGAGTTGAATCCGGATAATGCTCCGCACACCATACGAATCACGTTGCCAAAAGTGACCAGTAGACTGTTTGTGAAGGGCATTGTGGATATGAACTCGATTGTGGTGTTGAACGGAGGCAAGAAAACAACATTGAAAGATTTGTCGCACGACAAGGGATTGATGCTCTGCTTCGTTGACCCGAGCAAAGAGCCATCCAAACACATCCTGCAAGATCTGCCGGCAGTGCAAACCGCATTGGAAGAGTGGGGTGGGGGAGTGCTGCTGATGATTCCGAGCGACAAACAAAGCGATACGTTCGATGCCTCCGTCTTCAATGGCTTGCCTGCACAAACCGCGTGGGCTTCGGATGCCGACCGCGCACTGCTCAAAGCCACCACAAGCGCACTACAAATGGAATTTGGCGACAATTTCCCGCTCACAGTCTATCTGACACGCACCGGAGGCATCATCTACTCCTACGAAGGCTACCGCATCGGCACAGGCGAAGATATTTTGAAAACAATCCGGCAAGAGCAAGAAAGTTATAAAGGCAAGTGATTGAGTCTGTTTTTTGCTGTTAACATTGTTAACTGGTTTACACCCAATTTTACACCCAACTTTACACCCAACTTTTTCTGACCATCGTTTATATCTGCATTTACATTATCGGTAACATTTTTTGTCTGAACCGTGATTTTAATAAGATTTTCAAGATGACCAAGATAAAAAGTTTGTATATTTGGAATAAAAAAGCAACACCACGCACCAAAATATCGGAACAGTTGGCAGGCTCTATCACTTCGGCGCAAGCAGAAATCATGTACCGCGAATTGGAACAAATGCGAGGCGAATGGAACAGAAATATCTGATTGATACCAACGTTATTATCGGTTTTTCCCAACAGAGGCTTACTCCTATCAGTGCTCGTCGGGTTGCGAAAATTCTTGATGAAGACCCTATTATCTCTGCTATTACCCAAATTGAGTTATTAGGCTTTTCGATTGTGCCCCCACAAATTGAATCCTTTGTTGATGCGGCTACCATTTTGGATATCAACAAGTTTGTCATCTTTAAAACAATAGAAATTCGTAGATTGTATAAAATAAAACTGCCGGATGCTATTATTGCCGCAACAGCATTAGAAAATGGGCTGGTATTGCTAACCCACAACATTCCCGATTTTAGAAGAATCAATGGGCTAAAATTGGCAAACCCGTATGATTGGCAAATGTAAACACTTCGTTTTGAAAAAGTGAGGATGCGTTGCTCATTTTTGTCTGAACCTTGATTTTTAAAATATTTCATTATGAAAAAGAACATTTGGGTATTGATTTTTGTAATGTTGGCGGCTTGTGCAACCACGAGTTTTGGTCAAAACATACAATGCGTATTGAAGGGCGAGGTTGTAAACCGTCCGCAAAGTAGTCGTTTGATGCTGTTGAAACCGGAGGAAGACGCACGCACGGCAGAAGTGATTTATATTCCCATCCAAGCCGGAAAGTTTGAATATGTGTTGAATGTCGATACAGAAGTAGCCTATCAGCTCATTTTTGAAGATGAGCATCTGAACGGCGCATGGAGGCGTGTTGATTTTATAGCAGAACAAGGAACGCTAAATTTTGTGCTTCATCCGATAGATGAAACGGAGAAAAACGTGATTGAGGGTGGCAGATATACGAACGAATATGTGGAAAAAAATACCTACAAAATGTCTGAGGAAATACAATACGCCAAAGACCATCCGAATATTGTGGGTTACACGCTACTCGTAAAAAACATTAGACATGGAATCGAACAATCAAAAGAAGACATATCGCCCCTGTTGAAAATTTATCGCGATATATATCAGCCCCAATACCCCTATCATCCTTACACGGCATTGATTGAAAGTTATACCAGTGCAGCGTCGGTGAAAGTGGGTAATCAATATGTGGACGTGACCGCTGTGGATAACGATGACAAAGAGGTGAAATTGTCGGAACTCATCAAAGGAAAAGTGGCATTAATCCACTTATGGGCATCGTGGTGTGGTCCGTGTAGAAAACACGGCAAAGAAATGCTCCCTGTTTACGAGCAGTATAAAGAAAAAGGGTTTACAGTCGTTGGCATCGCGCGGGAACGCAACAAAAACGCCATGCTTAACGCCATCGAAAAAGATAAATATCCATGGATAAATCTGTTGGAATTGAATGATGTGCACGAAATCTGGAAGAAATATGGCATAGGCAATGCCGGTGGCGGCGATTTTCTGGTGGATGAGAATGGGGTTATTTTGGCAGTCAGTCCTTCTGCGGAAGAAGTGAGGGCGATTTTGAAAGATATTTTATAAGCGGCAAGTTCAATTAGTTAAGAAATTATAATAATGAGTAAAAATAATAAAAAATATAATGGAAAAGAAAAAAGTAGTTTTAGCATTCAGCGGAGGACTTGATACGTCTTTCTGCGCCATGTATCTCTCGCAAGAGCTTGGTTATGAGGTTTATACTGCGCTGGCAAATACCGGCGGGTTTGATGCCGAAGAGTTGAAGCGCGTGGAGGCGCGTGCCTACAAATTGGGGGCTACCAAGCATGTGAGCCTTGATATTACGCAGGAATATTACGAAAAAAGTATTAAATACATGATTTTCGGGAATGTGCTGCGCAATGGCACGTATCCTATTTCTGTGAGTTCGGAGCGCATTTTTCAGGCTTTGGCGATTATCAATTATGCGAAAGAAGTGGGTGCGGATTTTGTGGCTCACGGCAGCACGGGTGCGGGAAATGACCAGGTGCGTTTCGACCTCACGTTCGATGTGTTGGCTCCCGAAATCGGCATCATCACGCCCACGCGCGACATGACTTTGACGCGCGAATATGAAATCAACTACCTGAAAGAGCACGGCTACGAGGCTGATTTCACAAAAATGGAATATTCCATCAACAAGGGGCTGTGGGGCACGAGCATCGGCGGAAAAGAAACGCTGAAATCAGAGAAAACCCTGCCCGAAGCCGCCTATCCATCGCAATTGGAAGCCAAAGGCGAAGAATCATTGAAACTATCTTTTGTAGATGGCGAAATTTCCGCCGTCAATGGTACGCAATATACCAACAAAGTGACTGCTATTCAAGACATTGAACGCATCGCCTCGCGCTACGCCATCGGTCGCGACATGCACATCGGCGACACGATTATCGGCATCAAGGGGCGCGTGGGCTTCGAGGCAGCGGCTCCGCTGGTGATTATCAACGCCCACAAAATGCTCGAAAAACACACGCTCAGCAAGTGGCAACAGTATTGGAAAGACCAATTGGGCACGTGGTACGGCATGTTTTTGCACGAAGCGCAATACCTCGAACCGGTGATGCGCGACATCGAAGCCTTTTTGCAAAATTCGCAACGCAACGTGACGGGCACGGTGGAAGTGCAACTACGTCCTTATGGTTACACGCTGGTGGGTGTGGACAGCCCGTTCGATTTGATGAAAACCGATTTTGGCGAATACGGTGAAATCAACAAGGCGTGGACGCCGGACGATGCCAAAGGTTTTACGAAAATCACGGCAATCCCGACAAAGATTTTTTATGCAGTGCAGAAGAGAAATGGGAAATAATTTGTCGTATGACTATCGAAGATATAAAAACCGTAATATCGAAAGGTGAAACCTCTACCGTTCAATTCAAAATTAGAACGGATGATGCCTACAAAATTGGCATTGAGATGGTTGCATTTGCCAATATGCAGGGTGGTATTATCATTGTTGGCGTTGATGACAACGCGCTGATTCACCGAGATTACTACATAAATGCGCCCATTCGCGTGTTTATTTTTGACAACCGCATTGAAATACATTCGCCCGGCATTTTGCCCGATTCCGTAACAGAAGAAACCATTAAAAACGGTATTTCTGTCCCGCGCAACCGGCTTTTGTTCGACAATGCCAAGTTTCTTTTGCCCTACACAGGCATAGGCAGTGGCATTCTGCGCGTGTTGCAAAGCTACGATAAAATTGATTTTCGGAATAATATCCCTACAGAAAAATTTGTAATAACCTTTTTGCGGGATGAAATTCCAGAAGAAATGATTATAGAAGATGTAAATGTCCCTGCAAAGTTCGGTGTAAATGTCGGTGTAAATGTCGGTGTAAAGTTCGGTGTAAATATTGAAAATATCTTGCAAACAATCGAACAGAATCCGAATATTACAGTAAAAGCATTATCGGAAATAGTTCAAACCTCAACTCGTGCAGTAGAGAAAAATTTGGCAAAACTCAAAGCACAAGGCATTATCGAGCGTATTGGCGCTGACAAAAACGGTTATTGGCAAATTATTGATAATGAATAAAATAAATATCTTAAAAAATGGCAAATAAAATTAAAATTGGGATTATTGGGGGGGCAGGTTATACTGCGGGGGAGTTGTTGCGCTTGCTCATCAACCATCCCAATGTGGCGGTTGGTTTTGTGCACAGCAGTAGCAATGCGGGGAACCGCATCACGGACATTCACGAGGGGCTGATTGGTGAAACGGATTTGACTTTTGTTGATTCTTTCGACTTGAATACGGTGGATGCGCTGTTTCTCTGTTCTGCGCACGGCGACAGTCGCACGTTCATTGAGGGCAATGCCGCCATCCCTGAACGAGTGAAAATCATCGACTTATCAATGGACTACCGCCACAAGGCGACGGCTGACGGCTTTGTTTACGGCTTGCCGGAATTGAACAAAGCGGCGATACAACACGCAGATAAAATCGCCAATCCGGGTTGCTTCGCAACCGCTATTCAGTTGACACTCTTGCCTTTAGCATCCAAAAAACTGCTGAAAAATGAAATCCATGTCAATGCCATTACAGGCGCAACCGGTGCGGGCGTGAAGCCCACGGCAACAGGTCATTTTGCTTGGCGCGACAATAACATCAGCATCTACAAGGTGTTTGAGCACCAACATTTGAAAGAAATTTGCGAGTCGGTGGAAGTGCCGGAGGCGCAAATCAACTTCATCCCCGTGCGCGGCAATTTTCCGCGCGGCATTTTTGCAACCGCTTATACGAAATATGACGGCACGCTGGATGAGGCAACTGCTTTGTACACAGACTATTACAAAGATGCCGCATTTACGTTTGTGACGGACAAAAATTTGGATTTGAAGCAGGTCGTCAATACCAACAAATGCCTGCTGCACTTGGAGTTACACCGCAACAAATTGCTCATCACGTCCGTCATCGACAACCTCCTGAAAGGGGCATCCGGACAGGCGGTGCAGAATTTCAATCTGATGTTTGGATTGGATGAAAAAGCGGGGTTAAACTTGAAATCAAGTGCATTTTAAAATCATTGCCCTGACTTTTCTCATTTTTTCACTCATTATTGCCCCGACTTTTCTCATTTTTTCGCCCATTATTGCCCTGACTTTTCTCATTTTTTCGCCCATTATTGCCCCGACTTTTCTCATTTTTTTGTATCTTTGCGGCGGAAATAAGAATAATATTGAGCGATGGGATATATTAAAAGGTTTATAGACAAAGAGTTAATTAAGTGGAAGGACTCCGAAGTTCGGAAGCCTTTATTGTTGCGCGGCGCACGACAAGTTGGAAAGTCTTCGACAGTCAGAGAATTTGGCAAAACTTTCGATTATTTTATCGAAATCAACTTTGAAAAAAAAGCAAATCAAGATATAAAACAATTGTTTGAAAGTGATTTATCTGTTCGGCAAATATGTGAAGAGTTATCGCTCAAAATGGATACGCCTATAATTCCCGGTCGCACGTTGCTGTTTTTGGATGAAATTCAAGCCTCTATCCCCACAATATCCTTATTACGTTATTTTTATGAAGATTATCCCGACTTACACGTTGTTGCAGCTGGTTCTCTGTTGGAATTTGCATTGGAAAACTTGCCCTCGTTCGGCGTTGGGAGGATACGTTCCATGTTCTTATACCCCTTTTCGTTTGAAGAATTTTTGCGGGCAATGGACTTAAATATGCTTGTTGATGCTTTGCAAAAAGCTTCACCGGAAAATCCGTTATCCGCTACAATTCATAAGCGATTTATGCAATACCTGATTCATTTTATCATCATCGGGGGGATGCCGGAAGTGGTGTCAACGTATGTAAAAACGGGGTCGCTGCAGGAATGTCAGCATGTGTTGGACGATTTGATACTTTCGCTCTACGATTATTTTTCAAAATACAAATCCAGAGTACCCACAGCGCGATTGCGGGAGGTTTTTTCTTCCGTGATTGAGCAAACCGGCAAAAAGTTTGTCTATTCACAAGCCGATTCCAATTCCAATTTACAGCAGATTAAAGAAAGTGTTTCGCTGCTGGAATTAGCCGGAATTATTTATCCGGTAACACATACTGCTGCCACAGGAATACCCTTAGCAGCAACCACCAACACCAAATTTCGCAAATATCTGATTTACGACACCGGCATTTTGCAACGTTTTTTGCGCTTGGATGTTTCGCAAATTTTGCCGGACGATGGCATCACACAAATAAACAAAGGTGCATTGGCTGAACTGTTTGTCGGGCTGGAATTGCTGAAAGCCGCCCCCTGCACCAACCCTACGCAACTATATTATTGGCAACGTTTCAAGCGAGGCAGCGAGGCGGAAGTGGATTACATCATTCAGGACAACCAATCGGTTGTGCCGGTGGAAGTTAAGTCGGGGACGAAAGGCACGATGCAAAGTTTATTTCTGTTTCTATCGGAAAAGCAATACCCGTTCGGCATTCGCACTTCGCAGGAAAATTTTGGCATAATGCCAAAAATAAAAATCTACCCGCTTTACGCCATCTCAAAAGTGGGGAAATGCGGAAGCATATAGTTATCAGCAACACCCATCAAATTTCAACCACCAGCCCCTCACTTGCCAACACGCTGTTGGGGAAAATTTCGCAGGCCTCTGTCAGTAGCACATTTTCGTCTTTGATGCGGGCTGAGAAATGCCCTAAGATTAATTTTTTTACATTGGCGGCACGGGCTATTTCTGCCGCTTGACGGGCGGTGGAGTGCATCGTTTGCTTGGTTCGCTCCGCCCTTGACTCGCAAAATGTGGATTCGTGATAAAGCACGTCCACGCCCTCGATAATCGGGATGATTTTTTCGTTATAAAGCGTGTCAGAGCAATAGGCGTAGCGTTTTGGAGGGGTTGCCGGATGTGTCAATCGCTCATTGGGGATTGTTTGTCCGTCGGGGGTGACGAAATCCGCACCGGCTTTCAGGGCATTGATTTGACAGAACGGAATTTGATAAAAATCAATCATCTCAGGCACAATATGCAAATTTTTCTCCTTCTCTTCAAACAAAAATCCGGCAGTCGGCACGCGATGCTTCAACGGAATGGTCAAAACTTTGAGCGTGCGGTCTTCAAAAATCAGTGCGTTTTTTTGGGGGTCAAATGCGTGAAACACAACCTGATAGGGCAAATCCGTACAAAAATAATCCAGCATCGGGCGAAACACCTTTTCGCCATCCGGCTGCGCAAAAATGTGCAAATCATCCCGCCTGCCCAACATTCCGAGCGTCGAAATCAGTCCAAACAGCCCAAAACAATGGTCACCGTGCAGATGTGAAATAAAAATGTGGTTGAGACGACTGAAACTCAGTTTCATCGTCCGATATTGCAACTGAGCGGCTTCGCCGCAATCAATCATAAACAACTTGCCGCGCAGGTTAACTACCTGTGAACTAAGCAAATGCCTCGTAGTTGGCAGTGCCGAACCGCACCCTAATATATTAACTTCAAACTTTTCCATTTGCATTATTCAATTCCTATTAATTTGTGCATCTGCACACTCAATCGCCACTTTGGATTGTCTAAAACCGTATCCACGCAATAATCAATATTCTTATTGGTCGCAATTTCATCTAATTTTTTCTCCAATTCACTCACTTTTTCATATCTTCCCCGATCGAAAAAAAGAGGACTTAGAAAATATTCTTTTGCTTTCGGCAACGATTTTATTTCGGGCAACTTGCTATCTGATGCAAACGGCAAGCGCACTTCATCCACTTGTGGGTTGTTTTTTTTTGCATAACTGATATCTTTGCCTTTAGGGCTGACAACCGTGTAATCAAAAATCGCCGACAATTTTTGTGTCCCGTTGCTCTCCACAGCTTGCTTGTAGCCCTTCTTTTTGAAAAAATACAATACCTCGTCCGTCAGTTGCAATGTTGGTTCACCACCCGTCCAAACAATCCAGTGACAGGGATAATGCCGAATATACATGAGAATCAGTTCTAATGGCATTTCTCTGCCATCCTCAAAATCGGTGTCGCAATAGGCACAGTGTAAGTTACAGCCTGTCAGGCGAATAAAGATGGAAGCCTCACCTTGCCGCCCGCCTTCGCCTTGCAGCGAATAAAATATTTCTTTGACATTTAAATTTATCATTTGCTGACCTGTATATACATTATTTAGGGCAAAAATTTTCGGTCGCAAAGGTACAAATTATAATTCGATTTGTTTCATTCCATTTTTTATTTTACCTTTGCACTGTGTAAATATCAAATTCTACAGATGAAAAATAATTATTGTGTGATTATGAGCGGTGGCATTGGGAGCCGCTTCTGGCCCTTTAGCCGCGAGAACAAGCCCAAGCAATTTCTGGATTTCTTCGGAACCGGTCGCTCGTTGCTGCAGCAGACGTATGACCGTTTTGCACAAATTGTGCCGAAAGAAAACATCTATATTGCTACAAATGAGCAGTATGCAGCATTGACAAAGCAACAACTGCCTGAGTTGAAAGATGAGCAACTGCTCCTGGAGCCAACGCGCCGCAATACCGCGCCGTGCATTGCCTACGCTGCCTTTCACATTCAATCTATCAATCCAAACGCCAACATCGTGGTAACACCTGCCGACCATTTGATTTTGCAGGAGCACCATTTCATAAGCAATATTCAGACGGCATTGCAATTTGCCGGTCAAAGTGTTGCGTTGCTGACACTTGGCGTGAAACCCAACCGCCCCGAAACCGGCTATGGCTACATACAGGCGCAGTCTAACACGCAAAATGCCATATATGGTGTCAAGGCGTTTACCGAAAAGCCCGATTTGGAACTTGCCAAAATCTTTTTTGAAAGTGGTGAGTTTTATTGGAACTCCGGCATCTTCGTTTGGAGTGTGCGGGCTATTATTGAGGCATTTCAGCAGCATCTACCCGATATTTATGCCCATTTTGCGCAAGGCATCGGCAAATATAGCACGCCGGATGAAAAAGTGTTTATACAGGAGAAGTATCCGATGTGTCAAAACATCTCTATCGACTACGGCATCATGGAAAAAGCCCGCAATGTATATCTGTTAGTGGCAGATTTTGGCTGGTCAGACCTCGGCACATGGGGTGCTCTCTACGATTTGGCGGAAAAAGACGACAACAAAAACAGCACGCTGAAATGTCAATCGCTTTTTATCGACAGCAAAGATAATTTAGTAACGCTCCCCAACGACAAACTGGCTGTGGTTCAAGGCTTAAACGATTACATCGTAGTAGAAGCCGACAATGTGTTGATGATTTGCCAAAAATCACAAGAACAGCACATCAAACAGTTCGTAGCAGACGTTTTCATGAAATTCGGCGATAAATATCAGTAGGGAGAGCGAAGGTGCTTGGCGAGTTCAAATCATTTTGATAATTGAAAAATAGTATTTACCTTTGCGGGCTAAAAAACAAAATAAAAACATACAAATATGCAACATGAAATGATTATGGCGGGATTTGGCGGACAAGGAGTCCTTTCGATGGGCAAAATCATTGCCTATTCCGGTTTGATGGAAGGTCAGGAAGTCGCTTGGTACCCCTCGTATGGACCGGAGCAACGCGGTGGCACAGCCAACGTAACCGTTATTTTGAGTGATGAACGCATTTCATCGCCCATTCTCAACGAATACGACATCGCCATCGTGCTCAGCCAGCCCTCATTGGACAAGTTTGAAAAAACCGTCAAAAAAGGCGGCATCCTAATCTACGACAACAACAGCATCACTCAAAAGCCGACCCGCAAAGACATCCAAGTGTATGAAATAGACGCGGTAAACACCGCCAACGCCGAAGGGTTGGGCAAAGTCTTCAACATGATGGTGCTCGGAGGCTTGCTGAAAATAGTCCCGATGGTGAAACTCGAAAGCGTCTTTGCCGGCTTAAGAAAATCCATCCCCGAACGGCATCACAAATTCCTGCCGATGAACGAGAAAGCCATTGTGAGAGGAATGGAGTTGATAAAAAAATGCTAACAAGCGTCGTCAGTAGCGGCTCCATAGTTGCGCCACTTGGCAATCAATTGCGACATATCTTCGGGAATTTCGCTGTCCAGATAAATTTCTTCGCCGGTGCGTGGATGCACAAATCCCAATGTTTTGGCATGTAGAGCCTGTCGTGGGCAAAGGTCGAAACAATTTTGGATGAATTGCTTGTACTTGCTACCCTCCACACCGCGCAAAATTTCATCGCCACCGTAGCGGGCATCGTTGAACAGCGTGTGACCGATGTGCTTCGCGTGCACACGAATTTGATGTGTGCGCCCCGTTTCCAATCTACATTCGATGAGCGTGACGTAACCAAAACGTTCAAGCACCTTGTAATGTGTTACAGCGGGCTTTCCTTCCTCCGAATCGGGTGGAAAAACCGTCATCAGCAGCCTGTCTTTCGGGTTGCGTCCGATATTGCCCTCGATGCGCCCTTCATCGTCCTTCACATTGCCCCAAACCAATGCCCAATAGAGCCGTTTGGTTGTTTTGTTGAAAAACTGTATGCCGAGATGCGTCTTCGCTTCGGGATTTTTTGCCAGCACGAGCAGTCCTGACGTGTCTTTGTCGATACGGTGCACCAAACCCAACCGTGGGTCATTGGTGTGATACTGCGGGTCGTCTTTGAGATACCACGCAACGGCGTTAAGCAGCGTACCGGTGTAATTGCCATGTCCGGGATGCACCACCAATCCGGGCGGTTTATTGACCACGAGCACATCACTGTCTTCGTAGGCGATATTAATAGGTATGTTTTCGGGAAGAATATCCACTTCGCGGTGCGGGCGGTCGAGCACAATGGTCAGAACATCCAGCGGTTTCACCTTGTAATTCGACTGAACAGGCTTGTCGTTGGCGAGAATATAACCGGCTTCGGCAGCCTGTTGAATACGGTGGCGGGAAGCCCCCGTGAGGCGGTCAACCAGGAACTTATCTACACGCAACAAGGCTTGACCTTTGTCGGCAGTGAACCGAAAGTGCTCATAGAGTTCCTCCTCCTGTTCATCCATATTTTCCGGTTGGCTGCTCAATTTTTTTTCAATTATCTGCCCCACTGCTCACCAGCAAAAAAAGTGGTGTATCGCCCGTGATGCGCTCGCCTCCGTGCACCGTTTGCCCGTGTGCATTTTGCAGCCCCAGCACCAGATTTTGATACGCACCGCGCACTTTTTTGATGCTAACACGTTCAAAACCAATGGATTTGAGCATCGCCGAAGCCTGTCGTTGGGATATATCCTTGACTTCGGGAACGGTCAGCAAAAGGGCTGCATGCGAATTGACAGTCAGAAAGATGGTTCGCCCTTCTTTCACTTCGTTGCCCGCCGGCGGAACCGTTTCCAAGATAGTGCCGACACGCTTTTGTCGCACAAAAGCGGAATCCACAACCACGCCATGCAACTTTTTCCTATCAAAAAAAATCTGTGCTTCAGACAAAGCAAGCCCTTTCACGTCGGGCACCACCACCTGTTGCCCATGGTGTGTGTAAAGATTTAACCACTGCTGGACAACAAAAACAAACACCAGAACGACGCCCAGTGCCAATAAGAAGTTTTTAAGCAATATGCGACCAAAAGGCTCCTGTTTCATCCGGTTTAGCCATTATACTCGTCGGAGACGGATAATTTTGTTCTGCCTTTTGCTCGGCGCGAAGCCAATACACGGCGACCGTTAGCCGTTTCCATTCTGCTGCGGAACCCATGTTTGTTTTTCCGCTTTGTGTTAGAGGGTTGAAAAGTCCGTTTCATGCCTGTCTATTTTTTATTTAATTTTTATTTTTACTTTCGGGCGACAAAGGTATGAAAAAAAAATGAAATATGAAGAAAAAATAACATGAAAAAAAAAAATCGCGCGCTATGAAAAAAAAGTTTGTAACTTTTAAAACAGTGTATACTTTCAATTTTTCAGGAGTTTCAAAAACGCCCGACGTGTCTTAATGTGCTCTGTTTCAAAGTATTCCCACTGCGACTGCACTTTTTTGTTTAGTTCCAGTTCGGGATTGCTTTCGGCACGCTCGAAGCCATATTTGTTGAACATAGGGATGAGGTCGTAGAATAGCAGGGCATTCACACCTCTGCTTTGATATTCGGGCGCAATGCCGATGATGTACAAATCGACCGTTTTGTTGCCCTTGCCGTACATGGCTTTCAGCAGATGCACCCACCCGAAAGGCAGGAGGCTCCCTTTCGCTTTCTGCAATGCCTCCGAGAGGCTGGGGAGAGTGATTGCCAAACCCACAACGGCATCGTCGGCTTCGCGAATCACCAAAGTAATCAAATCCAGACGCAGCATCGGGATATACATCTTTACATAGTAGTCAATTTGCTTGTCGGACAGTTCCGAATAGCCATAGAGAGGTTTGTAAGCCTCATTCCACAGTTTAAAGATTTTTTTTGCATAGGGCCATATCTGTCTTGAATTTTTGAATTTTTTGATGGTTAGCCCGTATTTTTTCATCACCAATTCCGAGATGCGTTGATGCTTTTCCGGTATTTCTTTTGGTATTGTGATGCAAAATTCTTGCCAATCCTGGTCTTTGACATAGCCGAGTTTCGCCAGATGCTCCATATAATAGGGGAAACTGTAAGCCGTTGCCATCGTGCCCACGCGGTCGAAACCCCACACCAACAGCCCTTCATGGTCAAGGTCGGTGAAGCCCAGCGGACCTTGTATGCCGTTCATTCCTTTGGAAATTGCCCATGTCTCAACCGCCTCAAACAGAGCCTTTGACACAGCCTCATCATCAACAAAATCGACAAAACCGAAGCGGGCATAGTGCTGTTTCCACGTGTCATTGGCACGGTGATTGATGATGCCGGCGATGCGCCCCACAATTTTGCAGCCATCGTAAGCCAAAAAATAGATTGACTCGCAAAAGTCGAACGCCGGATTTCGATGCTTGTCCAACGTCATCATTTCGTCATCAATCAAGCCCGGAACATGATAGGGATTACCCTCATAGAGGTCGATATTGAACTTGACGAACGCCCTCAAGTCCTCCTTATCGCGAATTTCTTTTATGTGTATTGCCATCACATTTGTATTTATTAGTGGCGACAAAAGTACAAAAATTAAATGGTGTGCAAAACAAATGTTGGATTTTTTTTTTGTTTATTAAAATAAAATGATTACTTTTGCGGCATCTTTTTATATTTAAATTATGTTAGAGAAGATTTTATCTGTGTCCGGTAAGCCGGGACTGTTCAAATTGATTTCCCAAGGGAAAAACTTGTTTATCGTGGAGTCGCTGGTCGACGGGAAACGCATCCCTGTGTATTTGCGCGACAAGGTGGTTGCCCTGCGCGACATCGCTGTTTATACGGCAGATGAGGACGTGAAGTTGGGTGAAGTGCTGACGAAAATGTACGAAAAAGAAGTCGGCAAGCTCATTGACTACAAGCCGGACATTCAGCCGGAAGAACTGCGCGCTTATCTCGCAACTCTATTGCCTAATTTCGACAAAGAACGCGTGTATGTGTCCGACATCAAAAAGATGCTGGCGTGGTACAACATCCTGATAACCGCCGGTATAACGGATTTTTCCGACGAAAAAGAGGAAGAAGACACCACGGAATCATCAGAGGCATCCGATTCGGCAGAAAAAACGGAGAAAAAACCGAAGGCAACGGTCACAAAATCAGTCGCAAAAACAATAGCACCCAAAAGTGCACCAAAGGCAACCACCAAAAGTGCAGCCAAACCGGCTGTGAGAGGGTTGAAAGGCGCAAGTGCTAAAAAAGGCTAATCACATGGCAGAATACGATGAAACACAGGAGTTTATATTCAATTGCGATTTTGTTTCTCCCCCTCTTGTATGGTTGTGGAGCTGCTAAACAGCAGATGGATTTTGCTTTGGATATACCCGGTGAAGACCAAAATTCGACTTTGATGAATGCTGACTCGAATGCGGGTTTTGACATTGACTTAAACGCTGATTTTGAAGAAATTGTGGACGCTGTTGTTGGTTTTGTGACCAATACGCCGGCGGTGGATTTGGATATTCAAAAGTCTGAATTGGAGCAGATTAGCGGTGCGCAGGTGGAAATGTCGGCAGATGGTGAAGTCATCAAAGTTACTTTCAGTTCGGCAGCCTTGTTTGCAATCAATTCAAGCACGTTGAGAGTGGACTCTAAACCGACTTTAAAGAAATTGGCGGCTTCGTTGGCAAACAATCCGGGCACCAATGCAGACGTTATCGGTTACACAGACAATCTGGGCAGCGATAAAATCAATCTACCGTTGTCGGAACAGCGCGCCCATTCGGTTCGAAATTTCTTGGCACGTCATGGTGTTGCGACCGGTCGGTTGACTGCAACGGGAAGGGGTGCCGCCAGTCCGGTAGCCGACAACAGCACAAATGAAGGAAAGCTACAAAACCGGCGTATAGAGGTTTATATATCTCTGCCAAAGAAAAAGTAAATTGTTAGATAAAATTACATATCCGGTAGCAAAAGAATTGGAAGCGTTTGACAAACTCTATACAGAGGCGTTGAACAGGCATTTGACACATTTTCAATTCATGTTGGATTTCGTTTCCAAAACAAAAGGGAAGCGAATCCGACCGTTGGTTGTTATCCTGTCCGCCAAATTGTGCGGCAAACCCACCGACAAAACATTGGAATATGCTACTATCCTCGAACTTTTGCACACGGCAACACTGATTCACGATGATGTGGTGGACAATACCCGCGAACGGCGCGGACAACCCTCCGTGATGTCGGAATACGACAATCAGGCGGCGGTGCTGCTGGGCGACTATATCATATCGCAAGCCATTGTGCGCGGGGTGGAAACGGAAAACCTGCCCGCCCTCAAAATCATGGCAAATCTGGCGCAAAGCATGGCGGAGGGCGAACTCACACAACTGGTTTCGTCGTCCGAACTGATTGTAGAAGAGGCTCGCTACATGGAAGTTATCCGCAAAAAGACGGCGGTGTTGCTCGCGTCCTGCGCTGAAATGGGTGCGCTGTCGGTGAATGCCGCCCCCGAAATCGTAAAAATTCTCCGTAGCATCGGCGAAAATCTGGGAATGTGCTTCCAAATGCGCGACGATATTTTTGACTATTTCGAGCAAGGCGACCTCGGCAAACCCACCGGCAACGACATTCGCGAAGGCAAAATCACCCTGCCGCTGATTCACGCGTTGCAAACGGTGACCAAAGAGCAAGCCGATGGGCTGCTAAAAATCATCCAAAGTCGCGATTTTTCGCCGTCAACCATTCAAATGTTCATCCAATTTACGAAGGCGCATGACGGCATCGAATACGCTCAAGCCAAGATGCAAGCCCTCAAAGCCGAAACCCTCGCCCTGCTCAACATTTTTCCCAATTCAGACGCAAAAGCCGCCATGCTGCTGCTGATTGACTACATCATTGAGCGGGATAAGTAACGAATTTTTGCCTCCCAATGATGGAACACCCACAACTACAACTCACGGCTGACGGGTCGCACACGCTGTTTTTGGCAGAAATGGACGAACATTATCATTCCATCAACGGTGCCATCCAAGAAGCCCGACACGTCTATATAGAGGCAGGCTTCAACCAATGCAAAAAAGACAACATCCACGTCCTGGAATTAGGCTTTGGCACAGGGCTGAACGCACTGCTGACAGCATTAGAAAGTCAAAAACGGCAAATCCAAACCGTTTACACCACCCTTGAACACTACCCGCTACCGCCGGAAATTTACAATCGCTTGAATTACACTGAAATAGATGCCAATTTATTTCCAAAAATCCATGCGGCGGCGTGGGAAGAATGTGTCCAGCTAACACCATTTTTCAGCCTGCAGAAAATCAACGCAGACTTCAACGCCTACCCGTTTCCGGACAACTACGACGTAGTCTATTACGATGCCTTCGCCCCCGACAAGCAGCCGGAAGTGTGGTCGCCCCAATTATTTGAAGCACTCTACGCGCAGATGAATCCGAATGGGATAATAACAACCTATTGCGCCAAAGGGAATATCCGGCGAATGATGCAGAATGCCGGATTTCAAGTGGAGCGCATTGCAGGTCCGGTTGGGAAACGGGAGATGTTGCGGGGGGTGAACAGGGTCAACGCATTAAAAATGGCTCTATAACGTTTGGTGCAGGTAAGTTAAATGTGGGGGGGGGACGTGGTGTAAGTTTATTGTTATGCGACCTCATTTTCACCTAATTTTATTAACAAAACGACCTCAGTAGCAAGATGTTACACACTATCCCTCAACCTCATTACCACATTTTTTTGCTGTATAAAAATGCGGTAATGAGGTTGAGGGATGGGAGGCATTCTGTGCTTTCTACTGCGGTTGTTTTGTTAAGAAAATTAGGTGAAAATGAGGTTTAAGAACCATCCTGTGGCAAGTTTTCATTTATCCACACCAAACGTTATAGAGCCATTTTTAATGCGTTGACCCTGGGGGTATAAGGCACCTCCTCTCCGCGTTTTCGCCCTGAAAGACATATCCCAGCCCAACGCATCGCGTTGGGGAAATGGCGCAAAACACACAAAATCCCCATTCCCCCAACGCGATGCGTTGGGCTGGGATATGCTGGGCTTTCAGCCCGAAAAAATGACAAAGTTAACAAAGTTTAACACAATGAAGTGTTAAAATCCAAAAAAAGCCATTGTCATTTCAAAAACATTCCTTACCTTTGCCGCCGAGTTGTCATGGTGGCAATTCATAAAAAAAATTTTATTACACATTTAAAAATTAAATTTTATGCGAATGAGAAAAAAATTAAAATGCAGGAACTTTGCAAAGTTTGTAAAGCCTTTGCTGCTAAGTAGCATCCTCTTGGGGGGGGGGGGTGCGAAGTATTCGCGCTGAAGCAGCGCATGAAGTGCCGCAAGAGTCGCCGCAGATTATTGAGGTGGCGATTCCCTCGTCAGGGACGAAGACCATTACCGGCTTCGTGTACGACGAAGGCGGAGTTGGAATCCCCGGTTCCACCATCACCATCAAAGGCAGCAGTCGTGGAGTAGTGACTGATGTGGATGGTTCGTTCAAAATAGACGTTTCGCCGACGGATGTTTTGGAAGTTTCTTTTTTGGGCTATGACCCCTACACTGTGACGGTGGGCGACAAGGCGAGTTTTGTGATTCCGCTCAAGCCCAAGGCGAATGAGTTGGACGAGGTGACCATCGTGGCGTTTGGTAAGCAGAAGAAGGAAAGTGTGATTTCCTCCATTTCTACCATCAACACCAAAGATTTGAAGGTGCCCAGCAGCAACCTCACCACTGCCTTTGCAGGACGTGTGGCAGGGTTGATTTCCTACCAGCAGAGCGGTGAGCCGGGCAAGGACAATGCCAGCTTCTTCATCCGCGGGATTACCACTTTCGGGGCTGACGCCAAGAAAGACCCGCTCATCCTGATTGACGGAATGGAACTGACCACCGAAGATTTGGCGCGGCTCAACACCGACGACATCGCCAGTTTCTCCATCATGAAAGATGCTTCGGCGGCCGCTCTCTACGGCGCGCGCGGTGCCAACGGAGTGATAATGGTAACGACCAAGGAAGGAAAGGAAGGAGAGGCGCGAATCAATGTGCGCGTGGAAAATTCCTTTTCCAGCCCCACAAACAGGGTGCAAGTAGCCGACCCCGTTACCTATATGCGCATGAACAATGAGGCTGTAAAAACACGTGACCCCATGGGACCAACCCAGTATTCGGCGGAAAAGATACGGATGACGGAACTCGGGTTGTATCCCGACCTCTATCCGGCTACGGACTGGTACAGCGCCATGTTCGATGATGTTATCAGCAACCAGCGGGCTAATCTCAGCATCAGCGGCGGCGGCAAGGTGGCACGTTACTATGTGGCGGCGAATATTTCGCAGGACAACGGTAACTTGAAGGTGGATAATCGAAACAATTTCAATTCGAATATCAACCTGACCAAATATTCCGTCCGCTCCAATGTGAACGTGAATGTGACCAAAAGCACCGAACTTATCATGCGTCTGAACGCCTCGTTTGATGAATACATAGGACCGTTAGACGGGGGTGATGCCATGTACAAAAAAGTGATGCAGGCTAATCCGGTGTTGTTCAAACCCTATTATACACCGGATGCAAAGTATAAACATGCCGACTACGTCCTGTTTGGAAATGCCCAAGGCGGAAATGCCGGAACTTCATATTACATCAATCCGTATGCCGAATCGCAGAAAGGATACAAGGATTACAGCAACAGCACTATGCTGGCGCAATTCGAAGCGAAGCAGAACTTGGATATGCTCGTCAAAGGGCTGAACATCCGCGCCATGGTCAATATGAACCGGTATTCTTCCTTTACGATGAACCGCGGGTACAATCCGCATTATTTCAAGGTAGCAGGTTCCTCTTATGCTTTTTTAGACGACAATTACACTTTGGAGCAGTTGAATCCCAATGTCGGTCCGGTTTTTGTCAATCTTATCGGAACGGGTGAGCGAATTATTAACGGCGTATTTTACCTGGAGACTGCGGCGGATTACAGCACGGTGGTGAATGACAAACATAGCATCAATGCTTTGCTGGTATATATCCTGCGGCAGGAAAAGAAAGGACTCACCGACAATCTGCAACTGTCGATGCCCAACCGCAACCTCGGACTGTCCGGACGGCTGGCTTACAATTACGATAGCCGTTATTTCACGGAGTTCAACTTCGGATACAACGGGTCCGAGCGGTTTGCCGAAGCGCACCGCTGGGGATTTTTCCCGTCCATTGGTGTGGCGTGGATGCTCTCCAACGAATCGTTCTTTGCGCCGGTGAAAGGCGTGTTGAATACGTTTAAACTCAAGGGGACTTACGGCATGGTCGGAAACGACGCCATCGGCAGTAACGACGACCGGTTTTATTATTTGTCGCAGGTGAATTTGAATGCCAACAGAAATTCAAACTGGGGCGACATGATGAATAACAATCCGGGAGGCGCGGCAATCACGCGTTTTGCCAATGACCAAATAGGCTGGGAAACGGCATACAAAACAAATATAGGTGCCGAACTGGCATTTGTCAACGGACTTTCCGCCAATGTGGACGTTTTCCACGAACGTCGGGAAAACATCCTGTTAGACCGTATTAAGTATAACACCATGGGGGTTATTCCTGCCATTAAAGCCAATCTGGGTGTCGCGCAAAGTAAAGGTATAGATATGGAACTGAATTACGAGAAAAGTTTCAACAAAGACCTCTGGCTCACCGGAAGGGGCACTTTTACGTATGCCACGAGCGAAGTGCTGGATTGGGAAGAGCCTGACTACAGCCTCACGCCCTGGAGGTCGAGAGTAGGATACAGCATCAACCAGACGTGGGGATACATCGCCGAGCGGCTCTTTATGGACGAGGCAGAAGTAGAGAACTCCCCCATACAGTTCCCCGGAGCTATGGGCGGCGACATCAAATACCACGATGTGGACAACGACGGCAGAATAACGGAACGGGACCAGGTGCCCATCGGGTATCCCACCGTGCCCGAAATCAATTACGGTTTCGGACTGTCGGCAGGCTACAAGGATTTTGATTTCTCCTTCTTCTTCCAAGGCTCGGGACGCCAGTCTTTCTGGTTGCAAACCTCCGGCAACGGGCGCATACAACCGTTTCTCGACAGTTCAGACGATGACGGTTTAATAGGAGAAAATGCCGTTTTAAAAGTGATTGCAGATAATTACTGGTCTGAAAGCAACCGCAACCCGTACGCTCTCTGGCCCCGGTTGTCCACTGCGGAGGTGGAAAACAATAACCAGACCAGTACGTGGTTCATGCAGGATGCCTCCTTCCTCCGCCTGAAATCGGTTGAAGCGGGATATACATTGCCCAAAAGCGTCCGCAGCAAATTGCACATGAGTAATCTCCGCCTGTATGTCAGCGCCACCAATCTGTTCGCCGTGAGTGCCTTCAAATTGTGGGACCCCGAAATGGGAGGCAACGGCTTAGGCTATCCGCTGCAAAGAGTCATTAATGTGGGACTTAATATTGGATTTTAACTGTCTGAATCAGGATTAAAGGATGAAAGGATTAACAGGATGAAAATAATTGACATGAAAATAATTGACATCAAAATCTTGCAAATCCTAAAATCCTGTAAATCAAGATTCAGACAAAAATAATAATTAAAAAAAAAAAGAATATGAAAATTAGAAAATATTTTATTGGATTATTTGCCGTAATGTGCATGACTTCATGTGATTATTTGGATGTTGTGCCCGACAATACGGCAACGGTAGACCATATCTTCGCCGACCAGACTGCGGCGCTAAGATACTTAAACTCCTGTTATTGGTCAATGCCCAAATCATCGCATTGGGATTATAATCCTGCGATAATGGGTGCCATGGAGATGGTTTGGAACGTAACTGCTGCTCAAAACTCAGCAGCCATGAACTTTGCACAGGGAAAAATCACCCCAACCAACCCGCCGTTCAATTATTGGGGAGCCGCTCCGGATGGCGACGGAGGAGGAGTCCGGTCGCTTTATGCCGGTATCCGCGACTGTAATCTCTTTCTGGAGAATATCGAAACGGTGGCGGATTTAGAGCCTGACGACAAAAAACGGTGGGCGGCAGAAGTGAAACTTATCAAAGCATGGGAACACTTCTACCTCATCTCGTTCTACGGTCCCATCTGCCCGTTAAGGACGAATATGGAGGTGAATGCGTCCTTAGCCACCGTACAGGCGGAACGCGAAAAAATTGATGACTGTTTTGCTTACGTACTGGAACTCATACAGGAAGTCATTGACAGCGATGCTCTGCCTGCGACTATCTCGGCACGGGCTTCCGAATTGGGGCGCTTTACGAAATCGGTGGCTTATGCGCTGAAAGCCAAAGTGCTGGTCTATTGGGCAAGTCCGCTTTTTAATGGAAATACGGACTACAACAATTTCACCAATCGCAATGGCGAGCCGTTTTTCAACCAGGTGCCCGACCCCTCCCGGTGGGAAAAAGCAGCGACAGCCTGCAAAGAAGCTGTCACTGTATGCGGACAGTCGGGCATACGCCTGTATCAGAAATCCGATTATCGAAAAGAAAAAGCCATGTCGGACACCACATGGTTGGTGCAGACACTGCGCAGTGCTGTGTGTGAGCGATATAACCCCGAATTGATATGGGGAAATTCCGCTTCCGAGAACAGAACCTTGCAGAACGAATGTTGGGCGCGACTTACAACAACCGCATCAGGTGCACCAGTACCCTCTAACAGGATGAGCGTACCGCTTTCTACGGTAGAGCTGTTCTATTCGGACAAGGGCATCCCAATAGACTTAGACCCCGGTTTCGATTATGACAACCGATTTAGCCCCAGAACCGGTGATGCCGACCATAAATTCTACATTCACAATGGTCAACAAACCGCAGGCATGAATTTCGACCGCGAACCCCGTTTCTATTCCACTTTGGGATTCGACCGCGGCAAATGGTATGGAAACTATACCAATAATGATCCGGTGGACGATTCCAGCTGTGGTTACCCGCAGAACCGTTACCTCGAAGCGGGTTCCGCTTCCGCTTTCGAGGTAAATTCCAACTATAACGGAACAGGTTATTTCCCCAAGAAGTTAATAAATCTCACCTCCATGATAACCGCCGTCGATCTACTGCCTCAGGCTTATCCGTATCCGGAGTTTCGTTTTGCCGATTTATTGCTGCTCACTGCCGAAGCCGTGAACGAAGCAGAAGGACCCGCCAATGCGCATCAGTACATTGACTTGGTCAGAGAGCGCGCCGGACTGCAGGGCGTAGTAGCAAGTTACAGTCAGGCAGTTCCCGCAGCTCAAAACTATCCGGCAGACAAAGACCGTATGCGGGAGATTATTCAGCGGGAACGGAAAATCGAATTGGCGTGTGAAGGACAGTATTATTGGGACAGTCACCGCTGGAAAACAGCATTGACAGAGCAGAACCGCCCGATACAGGGCTGGAACGTACGCCAATCGAATATCGACGATTATTATACCCCCGCTACATTGTATATTCAGAAATTTACGCAGCGCGATTATTTTGCGCCGATTCCTGATGCGGATATTATTAATAATCCTATGCTGGTGCAGAATTGGGGATGGTAAAAAATTATAAATTTTAAAATTTAAAGATATGAAAATTATTAAATGTTTTTTAGTATGTGTTACTACACTTGCATGCTTTTCCTGTACGGAGAAGACACTTGAGCCTATTAGCGGGAGTAAGGGGAAGCCCGGCGTTATAACGGAAGTTGTGCCGACACCGATACCGGGAGGGGTTGAGATTACCTACCGTATCCCTAACAACGAGGATATTCTTGGGGTGAAAACGGAATATACCCTGTCAAACGGTCAGAAGAGGGAGTCTGTAACCTCTGTCTACAACAACACCCTGAGGATAGAAGGTTTCACCGATACGGACGAGCATACAGCCCTGGTATATGCGGTAAATCTTGCTCAAGAATTATCTGAGCCTGTGCCTATACAGTTCACACCCTTGGAATCGCCGCTGACTAAAACCATCCGCTCGGTTGAAATAGTCGAAGATTGGGGCGGTGTACAATTCAGATGGAAAAATTTGGACAAGGCACCGTTAAACTTTGAATTATTAGCGGTAGATTCGGTCACCAACACCCTGAAGCCCGCGCGTATCATCGCCTCAAATGCCGATTCGCTCGCTCAAGTGCTTCGTGGTTACAAACCCGAGCCGCAAAAATTTGCCCTGTTAGTCAGCGACCTGTTCGGCAACAAGTCGGATACCATCTATCCGGCAACAGGCAACATCACTCCGCTTTTTGAAGAAAGATTAAACAAAACGGAAATGACTTTCCTCTGGTTGGATAACGATGTGACTTATAGCAGAAATAACGGAAATGACGGACGTACAGAAAATTTGATTGATGATGATCTTACGAATTGGGGTCAGAACGATGCTGATGCCTTGGATCTTGGTGCGCCTTTCTCATTAAATCTGGCACACAAGGTGAAACTGAGTCGTTTTGTTATGCATCTCCGTTTCATGACGTTTGATAATGGGGGATATTACTATTGGGCAAATCCCAGATATTTCGAGGTTTATATTCCTACGAATACCACGATTCCTCCCCCACAAAATGGAGACTGGGCGGGCTGGACGAAAGTGTTGGACTGTGAGATAGTAAAGCCGTCGGGCTTACCCCTCCAACAGAACACCGCAGAAGATAGAGAGGCCGGGGATCGGGGATTTGAGTTTGCTTTTCCGCTGGATATAGTGTCTACACAATATGTCCGCTTTAAGTTTCTGGAGACTTGGAGTCTATTTCGGCAAGTCCATTTCAACGAACTAACTCTCTATGGACTTGTTGAGCCTTAATAAATGATTTACATAATTAAAAAATAAATAAATGATATGAAAACAATAAAAAAGAGTTCATTGCTGTTTATAGTGCTGACAGCGTTGTGTGTGTCGTCATGCGAAAATATGATGGACGTGCATCAGCAATTCATTGAAGATGGCGAAAGGATTCGTGCGCCGAAAGTACACGATATGCAATTTTTTGCAGGTGAGAACCAGATTCTTTTCCGCTTCATGTTGAAAACATCACCGAATGTGACAACTGTGGACGTATTTTGGAATGACAGGGCGGATTCGCTGATTATCCCCGTCACTCCCACTACAGGCTTAGACACTTTTAAGGTTATTCTGCCAAACATGGCAGAAAAATCCTACACGTTTGAAGTGCGCACAACGGATAGTTACGGTCACCACTCGCTCGTCACCACCGGCGTCGGCACCGCCTACGGCACGATGTACCGAAAGAGCCTGTCAAACCGGCGCGTTGGCATAGGTACTATGGTTGAGGTTGGCACAAATATACAGGTACGGATTCCATGGGGAGCAGCATCCACAAACTTGGTGCAGAACGAAATCCGTTATACTGCCGTCGGTGGTGCGAAACAAGTCATCGAGGTAACTCGGACAGACGCCCTTACTTCTATTTCGGATGCGGAAGCCGGTTCATTGTTTGAGTCCCGTTCATGGTTTCTGCCGGACTCGGTTGCCATAGACACGTTCAAGTTGGCTTGGGATACGTTGACAATTGACCCGAATATTTTCTTTGACAGAACGAGTTGGGAAGTGCTGTCCGTATCCGATGAGCAAGTCAGTGACGGTGGCGGGAAGGTGTCGCTTATCGACGGCAATCTTGGTACCTACTGGCACTCACAGACCGCCGCCCCTGCCGCCGTCCCTCCCCACTGGGCTATTATTGACATGAAAGCGTCGAAAAATATTACACGGATAGAAATTTATCGGCGTACAAATAATAGCGACGCTAAAACCGTTCAGTATTTCGTAAGTGACGACCCGGAACCGGACCCGGTTCTGAATACCACATGGGTACAGATTGGCAGCGATGTCGTATTTCCAAACACCGCCTCCCCGCAGATGTTGCCGACCGATATACCTTCTCCAAATCCCGCCAACATACGACGTTATCTGAAAATCTATCTGCCCGACAGCAACCGCAGTCCGTTCACCAGTATAGCGGAAGTCTATGTCTTTGGGAGATATTGAAAATTGTCTGAACCGTGATTTTTTTAAGATTTTCAAGATTTACAGGATTATAATCGTGTAAATCTTGAAAATCTTAGTAAAATCACGGTTCAGACAATTATTTTGCGTATCTTTGCAGATATTTTTAAGAATGATAAGTCATGAAGAAATTACCAATTGGTATTCAGTCGTTTGAAGATTTGCGAAGCAATGATTATCTGTATGTTGATAAGACAGCAGATATTTACAGGCTTGTGACGTCATCAAAAGTAGTTTTCCTTTCGCGCCCGCGCCGCTTTGGAAAGTCGCTCCTTGTGAGCACCTTAGAGGAACTTTACACAAGCAATCAATCGCTGTTTGAAGGTCTCCATATCTATGATAAATGGGACTGGACGCAGCGCTATCCTGTGATACGGATAGATTGGGCAGGTATCAAGCATGATAGCAAAGACGAGATGGAACGAGACATGTCGGACTATCTGCAGTCAATAGCTACTGTCAACGACATAATACTTACCCGTCAGTTTGCATCCGGTCGGTTTGTCGAATTGATAGAGTTATTGCACCGCAAAGAAGGCAATAAAGTGGTTGTGCTTATTGACGAGTACGACAAACCCATACTGGATGCGATAGGCAAGCCGGAAGCAGCAGAAATTCGTGCGTTTCTTCAGGGATTTTACGTGGTATTGAAAGCCACCGACGACCATCTGAAATTTGTTTTTATGACAGGCGTAACAAAAGTGGCCAAAGTGTCAATATTTTCAGCGTTGAACAGTCTCAAAGATATTTCATTAAGTGAGCAATTTTCTTCTATTTGCGGTTATACCCAAGAAGAATTGGAACGTGATTTTTCGGAATATATTGACAATACTGCAGTCCGTTTGGGTATGACACGGGAGGATTTGCTGGCAAAAATTCGTAAGTGGTACGATGGTTACACATGGGATGGCAAAACATCGGTTTACAATCCGTTTTCTACCCTGCCGTTTTTTGACAACAAAGAGTTTTCCGATTACTGGTTTGCAACGGGTACGCCCACTTTTGTGATTAATCGCCTCAAAAAACACGGTCTTGCCAAAACGGTATTGGAACCTGTTATTGCTGATTCATCGGCTTTTGACAGTTACGATCCGGATGCGCTTGATGATGTGCCTTTATTATTTCAGGCAGGTTATCTGACGGTCAAAAACAAAGAAATGATTAATGGAGAGCCTGAATACACGCTTGGAGTTCCCAATCAGGAAGTGAGAGTGTCGTTGATGAAGCATCTGTTAAGTGCATATACCCAATACCCTGTGGACCAATTGGGAGTACTTGGAAAAACGATGTTGAAACAAATCCTTGCTTTCGATGCGAAAGGCTTTACAAATAATATGCGTATCATGTTTGCCGACGTTCCTTACACTTTAAAGCCATCCAAGGCGAAAAAACCAGCCAAGGCGGAAGCGAAAAATTTAGCAAATGAAGCCTTTTATCACAACATCTTTCAAATGTGGATGACCATGCTGGGTTTCAATATTCAAAGCGAAAGGATGACCAACCGGGGACGTATAGACGCCGTGTTGCAGCAAGAGGGAGTGGCGATAGTGGTAGAGTTGAAATACCACGCCACCACGGAATTGGAAACTTTGCTCAACCAAGCCATCGCGCAAATCCGCGAGAAGCGGTATTATGAGCCGTTTCTTGACCGGAAAGTTATTCTGCTGGGGATTGCATTCAGTGGGAAAGATGTGGGTTGCAGGATAGAACAATTGTCTGAATCAGGATTTTCAGGATTAAAGGATTAACAGGATAAAAAAATTAAATAAATAAAAAGAGTAAAAAATGAAAATGAAAACAGTAAGTAAATATTGTGTAGCAGCCTGCATCTTGTCAGGCTTTTATGCCTGCAAAGAAGAAATCGTTCAGGAATATGCCGTTCTGCCCGAACCACAGCAAATAGAATATGCCAACGGCTCTTTCAAACTGAAAGACAAACTGACAATCGCGTTCCCGCCGGAGTTAGCAAACGAAGCCGCATATTGTAGAGACGTGGCGTGCCACGTCTCGTATGTGGCACAAGACATTTCGCAAGACATCTCGCATGACGTGGCACAGCACGACGTGGCGCAAGACGTGGCACGCCACGTCTCTACTGTCGAACTGAAGGAAGGCAAGAAATCAGGCGACATCACCCTCGTATTAGATGCCTCAGTGCTGCCGGAACATCCGGAAGGATATGTTTTGGACATCAAAAAGAGGCAAATCACCATTAAAGCCAATGCGCCTGCCGGTATTTTGCACGGCATTCAGACCTTGCGGCAATTGTTCGGGGCGGCATCTCTACAATGCGGTACAATCACCGATTATCCGCAATTTCCATGGCGTGCCTTTATGCTGGACGAATCCCGCTATTTCCAAGGGAAAGAGGCTGTGTTTAGACTGTTGGATAATATGGCTCGGTTAAAAATGAATGTTTTTCATTGGCATCTTACGGATAGACAGGGTTGGCGCATTGAAATTAAAAAATATCCCGAACTAATCAAAACCGGCACTTTGCGCGATTCAACAGTAGGAAAAGGATGGGGAGATACGGATTACAAAGACGGTTATTTTGACCTTAAACCCCACGGAGGTTTCTATATGCAGGACGAAATCAGGGAGGTGGTTGCGTATGCCGCCGCTCGACATATTACCATTGTCCCCGAAATAGAAATGCCGGGGCATGCCGATGCTGCCATTGTCGCTTATCCATGGCTGGGTACAACAGGAAAACAATTCAAAATACCCTGTAATCTTGCTAATAAGATAGACATTTTCAATGTAACAGACCCCAAAGTGCTCGATTTCTTTCACGATGTACTCACAGAGGTGATGGCTTTGTTTCCGGGCAAGGTGATTCATATCGGTGGCGATGAGGTGCATTATCCTTTTTGGACGGATTCGCCTTCCATCCGAAAATACATGAAAGATAACGGCTTTCAAACACCGGCAGACCTGCAAATTGATTTCACCAACAAAATGTCGCAATGGATTACTTCCAAAAATCGCCGTATGATGGGTTGGCAAGACATAACCGGTGCAAAAATCTATGGGCAAAGTGCCGACGACAAAGATGTTGAACAAAAACTTGCCCTTGGTACCGTTGTTCAAGCCTGGCGAGGCGACCCGGCACTCATCAAAAAAACAATAGAAGATGGGTATGACATTGTCAATTCATATCATTCATACACGTATCTGGATTACAACTATAGGTCTATTCCTTTGAAAAAAGCCTATTCATTCAACCCTATTCCCGAAGGACTGACGGCAGAGCAGCAAAAGCGCGTGCTGGGTTTGGGCTGCCAGATGTGGACAGAGTTTGTGCCCAACGAACAAAAAATGAACACCCAAGTCTATCCCCGCATCGCCGCTTACGCCGAAACGGGATGGACTGCGCCCGATAAAAAAGAGTATAGCCGCTTTCTGAAATCCCTGGACTATTTTCTGACCGATTGGAAAAAGCAGGGGATTGAATATGGACCGGTAGAGTAATGTATAAATGTATAAAATCACAAAAATGAAACGTAGTTTATTAGTAGCAGCAGCCTGTTTTGTGCTGTGTATCGGCGCGACAAACAATCGCAAGCCACCTGTGAAAATGATTGAGCCGGTCGATTTTTCGCACGTCAAAATAACGGACAACTTCTGGGCTCCGAGGTTAAAAAATCATGCCACCACAACGCTGGCTGTGTGCATCGACCAGATTGAAAACAAGACAGGGCGGATACAAAACTTTGAAAATGCCGCCAAAGGCAAAGGTAAACATTCCGGTATTTTCTTCGACGATTCGGATGTATATAAAGCACTGGAAGGCATAGCCTACACGCTGAAAAACAATCCTGACCCCGAATTGGAGAAAAAAGCCGACGAGTGGATAGATAAATTTGCAGCCGCCCAACAGCCCGACGGCTACATCAATACATACTATACGCTGGTAGGATTGGATAAGCGGTGGGAAGATATGGACATGCACGAGATGTATTGCGCCGGTCACATGACAGAAGCCGCTGTTGCTTATTACCAAGCCACAGGAAAACGAAAACTCTTGGATGTGGCTATCCGGATGGCCGATTATATGATGACTGTCTTTGGACCTGATAAACGTCATTGGGTGCCCGGACATGAGGAAATTGAGTTGGCATTAGTGAAACTTTATAAAGCAACTAACGATGCGCGTTACCTTGATTTCACCAATTGGCTACTTGAAGAACGCGGCCATGGACACGGATATGGATTCGTAAGGGGTGAAAGTTTAGGCGGCGATGGCCGCGCAGGGGAT
Source organism: Bacteroidia bacterium (assembly GCA_025996835.1). Classification (GTDB taxonomy): domain Bacteria; phylum Bacteroidota; class Bacteroidia; order Bacteroidales; family Azobacteroidaceae; genus Azobacteroides. The sequence continues at coordinate 36,372 of BNTU01000010.1, forward strand.
GGAAAACCATGGAATACTGTTTATCATCAGGATGATAGACCTGTTCGCGAAATGACCGATATTGGCGGACATGCCGTTCGCGCCATGTATCTCTATTGCGGAATGGCAGATGTGGCAGCCCTGAAAAAAGAAACCGGATACTTCGAAGCACTGGACCGCTTGTGGGACGACGTGGTGCTGCGCAATATGTACCTAACGGGCGGCATCGGCTCTTCGCGCCACAACGAAGGTTTTACGGAAGATTACGACCTGCCCAACTACGACGCTTATTGCGAAACCTGCGCCTCTGTGGGGATGGTGTACTGGAATTGGCGAATGAACCGCTTATCGGGCGATTCCAAATATGCCGATGTATTGGAGCGTTCGATGTATAACGGTGCTCTGGCCGGAATTTCCTTGGACGGCGACCGATTTTTCTATGTCAATCCATTAGCCTCCAAAGGGAATCACCACCGTAAGGCGTGGTACGGCGTTGCTTGCTGTCCCAGTCAAATATCCCGTTTCGTGCCTTCTATTGGAAATTACATTTACGGAACATCTCCCGACGCCGTGTGGGTAAACCTGTTTATTGGCAACAATGCCGCATTCGATGCCGGAAAAGAAAAAATATCCCTGCGCCAGGAAACAGATTATCCATGGGATGGAACGGTAAAATTGACTGTAGAGTCACCGATGAAAAAGGAAATCAGGTTGCGCATACCCGGCTGGTGCAAGTCGTATGAAATTGCAGTAAATGGAGTAAAAAAATCAACGGCAATAGAAAAAGGGTATGCTGTCCTTCAAAAGAAATGGAAAGCAGGAGACGAGATAACGCTCACCATGGATATGCCGGTGGAAGTAGTGGCTGCCGATCCTCGTGTCAAAGAAAATGTGGGCAAACGCGCCATCCAACGCGGTCCGTTAGTCTATTGCGCAGAGCAAGCCGACAATGCAAACGATTTTGACAAACTCACACTGAGTGCCGCCACCCGATTCACAACCGATTTCAATCCGTCCTTACTGAATGGCGTGATGACAATCAAAGCCGCCGCCGACAAGGAAATCACGTTTATACCTTATTACAGTTGGGACAACCGTGATGCAGGAGAAATGAAAGTATGGGTGGATTATGATGAGCGGCAGGTGCTTAGCCTGAACGGGCAATGGCAAATCGCCAAAACCGGCGGCGAATTGCCGGACGTTTTCACGGCAAGCACTTCGGTGCCGGGTCTTGTTGACCTTGCCGTACCGGCACTTGATGCGGTAGGAACCGCTTATCGGGACAAAAATTGGTACTGGCACAAACGCACGTTTGACTTGGCAAACACAAACTTTGATGTGATTCGGCTCAAGATTTTCAAAGCCAAATACCAAACAAAGGTCTATGTCAACGGGCAGTTTGCGGGCGAAAATGCGTTCTGTTTCACGCCGTCGTATTTCGACATCAAGCCTTTTTTGAAACCTGCCGGACAGCCCAACGAGATTGTTATCGGTGTGGGGAGCAAAGCGCAAATGCCGAGCAGCATCCCCAACGGGGAAGACCTCGAGAAGATGAAATACATCCCCGGCATCTATGACAATGTAGAAATCACGCTCTCCAAACGCCCGTTTATCAACAATATACAGTGTGTTCCGGATATTAAAAACGAGAAACTCCGCGTGGTAGCCGAAATTGAAACGGATGCGCCCGAAGCCTTGACGCTGGCATATACTGTTTCCCAAAGCAAGTCGGGCGAAAAAATGGCATCCAAGACCGTTTCGCCCAAAGCAACCGTCAAGGACGGATATGCTGTTGTTGATTTTGAAATTGACATGAAAGGAGCAAACTTGTGGACACCCGAAACGCCATTTCTGTACGAACTCGCCTTGAGTACGGGCGCAGACGACAAGCACGTCCAATTTGGGATGCGGTCGTTTCGTTTTGATGCGGAACGGAAAATTGCCTTACTCAACGAAAAACCGTATTACATACGCGGTACCAATGTTTGTATCTTTCGTTTTTTTGAAGACCCCGACCGCAGCACTTTGCCTTGGGAGTCGCAATGGACTGTTGCCCTGCACAAAAAATTTAAGGATATGCACTGGGATATGGCGCGTTATAGCCTTGGTTTCCCGCCCGAACGGTGGTACGAAGTGTGCGACAGCCTCGGCTTCATGATACAGGATGAATATCCCATTTGGGGCATCGACCGCTCCAAAGAAGTGCCTCAAATAGCCGAAGAATATCGGCGGTGGATGCGCGAAAGGTGGAATCATCCGTGCGTTGTCATCTGGGATGCACAAAACGAAACCGTGTCGCACTTGATTGCGGAAGCGGCACGGCAAGTACGCGACCTCGACTTGTCCAACCGCCCGTGGGACAACGGCTGGTCGGAACCGATGGCGGCAACCGACCCTGTAGAAACACATCCCTACCTCTATGTTCAGTTTTGGACGGGCAACCCGCCCATGCGTCCGCAGTTATTCGCCGACCCGGAAGAAGGATACAAAAAATACTTCTACGGTAAAGTCCGCCGTCCGGATAACGATGCCAGCGAACGCTCGCTCACGACGAGAGGAACAGATTCCGTCTTCCCCAATCCTTTGATTATCAATGAATACGGATGGATTTGGCTGAACCGCAACGGCTCGTCCACTACGCTGACCGACAAGGTCTATGAGATACTCTGGAACGGAAGCCAACTGACCCCGCAGGAACGCTTGCATATCTATGCTCGTCATTTGGCAATAACAACCGAATACTGGCGTGCACATAGGCAGGCGGCAGGCGTGCAGGATTTCTGCGGATTGGGCTATTCCCGTCCCGAAGCCCCGCGCGGACAAACCTCCGACCACTGGACTGACATCCGCAACCTGAAGTATGAACAGGAGTTTTACCGCTATGTGAAATCGGCTTTTGCTCCAGTGGGGCTAATGGTGGATGTGTGGGAAAAATCCTATCCTGTTGCCGACAAACTGACTGTCCCCGTGTATGTTATCAACGACCTCGAAAAGCCGTTTAAGCAGAAGCTCACATTGACACTGCTGAAAGGCGATAAAATCGTATCCAAATGGCAACAGAACGTAAACGTCAAACCCTATCAAGTGGAGATAACGCCGTTTGAAATCACGCTGCCCAAAGATGCCGGCGATTACCTGCTCAAAGCCGAAATAACGGTTGAGGGTGAGCAGGTGTTCAGTATGAGGGATATTCCGATGAACCCATATTGCGCACTACCCGGAATAAAGCCGTTGTAAATCAGACAGTTGAAATTTTTCAAAAACCTGTTTGTGTACTACAAAGTCTTGAATCGAAGTGCGCAAAAAATCATAACTTCTCACACTTTATTCTAAAAAAAAAAGTCCACAAATATCACCAATTTTTATAAAAAATTTGTACCTTTGTCCGCTGTTAATGGATAAAAATATGACAAACAATCATAAAAATATCGCCATTGTGGCGGGCGGCTATTCGTCGGAGAGCGTTGTGTCGCTGAAAAGTGCGCAGGGTATTTATTCCTTTATTGATAAGGAGAAGTACAATTTGTTTATTGTGCTGATTACTAAGGACACATGGGAGGTGATGCTCTCTGAGGAGGGGGGGGCGGATCATGCCCGCAATCCCATCATCGACAAAAACGACTTCTCATTTATGCACGATGGCGAAAAAATCAAATTTGACTTTGCCTACATCACCATTCACGGCACGCCGGGCGAAAACGGATTGCTGCAAGGCTATTTGGATATGCTGGGCATTCCCTATTCCTGCTGCGGCGTGGGGGCGGCTGCGCTGACGTTCAACAAATTTTATTGTGTCAATTATCTGCGCAATTTTGGGGTGAAAACGGCGCAATCGGTGCTTGTGCGCAAAAATGCTCCGCTCGCACCATCCGCTATCATAGAAGAGTTGGGATTACCTGTTTTTGTGAAGCCCAACGATGGTGGCTCAAGTTTTGGCACAACCAAAGTGCACACAGCGGACGAATTGCAACCGGCTATTGATGAGGCATTTAAGGAAGGACAAGAGGTGATGGTTGAACGTTTCATACCCGGCACAGAAGTAACATGTGGCTGCTATAAGGTAGAGACGTGGCGCGCCACGTCTGTACAAGGACAAAGCACACAAGGCACACAAGGCACACAAGGCACGCACAGCAGCGACAAGGTAGAGATGTGGCGCGCCACGTCTGTACAAGGACAAAGCACGCCCCAGCGAAAGACCGTCGTTTTCCCCATCACTGAAGTCGTCCCCAAAAACGAATTTTTCGACTACAACGCCAAATACAATTTGGAAAGCGAAGAAATCACACCGGCACACATTTCTCAGGCGTTGACGGACGAAATACAAACTCTCACTTCACAGATTTACGATTGGGTGGGTGCACAGGGCATTATTCGGGTGGATTATATCATTTCGGAGGCGGGCATCGTGCGTATGCTGGAGGTGAATACCACGCCGGGGATGACGAGCACGAGCTTTATTCCGCAGCAAGTGCGGGCGGCAGGTTTGGATATTAAAGATGTAATGACTGAAATTATTGAAAATAATGGCAACAACAGACGTATTTGACAACATTCGTGCGTATCGCGACGACGAAACGCAACACATCGTAGAGATTCTTTTGCAAGACTCTGAGTTTAAGCGTGTTATGGGCATTGTGATAGAGCGTGTTTTCCCGCAGATGACTTGGGAAAGTTTTTGCCAACTGATGCGCTCCTACAAGACAATCACCGAATTTCAGACGGATATTGTCCGCCGGTTCGCTTTCGATTTGGTAGGTGGAATATCCGACAGTTTGGATAGTTCGGGATTGGAAAATGTGGTGCCGGAGCGGGCTAATATCTTCATGTCCAACCATCGCGACATCATTTTGGATGCCACATTAGTCAGCACATTGCTGTGCAAACACGGGTTGGATATGACGGAAATTGCCATTGGCGACAACCTTTTGACATGCCCGTGGATTGAGCATCTCGTGCGCCTCAATCGCAGTTTCATAGTGCGCAGGGGCATTTCCGGACGACAAATGTTGGAAAATTCGGCATTGCTGTCGCGCTACATTCACGACACCATCGAAAATCGCCACCGCCCCATCTGGATAGCCCAGCGGGAGGGTCGCGCCAAAGATTCCAACGACCGCACGCAAGAAAGTGTGCTGAAAATGCTCGCGATGGGCGGCGAAGGCAGCTTTGTAGAAAGTCTTAAATCGCTGAATATCATCCCCGTATCGCTATCCTACGAATACGACCCCTGCGACTATCTGAAAGCAAAAGAATTTCAGCAAAAACGCGACAACCCTGACTTCAAAAAATTGCCCAAAGACGACATGGCCAGCATGGAAATCGGCATGTTTGGCTACAAAGGGCGCATCCACTTCCGCTACGGAAAAGTTATCAACAGCGACCTCGAAAAAATCAACCCTACCCTGACAAGAAACGAACAGGGCGACGCCGCAGCCAAATTGATAGATGCCGAAATATTCCGCAACTACACCCTCTACCCGGGCAATTACATCGCCTACGACCGCCTGTGGGGACAGGGCAAATGTGCAGACAAGTACACCGAAGCGGAAATAAAAATCTTCGACAGCTACCTCGAAAAGCAACTGTCGAAGATTGACATCCCCAACAAAGACATCCCCTTTTTGACGGAGAAGATTTTAACAATGTACGGATATCCGGTGCGAAATCATTTGGGTGACAAATGATTTAGATGCAGAAAAAATATCACTTCATCTCTTCAATCTCAAATTTGTCTTTGCCGATAAAAATAATTGAAGCAAAGCGCATATCGCTACGTCCGGCAAATTCGCGCGCATTGCGGTATTTTGTTAATTGCGCGCGGGCGGCATCGCGTGTTTTACTTGTGACACGCCACGACTTTACGGGGAGGTATTTGATTTCCCACACCCATTCATATTTGACGTCGGGAATCAGTGGGTTGCGTTGCAGGAAAATGTCGATATAGCCGTGCTCTACTTCTTTTTCTGTGAGTGGTATATACAAATTGCTTTGAAACAAGCCGTTGAGCAGCATGATTTTGATGTGTTTTTCGTTGAATTGCTGCAAATCGCGGTTCGACAGGCGGCTGAAAATGTTTTGGCTCACATATTCGATGTAAGGGTTTAGATTGCCGCGGTAAGCCAATTCCCTGACCGCAGCACTTTGTATTCTCACATCTATCGTCACCTCTTTGTTCCATTCCAATGTCATTTGTTCCAGATATTCCCAATAAACTGTTCGGATGGAATAATTGGGAATTTTCAATCGTAAACTCCCCTCCACCGCTTTATCCACCGTGAGCAACCCCATGTAGAACAGCAGAGAAATAAAATACTTGGTATCCTCCAAACGGTCAATCGTAAATTTGTTGATGATATCAGAGATAATGCCATTGTCCTGAATAATTTTCGTCAGCGTATTGCGATTATCCTCGTTCTGAACCATGCGCCGCAAACGACTGTAATCCGTTTTCAGGTTGTCGTCAATGATGTTTTCAGGTGGCATTTTGGATTGTAATATCTGATAAAATAAATAAAGAATCATGGACGGATTATATACGCGATGTTCGCCGGCTTTATGAAAAAGATAGCCATCATAATACGCTTCCATATCCACAATGATAAGGTTGGGGTCAACGCCCGTTTCCAGCATCAATGCCTCCACCTCCTGCTGCGTAAAACCCATCATTTCATTATACCTTGGTTCAAGTGTGAGATTGACGGCAATATTAAACCCACTCGTGAGGTCGTCCAGCATCACGGGCGAGATACCGGTGATAAAAATGCGTTCGATGACTGTTTTAGTGCCAATTTTCAGGGCTTCGTAGAAATCGCGCACGGAACCGTTGGCGTGTATCACGTTGTGGTAAACATCTTTGCCCAAGTGCGTGCCCATCGCGATAAGGTCGTTGGCAAAATGGTCGTATTCGTCAATAATGATAAAAATCTTTACTCCGGCAGATTCTGCGGCAGCAGTGGCGAGCTGGAGTGACTGTATGCCCGGTTTTTCCGTGTCAATCTGTTGAATATACCTCTCTGCATCCGAAAAAATATTTCGGTAGATATTTAAAAATTGACGAACAGAACCTTGTATTCTCTGAGAAAAAGAATGCCGAAAACTCTCTTCATCGTAAGTGTCTATGCTCGAAAAATCAAAATCCATTACGGCATAAGCATTTTTTTGGGGCGTAGGATGCTTCCCAATATACAACTCGCCAAAAAGTTTTTCAAAATTTTTCGCCCGATTGATGTCATAATAATGCTCAAGCAAGGAAAAAAACAAACTCTTGCCGAACTTGCGCGGACGAATGAAAAATTGATACTTATTAGGCTCATTTTCAAGTTGTTCAACGAACCGAGTCTTATCCACATAAGCATAATTTCCCGTCATAATGCTCTCAAAATTGGAATTGCCATAAGGCAACCGCTTAACTGTTTTTGTTTCCATAACTGTCTATTTTTACCCGCAAAGGTAGCCAAATTAACTGATTTGGCAAATTATCGTTGAATAAACAATGCAAAAAACCAACAAATTTGAATTTTATTTCGTACCTTTGCAAAATAATTCAAAATAATTATCAATATAAAGAATAAATTTTTATGAAAACAACAAAGTTAGAAAAGAAAGTGTCCGTGATTTTTGAGCAAATCAAACGGATTGATGAAGATGGCAACGAGTATTGGAGTGCTCGCGAATTAGCCAGGGTATTGGAATATGCCGAGTATCGAAACTTTATCTCTGTGGTGGAGAGAGCCAAAGAATCGTGCAAAACCGCCTCACAGGTGCTTCTCGATCATTTCGTTGCGAGCAACGAAATGATAATTGTAGGCAAAGGTGCTGAAAGGCAGGTAGATAGCATCAAATTGTCGCGTTATGCGTGCTATTTAATTGTGCAAAATGCTGACCCTTCAAAAGAGGTTATTGCGCTGGGACAGAGTTACTTTGCTATCCAAACCCGCTTGCAAGAAATCACGCAAATGGAAAAATACAAAGCTCTGACTTCGGAAAATGAAAAGCGACTTTTTCTGCGTAATGAGCTTAGGGCGCACAACACAAAATTGGCAGAAACAGCCAGTCATGCAGGAGTAATTGATGCGATTGATTTTGCCATATTCCAAAATTTCGGCTATAAAGGTTTGTACGGAGGCTTGGATGCGAAAGGCATACACAAAAAGAAGCAGTTGAAGCCTTCTCAACAAATTCTTGACCACATGGGAAGTACCGAATTGGCTGCCAACTTGTTTCGTGCCACCCAAACCGAAGAAAAACTAAGGCGCGCGAACATACAAGGCAAACAAAATGCAAATCAAACCCATTTTGAAGTGGGCAAAAAGGTGCGACAAACCATAGAAGAACTTGGCGGTACGATGCCAGAAGAACTTCCATCGACCGATAGCATCAAAAAATTAGAGAAAAAAAACCGCCAAGCCGTAATATTTGCTTAGAAGCCCTTGCCCAATTTCAGACTAATTTGCCCGGAAAACAGGCAAATTTGAATTTTGTTTCGTACCTTTGCCCACTTGAAACTTAAAAATAAAAACAACAATGAAACAGGAAATTTAAATTTGTAAAATATTGATTATTAGAGTTTTTGCTCTTATTTTCGCGTTTACGAAATCTGCAAAATTTCAAAACAGTAGAAGGAAATAAGTTTGCGAAAGTTCACGCCGTTTGGCGTGAATTGTTCGATGCTTATCAATCTACAGAGGTCTTGCAGAGCCGGTAAACGTAAAATAAGCAATTTACGAATAGTTTCACGCTTTTTTTCATATACAAATGGCAACAGACACAGGAGAAATACATATTGGGCAAAGGATACAGCAAAGTTTAAAGGACAAAAAACTTTCTATCGCATGGCTCGCCGAAAAGGTGAATTGCGACCGCAGCAATTTTTATAAAATTCTGAAATGCAAGGACATTCATTCCAGACTATTGTATCAGATTTCGATTGCTTTGGAAGAAGATTTTTTTGCTGTTTATTCCCAAAAAATTGCAGAAAAAATCGCAAGCACATAAAGATGTGGTAAAATTTGCCACAAAGTGTGGTAATCTTTGCCACAAATTTATGCCGATTGATAGAAAATAACCCTGTACCTTTGCAGCGGTTTTTGATGGCTTTGTTATCGGGGATAGAGAGTGTCCTGATGAGCCTGAGAAGATTTAGAAAAATTTAAATTAATAAAAAGAAGTTATGGACAAAGAAATTGAAAGTTTAAACCGAGAATTGGAAGAGTTCAATTCGGCAAAAGCAGAAATGCAAAAAGTGACAACAGATGTACGGCGTTGTTTATCACATGTGGTCTATTTGATAAAAAGTAGCGAGTTTCAAAAAGACTATTCAAACGAGCTTAAAGAGTTGCTATCCAAGCACGAACTGTTTATAGAGCATGTAGATACAGCAATTGGCACTATTAAGTATAAGATTGGAAGCAAATAAGGTTGTAAATTTAAACATAATGAGTAAAATTATGAAACAGACATTTCAGTTATTTCTCTGCTTATTCGCAGCAATAAGCATGACGACCGCCCAAACATACAGTGGCGGCAGTGGCACATCGCAAGACCCTTATCTGATTGCCAGCAAAGCAGATATGGCGGCATTGGCAACGGCGGTGAATGGTGGAACTACTTATTCCGGTAGGTATTTCTTGTTAACACAGAATCTAACAGGAATTACTACAAGAATTGGAAATTCAGGAACAAATTCTTTTCAGGGTACTTTTGATGGTGGCGGCTACATTTTAAATGTAAATATTGCCATAGAAAGCTCATCAACAGTATATGCAGGTGTTTTCGGTTATATTTCGGGTGCTACAATCAAAAATTTAGGTGTAGAAGGTGATATTTCCGCCTCATCTCCCGGTAATAGTGCTTATGCAGGTGGTATTTGTGGATATGCAGACTATTCGTCAATAAGTAATTGTTATGCTACCGGAAATGTATCATCATCATCATCATCATCGTCTTATCATTCTTATGCCGGTGGCATTTGCGGATATGTAACTAATTATTCCATAAGTAATTGTTATGCTACAGGAAATGTATCATCATCGTCTTATTATTCTAACAATTCTTATGCCGGTGGTATTTGTGGGTACGGAAGAACAATAAACAATTGTTTTGCCGTCAATACAAATATAACATCTAATGGGAGTATCGGGCGAATTGTTGCAAATGGAGATTGCACAGTCGAGGCTTGCTACGCTTTGTCTTCGATGTTATTAAACACAGCAACCGTAAGCAGTCAGGCTACGGCAGGTTATAACGGGAAAGATACCGATGTGGCTTCTTTTCAATCGCAGGCATGGAATCAGGATAACTTGTATTGGGATTTCAATGATACTTGGTATGTTCCCAATGGTTCAAATAATTTGCCCATATTAAAAAAATCACCAATTATTGATTTTACATTATCGCCCAATAGTACCACTTATGGCGATTTGCAACAGATACCGCTTGCCGCTACCTCCAACAATACCTCTGCTACCATTGTCTATCAGAGCAGAAACAATGACATTGCAGAAGTTGTTGGCAATATCTTAACGCTTAAAAAAGCAGGGGCAGTAACTATTCTTGCCACACAAACCGATGGGGATGGATTTAAAGCAGGAGAAGATAGTTGCTATTTGACAATTAATAAAAAAGAACTTATAGTGCAAGCCGACACCATTTCTATGCAATATGGTGAAACGCTCCCGCCATTTACATGCAAATACAATGGTTTTGTTAATGGCGAAGATTCAATTGTGCTATCTAAACTACCAACTATGCAGCCAAGTAGTACAGATGCCGGTTCACGAACCATCATTCCATCAGGTGCAGAAGCAGACAATTACACATTTACCTATCGAGATGGTTTATTAATCATTTCAAAACGTGATTTACATGTAATTCCCGATAGTACTTCACGCACGTATGGAGATTATTCCTATTATGATTTCACAGTACATTATGATGGTTTTGTCAATGATGATAATGCTTACAGTATCTCTCGCCCTACAATATCAACCACAGCAACGTCATATAGTGATGTGGGCGAATATGTGATTTCTTGTTCAGGAGGCTATGCTACAAACTACAATTTCATCTATGAGACCGGCAAATTGACCATCAAAAAGGCGGATTTAAATGTTTGGGTGCAAGATGCATGGAGAAAAGTAGGCGAAGCCAATCCAACTTTCGTATTACGGTATTCCGGATTTAAAAACAACGACAATCAAAACGTATTAGACCAATTACCCACTATTTCGTGTGCAGCAAATGCCAATTCTGCTGCCGGATTCTACGATATTACGCTATCAGGAGGTTCTGATAATCACTACAATTTTCAATTTCCCAATTATAGTGGCAGATTGGAAGTAACAGGGGATATTTATCAACACTTGCGTGATAGCATCAGCGGCTATATTGCTGAAATTACAGCCTTACAAGCACAATTAAGCAATTGTTCGGGAAACACCGTTGTACCCGTCAAAGCCGCAACATCCTCACAAAATATTTATCCCAACCCCGCAAAAGGAACAGTAACCATCCAAAACGCCGCCGGCAAAACGGTAAGCTTTTTCAACAATTCAGGCAGTAAAGTGTTTGAAAAAGAAATGTTGAGCGATGCCGAAACGGTGACTATTGCATCTTGGGCGCAAGGAGTTTATCTTGTGCGAATTTTGGATGGTGGGAACGTTGTTGGTGTGGAGAAGTTGATTAAAGAATAGTTTAGATATTAGAGTTTAACCGCCCGAAAGCACAAACTTTCGGGCGGTTTTTTACTGCCTGCGCAACCTCATTTTAACCTAATTTTCTTAACAAAACGACCTCGTACCTTTGCAGCGAGAAATGTTGAGGAGTCGATTATTCACAAATTTTGTATTTTTGTGAGCTAATCGGGAAAGGGTAGAACGATAGAGACAACCAGATACGTTTTTTACGATATCGTTACT